>JBJKPE010000020.1:0-48151 GCA_046706685.1 Thermodesulfovibrionales bacterium | reverse complement strand
CCCCGGATACTTTTCTTGCCCGCCCAAGAGAAGTATCCAAAAGAAGGCGCCCCGACGAAAATTACACCCTTCGGGCCGGTCTGCTCGGTCGGGTTCGCTAAATTTTGGGAACTCGCTCCGCTCAGACAGCCCAAAATTCTTAACGCGCCCCCTCGGTCGCAGACCTGAAATTTTCGAAAGGGGTAAATACTGCGGCGCCTCGTCCCGAAAGTCTTCGGGACTTCAGGCGGAAGTCTTGTGAAGCTTCCTGCGGAGAGTTCGGACGCTGATGCCCAGCATCCTGGCCGCCCTCGTTCTGTTGCCGTTCGTCCTTTTTAACGTTTCCCTTATGACCAGTGCTTCGACCTTGTCGAGGCTAGTTCCCACGGGGACAAGAATATCAGAGTCGGTCTGCGTCCGCTGAGAGGGTCGGAATATTTCTCCCGTGTCCTCCAGGTGAGGCAGGACATGAAATGGAAATATCTTCCTGGTATCGGAAGGAAGCAATGTCGCAATCCTGGTCATGATATTTCTCAGCTCGCGGACATTGCCTCTCCACGGAAACAGCTGCAGGAGGTGAATAGTCTCAGGGGATAGACCGGGATACGGTGGTTTGCGGCCCATCTCCGCCAGCGCCCTTTCGAGGAAGTGCAAAGCCAGCAACGAAATATCCTCCACCCTTTCACGGAGCGGCGGAAGATTCAGCCTTAGGACGTTGAGGCGATAATAAAGGTCTTCCCGGAACAGCCCGTCTCTGACGGCCTTCTCCAGTCCCACCGCCGTGGCGGCAATGACCCTGACATCGACCGGGACAGGGCGTTCCGAACCGATGCGGTAAACCTTCTTCTCTTCAAGAACTCGGAGCAGGCGCACCTGCAGGCCAAGCGGCATGTCGCCAATCTCATCGAGAAACAGAGTGCCGTTGTCGGCGGTCTCGAACTTCCCCCGTCTCATGGCATAGGCCCCGGTAAAGGCGCCCTTCTCATGGCCGAAAAGCTCCCCTTCTATAAGACTTTCCGGGATGGCGCCGCAGTTGATCGGCACAAACGGTCCCTGAGAACGGGGGCTCAGCACATGCACGGCACGCGCCACCAGTTCTTTGCCCGTTCCTGTCTCGCCTGAGATTAAGACGGTCTGGTTCGAAGCCGCTATTTCGGCAATATCTGCGAGAGCGCGGCGCATGGCCGGAGACCGGAAGATAAAATAGGGCTTCACCCGTGCCACTATCGGCTCAATCACGGCGAGGGACGTACTGCCCGTGCGCGGCCTTCCAAGGTCGGTCCCTATCATCCCGGCAAACCTGGCCGCGTCGACCGGCTTCTGGAGGTAATCGTCGACGATAAACCTCACGGACTCCTCGGAGCTCTCTACGAGATCATAGTCCTCTTCGGTCAGAATATAGAAAAGGGTCTCCGGATGAGCTGTTTTATAGTCCCTCACCATGTCGATTAGCCGTTCATCGGCCATGTCAAGAGAAGCCGCAATCACACCCACATTGCCGCTGGAAAGCACGGCCGCCGCACCGCCCTGGTCCGGCGCCGTAAAAACAGTTGTCCCAAACTTTTCGAGCGACACCCTCAGTGAATCGGCTGATGAGACATCATGATCCACTATAAGCAGTGAAATACCCCTTAAATCGGGTGTTCCATTTATCACAAGATCCTCCCGGCCCAGGCTTCAATTGTCCCAATAAAGCGGCAGATAACAACAGATGCACACAGACAGGCACGTATAAAAACAAATTATTCACCCGGGCAGACTCGCCTTTCGCGTGAGCTGTGAAAAAGCTTCAAAACTTCCCGAGATCCGCATCCATCCGAGTTGATCCGTGGTCAAAAAGCTTTCTTAAGGATTATGAAACAACGGGTATTTAAATTCAAGGATGTGTTTGGCTTCTTTTCAGGAAGGCCGGGATGAAAAATGCCATGCGCTTCTTCATAAATAAGGAGAGAACAAACGCGCAACACCGTCGCGGAGTTTTGTGGGAGCGGGGCGACTGTTCATGGCACCTATGGTAACCCGTTCAGACCTGGCGATTCTAGGTTCGATAAGCAGTTTATTCAGACCGGAAGCGAGCTCACGGCTATAGCACTCGACATTGAACTCAAAGTTCAACATAAGACTTCGCGGGTCCCAATTACCGGATCCGAACAAAACCCAGAGACCGTCCACTATCATCAGTTTTGTATGGTCGAATGGGGGCGGGGAAAGCCAGATGTGGCATCCCTCCTCGATCAGCTGGGCAAATGATGCCCTCGATGCCCAATGAATAAAGGGAATGTTGTTTACGGAAGGCACAATAATGTCTACAGCCACGCCACGCATGGCCGCAAGTCCCAGCGCCCTGACGAGGGCCGAGTCAGGAAGAAAGTAAGGAGTCATGATCTGCACGGCGGATTTCGCACACGCAAGCGCCCCATGAATTGTCCAGAGCAGCTTCTCAAAGTCCTCGTCAGGGCCGTCAGGGATACCGCGGGCCGTTACCCCGCCGCCGGGTTCGATGGCGGGGAACCATTCTTCACCTTTCAGGACCTCACTCGTGGCGAAGTGCCAATCCTCTGCAAAAACATCCTGAAAATGCGCCACCACAGGTCCTTCGACCTCGAAGTGCAGGTCCTGGACGGGATGTCGGGGCAGTGCCCCGATTAAGTGTCCGGAGCGGATGTTCATCCCGCCGGCAAAACCTTTCCTGCCGTCAATAACCAGTATCTTGCGGTGGTTTCTCAGATTCATGAAGGGCATGCGCCACGGCAGCACAGTCGGCATGAACCGGGCAACCTTGATGCCGGCCTGTCTGAGCAAGCGGTCCATAGGCGGCCATGAATAACGCAGTCCCACCGCGTCTATGAGCACCCGCACCTCTACCCCGCGGCAAACGGCGTCAGAAAGGGCACGAAGGAACGACTTGCCGGCATCATCCCTGTCAAAGATATAGGTTGACATAGAAACGGACTTTTCAGCGCCCTCTATCGCTTTGATCATCGCAGGGTAAGCTTCGTCACCATTAACCAGCGGAGATACGCTGTTGCCTTCAAGCGCCGGTTTCTGGACGATCGCGTCAACGAGGCGGACGAGGTCGGGATAATAATCACGCAAGGGGACAACATGTGCGGGGACTTCGGTCAGGCCGGCCCAGCCGGCCGGCATTGCCGGAGTCCCCTTCCGTTCTCCGCGCAGAAACCTTGCCCTCCGTCTGATCCGGTTTATCCCGAGCAGCAGGTACAGCACAGCCCCGAAGACCGGCAGGAGCCATATAAGTCCCACCCAGGCGACAGCGGCGTGGTTGTCTCGCTTGTACAAAATTACGTGCCCGGAAGCCAGAAGGGTCACCAGCAACGCAAGTGTGCTTGCAGCATAGGGCCAAATATAGGCGATGTGTCCAAAAATCTGCGTTCGTTTCTCCTTTTACCGGAGTGCCCCCGTTGATGATATAAGATTACAATAAAACTTTCCTCCCTTCCATCGTAAAACCGATTATTACCCCGGCGGCTGGAACCTTAGAGTCGTCATTTCCGCGAATGAAGCGACTGCCCGCCGGCAGGCGTCTGGAATCCTTCCGACAGGAAAGATTCCCCGCGAGGGTCGGAGCCGGCCGGAATAAACACATAGAGCAGTTTTCATCTATCTGGTTGCGCGAGCAATCAGCTTGTTTGAGGACTACAATCCGGGACTGGTTTCTCGGAAGTTTTGTTCTTGTCTGCCTGATGGATTAAAATAGTTGAAAATGTTGTTAAGGAGCAGAAATGTCAAAGGTCTACTTTGCCTCCGCGCGGTCCCTGAAATGGAAGTATGAAGACAGTATGCCGGGAAAGCTGGAAAGGCTGCTGCGAGAGATCGGCCTGATGCACTATTTCAGCCCCGATGAATGGGTCGCGGTTAAGACCCATTTCGGGTCCGAAGGCGCCCACAGGATCGTGCGGCCGGTTTTTCTCAGAAAGATAGTGGAGTCCCTGAGGAAAATCGGCGCCAAACCTTTTGTGACCGACACTGTAAGGATCAAAGGGCTCGATTACCTGGATGTAGCCAACCAAAACGGCATTAACCACCTTTCCGTGGGTGCGCCTGTCGTTATCGCTGACGGGCTTTACGGCAACGACAACGTAATGATAAAGGCGGGTGAGGTCCTCGGCAATATAGCGGTGGCCTCTCTCATTCATGATGTGCCCGCGATGGTCGTATGTTCTCATGTCAAGGGACATATAGCTTCAGGCTACGCTGGAGCGATCAAGAACCTTGCGATGGGAGGAGTGAGCGCATATCATCGTACCGGGGGATGGAAATGCGGAAGGGGGGCCATGCATACCTTCGGTGAGGGAGAACTTGTCTGGGACGAAGGGAAATGCGAACTGTGCTATCAGTGCAGGGACGTATGCCCTCTGGATGCAATAACCTTCCGGGAGGATGCGCTCGTGTGGGATGGGGATGTCTGCTTCAGGTGCGGCAGGTGTGAACGTGTCTGTGAGAGCGAATCTCTTTCACTGCCCGGAGACAGTAAGCGGTTCATGGTCTCTCTCGCAGAAGCCGCGAAGGCAGTTCTCAGCACCTTCGAGCCCAAGAAGGTACTATTCGTTAATTTTCTGACCGAAATTCAGCCGGAATGCGACTGCATGCCTTCAGCAGATGTGCCGATAATACAAGACAAAGGCATTCTGATATCTGACGATCCGGTTTCGGTAGAGCAGGCCAGTGTCGATATGCTTAGGGAATCGAGTCCTTTACCGGAGTCGCTAGCCCGGGACAGAGGTGCAGCGGCAGGAGACGACGTTCTTATGAAACTCCACGGAAGGCCATACCTGATCCAGTTACAGGAGGCCGAACGGCTTGGGCTTGGTGTCAGGAAATACGATCTGGTAAGGACTTAGCCGTCATTGTTCAAAGAAAAAGCGGGACAGCATAATGCTAACAGCTCTTTCTCACGGCACTGAACCAAAAAAAGGCTGCTGTCCGTGGGATGTGGACAGCAGCTTAGGGGAGGTAACGAGGCGCTTAATACTTATATGAAACCAAACTTCATGAGACTTGTCAAGCAAAAAAACAATTTACTTGCAAATTTTAATTTTAGCTTGGCTTCTGGAAGTGTCGGCCCCGATGTCGGCCAGGCATAAGTAAGAAGACCCTCGGGACGACGGAATCCAACTTGGCACTCCCGTGTTAAGAGCCTGTTGAATAGAAACTCTTTCTGCCCTCATTGTCATTCTGGCCGAGAACAGCAAAGAGTCTCGTCTTTACAGCATGTTAGTGAGAACCTTCACGCCATCAAGGATAGCAATGCCCGAATTCGTAAAGCAGACTCTTAAGCCATCAAAAATAAAAGATTTATTGTAATTTCTGCCATTTTTTATTATCCTAGTCCTATGTTCGACCTCCGCGAGATCCCCTTTTTTGAAACCCTGACCTCGCAGGAGGCCGGGGAGATATCACGCTACTTCATCAACGAAGAGTTCAGGAAGAAGCAGTTGATTTTTTCCGAGGGAGATGCGTCGGAATGGCTGTTCGTTGTAATCAAGGGCAAGGTCAAGATCACCAAGCTCTCCAACGAGGGCAAGGAGATAATACTTGAGATCATCTCACCCCTCGATTTTTTCGGAGGTGTGGCCGTTGTAAGGGGATTTCCCTACCCTGCCAACGCGGTCGCCATGGAAAGCACCCGGACACTCAAAGTCTCCCGGAGGAACCTTATGACGATTATGGACAGGTTCCCAAACCTTATGTTTTCCATGGCGATCAATATAGGCGACAGGATAAAAGGGTCCCACGAGATGCTCAAAAGCATAGCACTCGAAAAGGTGGAATCCAGGATTGCGTCGCTTCTGATCAAGCTCGCCGACAAGACGGGAGAAGAAACCGCCGGGGGCATCCTTATAAACATGAATCTTACAAAGCAGGATATTGCCGAGATGGTGGGCACCACTGTCGAGACATCCATAAGAACCACCAGCAAACTCTCGAAGGCCGGCATTCTTTCCACCAAGGCGGGCAAGATTCTTATTAAGGATCTCGAAAAACTCAGGTCCCTTACATAATACAGCAGTTGCCTCGACCGCTTCATTTCAAGTCGATCCGTGACCAAAGTTTTTTTAAGGTAAATGAGAAGAATAGGAGTGCATACATCCATAGCAGGGGGGCTTCATCAGAGCCTTGAAAGGGCGAGAGGACTCGGATGCAATACCATTCAGATATTTTCCCACAACCCTCGCGGATGGCAGATAAAGGACAGAAATCCTCACGAGTACGAGGCCTTCAGGAAACTAAGGCAGGAATGTGACATATCCCCCGTCTTCATTCACTCCTCCTATCTGATTAACCTTGCGTCGCGGGAAGCAGACCTGAGAAGAAAATCGGTAAATATGGTAGCAGCCGAGATGGACATCGCCGATGCAATGGGCGCGGAGTACGTCGTATTGCATACAGGGAGCGCCTCGGGAGAACACCCGGCTGCGGCAAGGGAAAAAGCGATTTCGTGCCTGCGTGAGGTTTCAGCGAATGGACAATGGAGATCGGGAATTCTTCTCGAAAACACCGCCGGTGAAAGGGGTGACATAACTTCAAGGATTGAAGAAATAGGGGAAATATTAAAAGCAGTCCCCGCAGGTCTTATCTCCGGTGTCTGTATCGATACGTGCCACGCTTTTTCAGCGGGGTATGATATGAGGACAGCCTTGGCGGCAGATTTTATTGCCGGGGAAATCGAAAAGCACATAGGTAATAACAGGGTCAAGCTTCTTCACGTGAACGACTCGAAGGGAAATCTGGGCTCAGGCGTTGACAGACATGAACATATCGGCAGAGGGAATATCGGTCTCGGAGGGCTGAGGAATATACTGATCCACCCCGCCTTCCTCGATGTCCCGCTAATCCTGGAGACCCCCAAAAAAGAAGATACCGATGATAAAAGGAACCTGAGTACTATCAGGAGACTGATAAGTCGCTGAACACTCTTTTGCTGCCTGCCGGTATTGAAGAAGATAATCCTTTCTGCTGTTCTCATACCGTATATGATCGTTTATACTTTGCAACGCTCGTTTATCGCAACTACGAATAGTTGAACGGTTTGCTATCCTTCTGTTCCACAGATATGAAATATTGTATTCTAAGTTGAAATGCTTCGTTCAGACTTACACGACGATCGTTTGCATTAGAAATAAATCTGTTCCTCTTTACAATTTTCTTGTTGACAATAGTGGAGGACTCGTTGTATAGTTATCAACAGGATGTCAACACAAGGGCGGGATACACTTAAGAGTCTGTTCTCATCATCAGTAAGGGCTGATCTGCTGGCGCTCCTGCTGAACAATTCGGATGAGAAATTCTACGTCCGGGAACTTGCTACCCTTCTGCGAAAGAACCCTTCAGGAGTCAAAAGAGAACTCGATAACCTGGAAAAGATGGGTGTACTGACAAGTACAAGAGTCGCAAACCTCAAATATTTCCAGGCAGACAAATCTTCTCCACTGTTTTCAGAATTGAAAAGCCTCATCGCAAAGTCACTGGGCGCCCCGGGTGCCTTGAAGACCTTGCTCAAACCCTCCGGGATAAAGACAGCGTTCATTTATGGTCCTTATGCTGAAAATGAAGAATCAGGCACACTAAACCTATTTATCGTGGGGGCCGCATCTTCGGTAGCTGAGGGGATCAAGGACATAGAAGAAAAGTTCGGCAAGAAGATAATCGTCATCTCAATAGAGGAAAGCGAGTTTAAGCAGAAAAGGGAGGGCGGCGACGCCGACCTGGAAAAGCTCCTGTCAGGTAATAGGATAATGCTGATGGGCAAGCTTTAATTCAATCTACCCCTTCTCAGGGGTTGGAAAGGTGGTGAAGAAGATGGCAGTGAAAAAAGCAGCTCCGAAGAAAGCAGCAGCCAAGAAGCCGGCGGCAAAGAAGCCGGCAGTAAAGAAGGCAGCGGCCAAGAAGCCAGCAGCTAAGAAAGCGGCTCCGGCGAAGAAAACCGCAGCCAAAAAGGCAGCTCCGGCGAAGAAAAAATAGGCTCGCAACCGTTTTTTTCAAGGCTGGAGAACCGCCATTCTCCAGCCTCTCTTTTTCCAGTTGTCGTTGATTATCTTAGCACAACCGGCCGGACTTTAGAAGACTTTTTTTATGAGACCGGGATTTAAGGACATACCGGTTTTCTATCGTTGTCCGTGCGCGCGCAGCCTACATGTCCACAGCCTCTTGCAAAGTGAAGGGAGTCATAGTGACTGAACTGCTTTATTGCCCCCGATTACTAAGGACTGAAGATCAGGTATGCAACTTTTTTCCTCAGATTTCCGAGTTATTTAAGGCTTAGAAAATTCATGTCCGTCCATCCGTCGTGGTTCGTGGTTTCAAGGCGTTTTTAAGGTTGATGGAAGAATCCCTTGAGGATCAGGTATTTACCTGCAAAACGTGGCTGTCGGAGGTATGCTCTTCCAGAGTGATGTCCCATACATCCGGTACCGAGAGCAATTTTTTGAGGAATTTTATATTCGTCGAATGTCCCGACTTGCTCGCGATGATATGGCCGTTGATCGGAAATCCCAAAAGGGAAAAATCACCAATCAGATCAAGAACCTTGTGCCTGACAAATTCATCCTTAAATCTCAGTCCCGATGAGTTCAACACGCCGTTCTCACCAAGGATAATCGCATTTTCGAGCGAACCGCCCTTTGCCAGGCCGTTTGTGCGCAGGTATTCGATGTCTTTCAGAAATCCGAAGGTTCTGGCCGGCGCAATCTCTCTGACGAAGGAATCTCCGCTGACATCGAGGCAGAGTTTCTGTTCACCGAAGCCGTAGTGGTTGAAAAATATGCTGTACGTTATTCTTCTTCCTTCATAAGGCAAAGCGGCGATTTTAGAATGTCCGTCGTCGAATATCACAGGTCTCTTGATCCTTAAATAGGGCCTCTTTTTCCCCTGCTTTGCAATTCCGGCCTTCATAATCATGTCTATCAGCCCCATGGAACTCCCGTCCATGATCGGAATTTCAGGGCCGTCGACCTCAATTACGATATTGTCGATCCCGAGTCCGGCAACCGCCGCAAGTATATGCTCAACGGTCCTTATCTTAACCCCATTGAACCCTATCGTTGTGGCAAAGGCCGTATCTATTACAGAACCAACATGCGCCTTTATGACGACGTTTTTATCAGTCCGGACGAAGGTTACCCCTGAATCACGAGAGGTTGGCTTGAGAGTTACCTTCGCATGTCTTCCGGTATGAAGACCGATGCCTTCAAAACATACTTCTTCTTTTATCGTTCTTTGTGAGCGCATAGCAACGGGCTATCTAAAAGCAAATATCATGCCACTCCCTACTTGCTGATATATCAACAATCTTTCCAGGCTGGTGTAGATAAATATCCTCAGTTGTCTCCAGTTTAACACAGTCCGCCTCCAAAATCTCCTGAGGCTGTCCATGCCCTCAAAAAGGCAACCACAGGGGATCGCCCCTACCCATAGGAGCCGCCGACCACAATCTCGGGAATCCTGATTGTTGGCATAGCGTCAGAGACAGGCACACCCTGGCCGTCTTTCCCACAGGTGCCTATCGAAAAGCCGTGGTCATTCCCCACCATGTCGATCGACTGCAATATCTGAGGCCCGTTGCCGGTCAGGGTCGCGCCTCTCACGGGATCGCCCCTCAGCCCCTTCTCAATAACATATCCCTCCTGGACATCAAAAACAAAATCCCCTGTAACCGTGTTGACCTGTCCTCCGCCCATCTTTTCAACGAGGAATCCTCTTTCCAGAGAACCTATTATCTTCGCGGGGGGCGTTTCGCCGGGCGCTATAAAGGTGTTAGTCATTCTGGGAATCGGCCTGTTCATGTAGGACGCCCGCCTTCCGTTTCCGGTAGACGCCGTCCCGTCCTTCATGGCGGTCAGCCTGTCGTACATATAGTTTTTCAGCAGTCCCCTTTCCACCAGGACGGTACCCTGGGAGGGCGTCCCCTCGTCATCAAACCTGAAAGAACCCCTTTTCCCCGGAAGAGTGGAATCGTCTATCACGGTTACGAGCTGTGATGCCACCTGACTGCCGATCTTGCCCGAATATACTGAGAGACCCTGCTGCGCCAGATCCGCCTCCAGTCCGTGTCCGATCGCTTCATGTATCATAGTGCCTCCCGCATTCGACAGTATTACAACAGGAATCCTGCCGCCGGGTGCCTTGCGGGCCGAAAGCATCATGACCGCCCTCTTTGCTGCCTTAAGGCTCAGTCCGTTTATATCTTCCCTGTCAAAAAGCTCAAAACCGATAAAGCCGCCTGCACTTTCATATCCGGTCTGAATAACATCCCCCGAGACTGCAACCACATGGACGATAATGGACGTATACGGCCGTTCGTCCTCGGCGAGAAAACCGTCCGACGTGGCTATCTGAACTTTCTGGACGATATCCCTGTAGACCGCCGAAACCTGCTTTATGCGCGAATCACAACTCCTCGCGCTGTTGTCGGCCGCCCTGACGACCGATATCTTTCTGCCCAGAGGCACATCATACGGCATCAACTCAATATCAAAGGAGACTAAAGGCCTTCTCCCCCTGAGATCCAGAGTAGACAGAGACGGGGCCCCGACCGCAGCCCTGCTCGTCTCCGAAGCTGCTTCCATCAAGGCAGTCTCCGAAAGATCGTTGACGTACGCATAGGACGTTCTGCCCTTATAGATGAGGCGAATGCCAACACCGGTTTCGGAGCCCATTGTCACCTTCTCCAGTTTTCCGTCATCCAGAACAAGGGATGTCTGTTTCCGGACCTCCGTGAAAATATCAGCGTATTCTCCGCCGTTAGAAAGCGTCCTCCTGATCAACCTCAGTTGAAGTTCCTTATCAAGCATTCTGTTTCCTTTCCTTTGCTCCGGGCCGCCTGTCTATCAATACAGGAAAACAGCCGACGATGCCCTCTGTTTTGAGCATCCGGTCATATCATTGTGCTATGAAACTGGGTTCAGGGTTATAAAATGGCTTGTTTCAGCATGCCGCCGGTGCTTGACCGTAAATTATTTTTACAAATATTATATCATTATTAAGCCGTTTGCTTGTCATTTCCCGAGCCTCGCGGGGAATCCCTCCGTCGGCCATACAGGAGGATTTCCGACCTGCCTGCCGGTCAGGCAGGCGCGTTTCACTTGCAGGAGTGACAGCTTCGGCGAATCGAGCATTTTATACTTGTACGCTAAATAAGGGAGGTCAAATGCCGGCATTCGGAATCATAGCAGGCAGCGGACTTGATAACATTCCGGGGATGGATATCAGGGAACCGGTCAGGCTGCCTACTCCCTTCGGCGATCCTTCGGACGATTACAGGCTGGGAAGATTGGCGGGAAAGGACGTAGTACTGCTGACAAGACACGGGCCGGGGCACAGGATACAGCCACATAGAATCAATTACCGGGCAAACCTGTGGGGTTTCAGGGAACTCGGGGTTGAGAAGATCATTTCCATAAGTGCCTCCGGGGGCATAAGCCGTGAGATGAGACCCGGCGAGATAACGGTTCCGGATCAGATAATCGATCTGTCAAGCGGCAGGGCCTCCACTTTTTATGAGGCTGAAGATGTTGTGCACGTCGATTTGACTGAGCCCTATTGTCCCGACCTGAGGAGTTATGTGTTCAAAGCCTCTGATATGTCGTCAGTTCCCGTAATAAAATCGGGGACCTACGTTTGCGTCAACGGACCCAGACTTGAGACTGCAGCCGAAATAAGGACTTTTTCATCGTGGGGCGCCGATATGGTTGGCATGACCGCCATGCCTGAAGCGGCCCTTGCAAGGGAGTTGGAAATTTGTTTCGCAGGGATAGTGGTGATAACCAACTTTGCCGCAGGTATCGAGCCAAAGAAGAAACTCACCACCGCGGAGGTCATCGAGTCGATGCAGGCCTCCCTGGATAAGCTCAAACTTCTGCTAAAGGCCTTTTTCACCCTGACTTTCGTGCGTCCGGCATGCTCATGCCGACATGCGCTCGACGATGCGAAAATATGACGGCAAGACAGACCCGGAATCGGCAATCCGGACTGTCCGTCTTCCGATCGCTGAATGCGGACGGCCGACAGCCTTCTTTCTCTTGACAGCGGCCTCTTGCACTCACCTACAGCCTTTATTTGTGATTTACACTTCAACTGTAAGGTAAAATAGATCCTATGCAGACGGTTCTCCTGGTCGAAGACAAAGAATCGATGGCCCGGATGCTGAAGGAGACCCTGGAGTCAGAGGGGTACAGGTCCATTATCGCGCGTGACGGGATCGAAGGGATCAGGCTTCTGAAAGAGAATCATGTGGACCTTGTCCTCTCCGACCTGAAGCTTCCGAAGAAGGACGGGATCGAGGTCCTCAAGGCCTCAAAAGCTGAAAATCCGCTTGCCCCCGTCATCATGATGACCGCCTTCGGCACGGTCGAAACAGCAGTTACGGCAATGAAGGAAGGCGCCTTCGATTTCATCACCAAGCCTTTCGACACAGACCACCTTCTCTTCCTGATCAAAAGAGCTCTGGAAACGCGGAAGCTCAGAGCCGAAAATACCCTCCTGAAGGAGGAACTGGCCTCAAAATACGGTTCTCCGAAGATCATCGGCAAAAGCAGGGGAATCCTTGAGGTAGCTCAAAAGATCCAAAAGGTCGCTCCCGGAAAAACGACGGTGCTTCTGCTCGGCGAGAGCGGCACGGGCAAAGAGCTGTTCGCAAGGTCCATCCACAATCTGAGCCCCAGAAGCTGCGAACCTTTTGTCCCGATCAATTGCGCTGCAATTCCGAGAGAACTTCTGGAAAGTGATCTCTTCGGCCACGAAAGAGGAGCATTTACGGGGGCCGAGACAAGAAAGACAGGCAAATTTGAACTCGCCCACAAGGGTACCATCTTCCTGGATGAAATAGCCGAAATGGACCTGCCCCTCCAGGCAAAACTTCTCCGGGTCCTGCAGGAAGGCGAGATCGAGCGTGTGGGCGGCGTGGGGACCATCAGGATCGACGTGCGTGTCGTAGCGGCCACGAATAAAGACATCGAGAAGGCGGTGGAAGAGAGGCTTTTCCGGGAGGACCTTTTTTACAGACTGAACGGTTTCCCTATACTGATCCCTCCCTTGAGGGAACGAAAGGATGACATCCCTCTTCTGGCGGACTACTTCATCTCCAAATATCGCGTCGAACTGGGGGCAGGCGTGACCGGCATTGCCGGCAAGGCCATGGAACTGCTTCTGGATTATCCCTGGAAGGGCAACATCAGGGAACTCGAAAACTGCATAGAACGGGCCATAATACTCTGCGACGGTGACACGATCACAGAAGAGCATCTTTCTCTGAGCCGCCAGCTTTCCCTTGAAAGTGCGCTGAAGAACCTTCCCATGGACGGCAGCCTTGAGGACGCTGCCAAAGAGGCGACACGCATCGCCGAAACGGAAAGGATAAGGCGCGCCCTAAAAGAGACCAAGGGCAACAAGACCAGGGCGGCGGAGTTGCTCCGTGTGAGCTACAAGACCCTCCTCACCAAGATAAAAGACTACGGCATCGAAGCGTGAGAGCGGGGCAGTCGGCAAATCGAGCCTGGTACTGAAGACCCGGGCACAAACTCCATACCGTCATCATTCGATTCCTTGACAGCGTCAAATACTTAGAATTATTATAAAAAGCTTGAACTGTGGTTCGTAAAATCCCTGCTTTCTCCATTTGCCGGGGTCTGTCAGGATAAACGAATTGCGAAATGCGAAAAACTCAAGGACTCTCGTCTCTTTCCTGGAATTGAGCGGATCAAACTGGAGGCGGGAAGTCAAATAAAAACTACCGGAGGTTTTGGGTGTCAGGTCATTCAAAGTGGGCGTCGATAAAGCACAAAAAGGCGAATACTGACGCGAAGAGGGGGAAAGTTTTTACGAAGATCGTGAAAGAGATCTCTATTGCTGCAAGGCTCGGCGGCGGCGATCCGGGCGGAAACCCCAGGCTGCGCACCGTAATAGAAAAGGCAAAAGAAGTCAACATGCCTCACGATAATATTAAGAAGGCGATCATGAAGGGAACGGGGGAACTGCCGGGTGTAACTTATGAGGAACTCGTATACGAGGGTTACGGACCTGCCGGCGTTGCCATTATGGTCGAGGTAATGACAGACAACAAGAACAGGACCGTCCCCGAAATCAGGCACCTGATGGGAAAAAACGGAGGCAGCCTCGGCGAAACAGGCTGTGTTTCTTGGTTGTTCGACAAGAAAGGGTACATTCTTGTAAGCAAGTCGGCGGCTTCTGAAGACACTGTGATGTCGGTTGCCCTCGATGCGGGTGCCGAGGACATGAAAAACGAACCGGGGGAGGAAAATTACGAAATTGTCACGTCGCCTGAAGACTTGATCGCCGTGAAAGACGCCGTCGAGAAATCGAATATACCTGTAGAGTCGGCGGAGGTTACCATGCTTCCAAAGAACTACGTCGTACTGGATGAAAAAGCGGCGGAACAGATGATAAGGCTGATGGAGGCCCTTGAGGACCACGATGACGTGCAGAACGTATACGCGAATTTCGATATCCCGGATGAGATCGCTGAAAAGGTCGGCAGGTAGGCGCGGAACTGCCGTTTGCCTGCCTGCGGACATTGAAATAATAGTACACGCCGATTTATCATAGAGGGAGCATGGGCACGTCCATCAGCGCTTCCTTCAAAAAACGTTTTATTGCGGGTCTGTTTGTATCGATTCCCGCGATTCTTACCCTCCTTGCCATAGAGTGGCTTTACAGGTTCGTTGACGGTCTTCTGGGGCCTTTTTACGACAGGCTTCTGGGCCATCCCACCCCGGGCCTGGGATTCCTTTCCGCCATTGCACTTATCTTCATAGTCGGCTTGATCTCGACGAATGTCTTCGGCAGGAAGATCATAGAATTCTTTGAACGGATCTTCCTCAGGATACCGGTCTTCAAGGGCTTTTATACCGCGGTAAAGCACCTTGTCGACGCGTTCTCTCCCGACAACAAGAATGTCTCTTTCAAGAAATTCGTTATTGTGGAATATCCAAGGAAAGGCTTGTTTGCTTTCGGTTTTCTCACGAAGGAATGCACCTTCAAGTCCGCCGCCGACGGAACCGAGCAGTGTCTGCGGGCCGTCTACATTCCCACTAACAATCTTTATCTCGGAGAAGTCATTCTCGTCAGCGAAAACGAAGTGTTCTTCACAGACATCCCCATCGAGGAAGGAGTAAAGATAATCCTTTCCGGAGGTATTGCCGCCCCCAACAGGATTGGCGAGGCGACAAAGTGAAGACGGCGTGCATTGTTCTTGCGGCCGGTTTGGGGAAGAGAATGAATTCCGACCTGCCAAAGGTATTGCACCGCATATGCGGGGTTCCGATGCTGCAGAGCGTCCTGAATTCGGTGGGAAAGCTGAATCCGGAAAAGGTTGTCGTGGTCGCCGGGAAACATATCGGGATGATAAAAGGGATCGTAGAATCTCCCGGAGTCATGTTTGCACAACAGCCCCTGGCGAGAGGTACAGGAGACGCAGTCCGGTGCGCCCTTCCGGTAATCGGAGATTTTGATGGCGATATCCTCATACTTAACGGCGACACGCCTCTGGTAAGAACCGACACGATAAAGAAGTTTCTGAGGGTGCACAGGAGAGACGGCAATGCAATTTCAGTCGTCTCATTTGAAGCCCACGATCCCTCGGCATACGGAAGGATTGTCAGGGACGCCGCGGGACGGATCGAGGCGATCGTGGAAGAGAAAGACGCCGACCGGCTACAGAAAGAAATCAGGGAAGTGAACGCCGGCCTTTACGCCGTGCGCCGTGATGCACTTCCCCTCCTGGATGAGATAAAAATGAACAGGGTCAAGGGTGAATATTATCTTACGGATATAGTTTCAGCCGCCCTCCGCCGCAACATGAAAACTTCGGCGTACCTCATCGGGGCCGAGGAGGAGTTCATGGGCGTAAACACTAAAGAGCAGCTGCGCATGGCGTCAGACGCGATGAAAAGACAGATCGTCGCCGGGTGGACGAAGAAGGGCGTGGAATTCATCGACCCCGGTTCGGTTTTCATACATTATGATGCGTCAATCGGGAGGGATACGGTAATTTATCCAAACGTACATATAGAGGGACGCACAAAAATAGGGAAAAACTCCACGGTTTACCCGAACGTAAGGATACTGGACAGTGTTATAGGCAGAGAGGTTTTGATAAAGGATTCGACGCTGATCGAAAATGCAAGGGTTGGAGACCGGGCGTCTGTCGGCCCCTTCGCTCACGTCCGCCCGGGCTCTCAAATAGGCAGGGAAGCCAAAGTGGGCAACTTTGTAGAACTCAAGAAGACTGTGCTCGGCGCAAAAAGCAAGGCGTCCCACCTGAGTTACCTCGGCGACGCAAAGATCGGAAGCGGGGTCAATATAGGGGCGGGGACAATAACCTGCAACTATGACGGTGAAAGAAAACATACCACACGCATTGGAGACGGCGTCTTCGTCGGCAGTGATTCACAGCTGGTTGCACCGGTCAGCGTCGGGAGAGGCGCTTACGTGGCGGCCGGGTCCACCATCACCCGGGATGTTCCGGCCGGCTCCCTGGCAATAAGCAGGACCGGCCAGAAGAATGTACGGGGATGGGTTCGAAAGCGGTCACAGAGCAGGATTATGGCTGCAAAAAAGAACGGAAAGGATAAAAAGGACTGAATTCTAAAAACGGAAATTGCGGCTGCCGGTATTTCCGTGTCCTTGGGTGCTGACTTAACATGTGCGGGATTATTGGATACACGGGTAAAAGAAACGCCGTAGCCGTCGTGCTTGAAGGTCTGAAACGTCTCGAATACAGGGGGTACGATTCGGCGGGCGTCGCCTTTTTTTCTCAAAAAGGGATCGATGTCATACGCTGTAAAGGCAAGATCAGGGACCTGGCATCCATTGTCGAAACCGCAGAGGTCGCCAGCAACACCGCCATAGGCCATACCAGATGGGCCACGCACGGCAAACCGTCGGAAGAAAATGCGCATCCCCACCGGTCAGGGGGAATAATCATTGTTCATAACGGTATCATAGAAAACTACCTGGAGCTGAAAAAGAAACTTACGGCAAAGGGATATAAGTTTCTCTCCGAGACCGACACTGAAGTTCTGTGTCATCTCATCGCCTCTTATGCCGGAGAGCGTCCGATAGAAGAGGCGGTAAGAATGGCTCTGCGGGAGGTGAAGGGTGCTTACGCACTTGCAGTCATCAATGAAAATGAGCCGGGCAAGATTGTGGGTGTGCGGAAAGACAGTCCCCTGGTTGTCGGACTCGGGGACGGAGAATACTTCCTTGCGTCTGACGTGCCGGCATTCCTGCCCTATTCCAGGGACGTCATGTTCCTGGATGAAGAGGAAATGGTGGTTCTTACCGCCGACGGGGTGGTCGTAACCACTCTCGAAGGCAGGCAGGTCCAGAAGGAAGTGAAGTCTGTCACATGGAGTCCGTCAATGGCCGAAAAAGGCGGGTACAGGCACTTCATGCTAAAGGAAATATTCGAACAGCCCCGGGCGGTCGGCGACACCATCAGGAGCAGGTTTTCCGCAGAAACAGGAACGGTAAACCTGGATGAATTCGGTCTGTCCCCGAATATAATTGAAGACATCAATAAGATTTTTATTGTAGCCTGCGGAACGTCCTGGCATGCGGCTCTTATGGGGAAATATATGATTGAGGACCTTGCAAAAGTCCCAGTCGAGGTCGATATCGCATCTGAATTCCGCTATCGCAAGCCGCTGATACGGACCGGAGACCTGATGATCGTTATCACCCAGTCAGGCGAAACCGCCGATACGCTCGCCGCCCAGAGGGAAGCCAAGAAACTTGGTGCAAGAATCCTGTCGATCTGCAACGTGGTCGGAAGCACATCCCCCAGGGAAGCTGATTTCGTTTTTTACACCCATTCAGGCCCTGAAATAGGCGTCGCTTCCACCAAGGCCTTCCTGACTCAGGTGACGGCGGCATATCTGCTTGCAATTGCCATGGGCAGGACAAGAGGGGTCCTCGACGCAGAGAAATCCACGGAACTGCTGAACGAACTTCTGCTTCTGCCCGGCAAGATAGAGCGCACCCTTTCATCCGATGAGGCGATTAAGTCCCTCGCGAGGAACTATTTCAAGTCGAGGGGCTTTATCTATATCGGCAGGAGCGTCAACTATCCGGTGGCACTCGAAGGCGCTCTCAAACTAAAGGAGATTTCCTACATACACGCTGAGGGCTATCCGGCAGGCGAAATGAAGCACGGCCCTATCGCGCTGATCGATGAGGAGCTTCCGGTTGTGGTGCTGGTCTCGCGGGACGGCCTGTATGAGAAGATGATAACCAGCATTCAGGAAGTAAACAGCAGGGGCGGAAAGGCGGTTACGATAGCAGGAGAGAGCATGAGAGACGTTTGCGAAATCTCGCAAAACTGTATACTTGTTCCCGACGCAAACCCCTATCTGTCCGCAATACTCCTGGCAGTTCCGCTCCAGTTGCTTGCCTATTACATAGGGGTCCTGAGAGGGTGTGATGTCGACCAGCCGAGGAACCTTGCGAAGAGCGTAACGGTCGAATAACGGGCAGTTTCAGAGCACTGCGGTAGATTTAAAAGCCCTATATTTGTTAATCTATAATGCCTGGGGTAAATCGATGTCGAAAGAAGGTTTGATGCAGGAGCTGAATTCGCAGCAGAGAGAAGCGCTGAAACATATTGAAGGCCCTCTTCTTGTATTGGCCGGAGCAGGCAGCGGCAAGACAAAAGTCCTCACTCATAAATTCGCTTATCTTTTGAAAACTCACAAGACCTCTCCTGACTCCATTCTTGCCCTGACTTTTACGAACAAGGCAGCACGCGAGATGCAGACGCGCATCGGAACCCTGGTCGCGAAGGATTTCAGACAGCCCTGGATAGGGACTCTGCACTCACAGTGCGGCAGGATACTCCGCAAAGAGATAAAGACACTCGGGTACGCTCCGGACTTTTCGATATACGACGAGGAAGACCGTTGCAACCTTATAAGGCACATACTGAAAGAATTCAAGATTTACGAGGCGCTTTACAGGGGCGTTTCATCGCGGATCAATGTACTGAAGGCCTCACTTATCGGACCCGAGGATTTTCTCGCTTCGGGTGACGGGTTCGGGTTCGACGAAAAATTGGCGAAGGTATACGTCAGATATCAGGATGAGATAAGGCGGAGCAATGCCCTGGATTTTGACGACCTTATCATGCTGACTTTTAAACTCTTCAGCGAGAGCCCGAAAATACTTAAGAAATACCAGTCCCAGTTTGAGTTCATACTCGTCGACGAGCTTCAGGACCTTAATCTCGCGCAGTACAATCTCGTTAGGCTGCTGTCGAAGCTTCACAGAAACATCTCCGCAGTAGGCGACGACGACCAGAGCATTTATAAGTTCCGGGGGGCCGATGTCCGGAACATGCACAACTTTGAAAAAGACTTTCCCGGGACGAAGGTAGTCAGGCTGGAAAGGAATTACAGGTCCACACAGAACATATTGGACGTCTCGCATGCTGTGATATCACTGAACACCGATAGAAAGACAAAGAAGCTTTGGACAGACAGGGGCCGCGGTGAAAAGATCCATTTTTGCTGGTTGGACAGCGGCGAGGAAGAAGGCAGGCATATTGCCAAAATCATCAAGGAATTGTTCTTGAAAGGCGCTTACTCATACAAGGATATAGGAATTTTTTACAGAGTGAACCTCCAGGCAAGAACGATAGAAGACTCACTGAGAGAAATGGGTCTGCCATATCACATAATAGGCGGCACGAGTTTTTACCAGAGAAGAGAAATCAGGGACGTGGTCTCTTATGCCCAGCTGATCCTGAACCACAGCGATAACGTCAGCCTCCGGAGGGTCATCAACTGCCCGCCGCGCGGGATAGGGACTGCAACCCTTACCAAGATAGAGAACGAAGCGAAGAAGAAGTCGGCGTGCCTTTTCGATACTATGAAGTCCTGCATCCGCGGCAACGGCATAGTAGCTTCAACCAAGGAAAAGCTGAATAATTTTATCTGTCTTATCGAAAAGCTTTCTTCCTGTTCTTACAGTTCCGCCGCTGACTTACTGAAGGCGATAGCGGGAAAAACCGGATATATGACGCTTCTCGATGAAGAGAAAAAAGCGAGCATCGATGAACTCATCGCTGTGGCCGAAGGAAAAGACATCAGGGAGTTTATCGACGGGATATCTCTCCTGACGAATCTGGATGAAGATCCGGGGGACAACTACATTTCGCTTATGCCCCTCCATTACGCCAAGGGACTTGAATTCCCCGTCGTGTTTATAACCGGCATGGAAGAGGGTATCCTTCCCTATTTCAAGGCAATCGGCAACGACGAGGAAATCTCTGAAGAAAGGCGGCTGGTATATGTAGGGATGACCCGCGCGAAGGATCTTCTCCTGCTGACAGGCGCCCGCAGGAGAAGACTGTATTCCCGTGTGCAGGAGCAGGAGCCGTCCAGGTTTCTGAAAGACCTGCCGAAGGATTACTGCCAGTGGATCGAAAAAGTGACCGAGCCGAAGCCCCTTAAATACCGGCTTGAGAAAAGGAAAGTTGAACCCAGGAAAATACGTCCCCTCTTCCAGTCGGGATGCAGAGTCAGACATCCGGTATGGGGCATAGGGGTAATCAGAGATTGCTACGGCGACGGAGATGATCAGAAGGTCATGGTAAATTTCCCGAATGTCGGCATGAAAAGGCTCTCTCTGAAACTCGCCAACCTCACAAAGATATAGGATTATTTCAATGGAGATATCGATAGGACATTTGTCAGGGCTTGCCAGGCTCTCGCTTTCCGATGAAGAAACGAAGCTATTTAAGAATCAACTGAGCAGCATCCTGACTTATATGGAGAAACTCAACGAACTGGATACCCGGGGCGTTGAGCCGACATCGCATGTTATTCTTATCCGCAATGTCGACAGGGAAGACTTGCACCGGCCCTCCCTCGCCAGGGAAGAGGCGCTGATGAACGCTCCGGACCACACCGACAGGTTTTACCGGGTTCCAAAGATCATAGAATGACTATGATGCGGTGCATGCTCAGATCCAAGATACACATGGCGACGGTTACTGAATCCAATCTCGCCTACGAGGGAAGCATCACGATTGACGCCGCCATAATGAAAAGGGCCGGCATGCTCCCCTATGAACAGGTGATGGTGAGCAACCTCAACAATGGTGAACGGTTCGAGACTTACGTCATCCCCGCGCCGGAAAATTCGGGGGAAATATGCCTGAACGGACCGACTGCGCGGAAAGGCGTGGTAGGCGATGTGGTAATTGTTTTCTGTTATGGTTACCTGGAAGAAGAGAACGCAATTCATCACAAGCCAAAAATTATCCTGCTTGATTCGGAGAACAAGATAAAGAAAGAAAAGTAAACACCCCATCCTCTCCTTCAGATGATCTTCAAAACTTTTGCGCCGCGGATCTTTCTCTCCTTTATTTCGAGCAAAACCCTGTTCGCCTCTTCGAGTCCAAACTCCTGCACTTCCGGTCTGATCGGAATTTCTGCTGCAAGCCCCAGAAATTCCGTAACGTCTCTTCGCGTGACGTTGGCCACGCTCTTGACCTCTTTTTCCAGCCAGAGATCGCGCGCATAGTCCAGTTCCAGCAAAGCGCTCTTGTCTGTCTCCTCCTTGCGGATCGCGTTGATTACCAGCCGTCCGCCCTTCTCAAGGACCCTCAGGACCGAGACTGCCGGTCTCCAGGCGGGCGTAGTGTCTATCGCACAGCGCAATTTTTCCGGGCAGGCGGCCCCAATGTCCCCCGTCCATACCGCCCCGAGTTCCTCGGCAAAATCGAGCTCGCTCCGGGTCCTCGAAAAAACAAAGACCCGCGAATCGGGGTATTTTTTCCTGACCGCGGCTATTACCAGGTGGGCAGAGGCGCCAAAGCCGACAAGACCGATATTATCACCGTTTCTCATACCGCAGAGGCGCAAGGAGCGGTATCCTACGGCTCCTGCGCAGAGCAGCGGCGCAGCCTCGGCATCGGAAAAAAGCTCCGGAATCGGATAGGCGAAGTCCTCTGAAACCGTTGTATATTCGGCATAACCACCATTTGCGTCCCTCCCTGTAGCACGGAATTCGGCGCACAGGTTTTCCCTGCCGGATAGACATAACTCGCACTTTCCGCAGGCGGAATGTATCCACGCAATGCCCACTCTGTCGCCTACCTTGAATCTTCCGGCCCCGCGTCCGTTTTTCTCGACCCTCCCCACAACCTGGTGACCCGGAACAACGGGCAGCACCGGCGGAGGGGTCCTGCCCTCTAACTCATCGATATCCGTATGGCACACGCCGCAGACCGAAACCTTTACCAGGATTTCCTTCCAGTCCGGAACGGGTTCCGGCAGCTCAACAGCCTTAAGTCGTCCAGTGCCCTCCTTGAGGTCCCCAATTTTCACTAATACCATCGCTTTCATTCGTATTCTCCCTGATTATCATCATATCAGGTTTGCTTACTCGTTCAAGGGGTCGCAGGAGGGAACATCCAGGTTAGCAAGGCTGGAACATATAAGTTCCTCCAAATCTGTGCTATATTGTACCTGCGGATTGCCTGATACGCTATCGGGAAGTCACAGAACTTTATACTTACATCTTCCGCAATCGGGATTAATTCTGCCGCCCATTCATGTAAGCTTCAAATTTGAGGCATCCAAAGGAGGAAGACATGGAAGTACTTGAAGCAATCCGGACGAGAAGGAGCATCAGGCGTTTTCTTGATAAACCGGTGGAAGAGACAAAAATTCAGACCATTCTGGAGGCGGTCCGCATGTCGCCTTCATGGGCAAATCTCCAATGCTGGAGGTTCGTGGTGGTAAAGGATAAATCAGCGAGGGAAAGGATCGGCGAACTATCTTACGTGGAGACCTTCTTTGCTCCTCGCGGCTATAAGACTAATCCCTCAAAGAAAGGCCTGGCAGAAGCGCCTGTTGTGATTGTCGCCTGTGCGGATCCCGAAAAATCCGGAGTCATATGGAGCCAGCACTATTACATGGCTGATCTCGGCATCGCCGCTCAGAGCCTGATGCTGGCTGCGCACGGGCTGGGACTTGGAACAGTATTCGTAGGAGTTTTTGACGAAGTAAGAGTACGCGAGCTTCTTTCTATTCCGGCGAGCATTCGCGTCGTCGGGCTTTTCCCTATCGGCTACCCAAGTGACGAAAAAAAGACAGGCTCGGTGAGGAGGCCGCTTAACGAATTAGTTTTTTACGACAAGTGGCAGTGAGCGACAGGGTATGTATTCATTGATTCGGGGCTCCGGGGTGGCTATGGCTGATTTCACCGCTCTTTTTCCAGTCCCGGAAGGCCGCTTCGAAAGAGCCCTTGCGGTAAAAAGCATTCCCCCGGTTATTGTAGGCTTTAGCGAATAACGGGTTCAGATCAATGGCCTTCGTATACTCCTTTATCGCCTCATCATACTGCTTACTTCTGGCAAATATATTCCCCATTTTATAGTAAATTCCGGCATCGGCAGGGTTCAGATCCAGCGCCACGGAATAGTCTTTGATCGCCTTATCATATTCTCCTTTTTCATAGTAAGCAGTTCCCCTCCCGCTGAAAGACGCGGAGTCCCGCCTGTCTGCCTCTATCGCCTTGGTGTATTCGCCGATCGCCTCGTCGTATCGCCCAGCCACGATGAAGGCGTCTCCCCGCTTCCTGTAGAATGGCGCATCATGCCGGCTTTCGCCTGAATTTTTCGGCGACACATCAGTTGCCGCGGCTTTCTGTTCATTCTTCCGGGTCATAGTATGCAATTCGCCTTTTGGGTCCGCATCGCTGGGCCCGGTTTTTGCTTCTGCCCGCCTGGCAGATGCCAATTCCCTGTTGTAATAAGCTTTCTTATATTCGGGCCGGATCTCAAGGGCACTGGAATAATCCCTGATCGCGTCACCGTATCTTCCCAATTTTGTATAGGCATTGCCCCTGTTGTTATAAGTCTCGAAATCTTTGGGATTAATCTCAAGGGCCCTGGTATAATCTTTCACCGCATTCTCAAACTGCCCACTGGAATAATATGCAAGACCGCGGTTGTAATAAGCCTCTGCATCCCCCGGACCGAGTTCAACGGCCTTTGTATAATCCTTAATCGCCTTATCATACTGACCCTTCCGGTAGTATGCGTTGGCTCTATCGTAATAGGCGACCGGATCATCGGGGCTAATTTCCAAGGCCCTCGTATAATCCTGAATGGCGTCGTCATACCGCCCTTTTTCATAATATTTGTTAGCCCGGTCGTTGTAATAACCGGCATTTATACCGATGGCCGGGATTGCCCACAACAAGGCCAGCATCAACAAGCCAGATATACTCTTCATAAACTTCACGACTGCCTCCGCGCATGCATATCGGCCGATTCTCCTGTGATCATGGACCCACAAGTTTTTATCCCGGCAAAGCAGAAAACCCCGGCTTCTCCGAACGCACAGGGCCTCAGGCGGGATGTCGCCCCGAAGGGGCGTCTTAAGGTGACCACAGGGTTGTCCGCGTGACTCCATAAACTTATCAGAATATTCATTGTAAAAACAAGTTCGCTATCCCGGCGGGGAGATCTACCGGTTCCATGCGGCACATTAAGCGGCACATTAAAAAGTCAGGGCGCTGGATTTGACAGTGCGCCCGTCCGGTAATAACATGTATACAAAGCCAATTTACCCGTATCGTTAATACCTCTGGAAACAGCAGTCTTGACGCAAGACAAAACATAGCGGTCTTACCAAGGGGCATAAAAAGAGCTCCCGCTGAGGAGATGATGGCTGAAAAAAGGAAATTCCCCTGGCTGGCATATAACTGGATGAGCCTTGCGGGGGCCGTTATTGGCCTGGTCGCCGGTTTCATAATAGTATTCCTGCTGGTCGTAAATGCAATCACTCCGATACGAAATCCATATGTCGGGATCGTACTGTACATGGTCCTTCCGATTGCTCTGATCGGCGGCCTGTGCATCATCCCCATCGGCATGTATATCCAGTGGAGGGGGGAACAGAAAGAAGGAAAGATCACCTATCTCAAGTGGCCCTCCATAGACCTCAACAACAAGCGCCACCGCAATGCAGCCATGGCTTTCATATTCGGCACCATAGCCTTTATCCTGATAAGCGCGGTAGGTATGTATCAGGCATATCATTATACCGATTCGGTCAAGTTTTGCGGGTTGACCTGTCACAAGGTGATGGCTCCCGAGTACACCACATATCAGGATTCTCCCCATGCCAGGGTCGCATGCGTCGCATGCCATATCGGTCCCGGCGTTGGATGGTATGCGAAATCGAAACTCTCCGGCCTCTATCAGGTCTACGCAGTGCTCGCAGACGTCTATCCCCGTCCCATCCCGGAGCCTATCAGCAATCTCAGACCGGCGCGAGAGACATGCGAGCAGTGCCACTGGCCCAGGCAATTCTTCGGCGCGCAGCAGCGCAGGTTCAATCATTATCTCTATAATAAGGCAAACACATACTGGCCGATCAACATGCTCGTCAGGATAGGAGGAGGCAACCCGCTGGTTTCCGGGACTCGCGGAATTCACTGGCACATGAACCCCTGGATACAGATCGAATATATCGCCAGGGACAGGAAGCGTCAGGATATTCCGTGGATAAGGATGACAAACCAAAAAACTGGAGAGGTCACCGTCTTTCAGGACGTCTCCGCCCCACTCTCCAAGAAGAGTCTTTCCGGTAGACGGCCAAGGATCATGGACTGCATAGACTGTCACAACCATCCGAGCCACGACTTTCATTCTCCGGATTACGCGGTCGACCTCGCCATCTTTTCTGGCCGCATAGACAAGTCCCTGCCCGGTATAAAAGAGGTGACCGTTGGTGCTCTGAACAAAAGATATAAATCTACGGAAGAGGCCTACTCCGGAATAGCAGAGACCGTGACGGATTTCTATCTCAAGAATTACCGGGATCTGTATCCGCTGAAGAAAAAGGAAATCGACCAGGCGATAGAGGCGACTCAGCAGGGATTTTCCGGAAACATATTCCCTTCCATGAATGTAAGGTGGTCTGAATACCCGAACAACATCGGTCATTTTATCTCTCGGGGATGCATGAGATGCCATGACGGCAAACATAAGAGCGCCGACGGCTTAACGGTCATACCCAATGACTGCCGCACCTGCCATATTATCCTGTCACAGGGGACCGCCGGATCGGGAGGGACCGAGAAACTGGATCTTCAGACCGGACTGGAATTCAAGCACCCCGTCTACATAGGAGACGCCTGGAAAGGTGGTGCGTGTTATGAGTGCCACTCGGGAGCCGAGCCCTGACGGCCGGGTGAGGACCGCCTTTGTATGCCTATCAGCACCTCTCTCTTTTTTCCGACCTTGAGTCTGCATGCCGTTTCAGCCCGTAAAACTGGATTTTGATCCTGTTCTGCGCCGAGCTTTAGTCTTGAGAAATTTGTGAAAAGGTTGTAAATTAGAGGCGTTTGATTAAGACCTGATTTTCGGGCCTGAGACAGGACAAGATGAAAGTGGGGCAGGTTTTGACATTTATGAAAAGGCTTCTGATTGTGTTCGTTGCTCTGTTGTTCGCCTTGAGTGCCGGCTGCGCTGCCTCAAAGGAATACAAGATGTCTTTGGACTTTTACAACAAGGGACAATACCAGAAGGCCCTTGATCATATACAGGAGGCCTTGATCGATGATCCTGGCAATGAAGATTATTTGCTGCTGAGAAGCAGGATATACCGCGAAAAATACAAATACAGGCGTATTTTCCTCGGCTTTGAGTAAAACGGACTTTCCCCTTTTTTTCATTCGTGAGATAAAATGATCGGTTGTGCCGCAGTCCTCTCTTAATCCGCCGTTCAAAGGTATAATATCTCATATCCTCATCAGGAGAAGGAGGTGACAAAATGGACATCAAATTGACAAGCCTTTCAAGCTGCGCCGGCTGAGCTTCAAAATTCAGTCCTTCGGACCTGTCCCACGTGCTGGGGCAGCTGCCTGTGATAACCGACAGCAACGTACTGGTAGGTTCAGCCAACGCGGACGATGCCGGTGTTTATCGCATATCGGATGATACTGCGATAGTTTTGACCACGGATTTTTTTACCCCTATCGTTGATGACCCATACTGGTTCGGAGCAATTGCCGCTGCAAATGCCCTGTCTGATGTCTGGGCTATGGGGGCAAAGCCTGTCACGGCGCTGAACCTCGCCATGTTCCCTCACGAGCCCGAATTTTTCCCTGTACTCCAGAGGATCATGCAGGGAGGCATCGACAAAATGACCGAGGCCGGTGTTTCCGTCATCGGAGGACATACGATAAGGGACAGGGAGCCGAAATTCGGATATACCGTAATGGGTGTGGTTCACCCTGACAAAGTCCTCCATAACGCAAAAGCCCGTCCGGGGAATGCCATTATAATCACAAAAAAAATAGGCACGGGCATTATTTCCACCGGACTAAAGGCAGGAAAGTGCAGCGAGGCAGTCATAGAGGAGTTCACCCTCTCCATGGCCACGCTGAACAAAAAGGCAGGGGAGATCATGGTGGAGGTCGGAGTAGACACTGCTACGGATGTGACAGGCTTCGGCCTTATCGGCCATCTCCTGGAAGTCCTTCTGGCGAGTGACTGCACAGCACAACTTCACTCCGGCCGGATACCCTTCTTTGAAGATGCAATGAAGCTGGCCGGTATGGGCATGATACCAGGTGGTACGAGAGAAAACCGGAGGACCTTCGAACAATACGTGTCATGGAGCGGAGACGTCTCAGAGAGCGAAAGGCTTCTGATGAACGATGCCCAGACGTCCGGCGGCCTCCTCATCTTCGTCCCGGCCGCCTCCAGGGACAGGCTGACTGGCATGCTGCAAAAGGAAGGGGTGCCGGCTGCGCATATCGGAGATGTCGTTGCCCCTGACGCGAAGGACGGCAAGAGGATACTCGTCGACCGATAAGGACTTAAAAATTCGCAGCAAGTCCTTCTTTAACGAACTTCAGTCCCACCTTGCATAGGTCATCGTTCAGGCTCTTCGTCCACCGTACGGCCGCATTCCTGGAGGGAACAGGCAGGACAGATATAATCACGATTTCCTGCCCCTCTTTGAGGACATCGGACGTATAAATACACATGCCTGACTCACTTATATTGACGGCGGCGCCCTTAAATGTCCCGGCGGTTGCCTCAGTCTTTATTTCGTATTCTATAGTGGACGGGAAAACAGAACGTCTGTATCTTCTTCTTTCGACCGGAACGAATGCCATCTCTTCCCCCTGGCGTTTTCACAATTTGTTCGCTGGGTCCTTGTGCTTGTGTTCCAAGTTTTTGCCCGGCAGGCGGACACACGCAGATCCTTGACTCATTTGAGTATAGCAGATTTATGTTCGATCGCAATCAGTGCAGGCTCGCCTTCCTTTTTACCACGAGGAAAAAAGAAGTTCCAGGTTCTTTAACTCTCCGTTCAGGCTTTCAGCCTTCTGAAAGGTAGACTCCCGGCAGGTCTTTATGTGAAGACCCCCATCCGTTTCCGTTATCTTCACCGCCCCGTCCCTGTCTGTCCTGAATATTTCGGAACCGGCCAGTTTTTGGAGAACACGCGGCCCGGGATGGCCGAAAGGATTGTCTCTTCCGACGGAGATCACCGAAACAGACGGAGAAACGAGGGAGAGGAACTCATCGTCGGCCGAAGTACCGCTGCCATGATGTGGAACCTTAATGACATCGCTCTTGAGCCACCTTTTAAGGTGTACCAGGTCTTTCTCGGCCTCCTCTTCTATGTCTCCAGCAAAAAGGAATGAGCATTTTTCCCCCGCTACCTTCAGGACAAGTGAAGAGTTGTTATCCTCATCGTATTGGCTTCCGTCAAACGCATGAAATCCGCTGTGCGGATGAAGGACAGTAATTCCGTACCGGGCCGCCTCGACTTTATCCCCCCTTTCCAGTGCACGATGTAAAGGCTTCATGGCCCCGGGATATCTGATAAGTCCGTTGTCCCACACCTCTTTCACAGCAAAGCGGCTCATCAAATATTCGAATCCGCCCGTATGATCCGGATGGATATGAGTCAGCACAAGGGCGTCGATCGTCCTCCTGCCCCGGTATTTCAGAAAAGCCGCTGTCTCCATGCCGGTCCTTCCCGTGTCGACCACGATGGTCTTTTTGTCAGGCAATTCTATCACAGCCGAATCCCCCTGACCCACATCGAGGAATGTGACGGTGAGTGTTTTTTGCACGAGGGAGTTCATGAGGGCATAAACCAGAAAAGGCATGAAAGACACTAGCAGAAGCCCTTTCCTTCTTCCCATGAAGAGATAAAGAAGAAACCCGGAGTAAAAAAATATGCAGAGCACAGGCGGAAAAGAAGGGACCGTCAATCCGGCAAAGGGAATTCGTGCAATTTGTTCCACCATCGTCACTAGCAGTTTCGCCAGTTCACCGACCACGGGGGCAAAGACGTAAGTGCCTGTCGCGAGGAACGCAAATGCCGAAAAAAGGGAGAGGGGCACGAGAACGAAGCCGATAAGAGGCGCCACAAGAAGGTTTGAGAGAGGTGAAATGGCCGGCAGCAAATGAAAATGATAGGCAGCCAGGGGGGCGGTCCCCAGGAAGGCCGCAAGGGTCAGCCTTGCCGAATTACCAAAGAAATGTAAAACCCGTGACTCCGGATCCTCGCCCTTTCCTTCATCCTCCTTCCTTTCGACAGCGAAACCTATAAATAGCACGGCGATGAAAGAGAGCTGGAAAGAAAGACTCAGTATCACAGCCGGGTCCCAAAGGACAAGGACGAAGGCCGCAAAGAAAAGAGAGTTCAGCCAAAAACCCTTTCTCCCGAGGAGAAGGCCCGCAAGGAACAGACTTATCATCACGAAGGATCTTACTGCCGGGACCTTCCCTCCCGATATTCCCAGGTACATAAGCATGAAAGGTATGCAGAGCAGCGCAGCCGCCTGCGGAGGGGTCAGATATATCGTCAGCCTCTGAAGAACTCTATACGGCAGCCGACGGATGAAAAAAAGGAAGATCCCGAAGAGAATGACAGAAAACAACCCGAAATGCGTGCCGGAGATGCTGAGAAGATGCGCCAGTCCCGTCACCGCGAACGCTTCTCTGGCACGATCGCTGAGGTATGACTTTTCGCCGGTGGTAACGGCTGAAACCAGCGCCCCTCCGTCACCGCCGAACCTGTGGGCTATGAAGAGATTCAGTTCATCCCTCCGCCTGTTCACCCCGTCCATGAATGAACGCGGGACGGTAGCTCCCTCACTGAGACTCATGACTGTGCCGTAAAGACGGTCTCTTTTCCAGCCTCCCGGGTTCAATTCAGCCGTATTACCGCCCATCCTCAGGAGAAGTTCATACTGTTTATCAGGGGCCGACGCAATGTCCTGGAAGACATCGACTTCCCTTCCAGCCATTTCTTCCGCCTCTTTGCCGGTATCAGCGTCAGCAGCCGACTCTATAGTGAGGGTCCGGACATGGCTTCCGGATGCAGTAATTCTTTCGCCCGGAGAAAAAGTCCCGGTGACGGTGAGGACCCTGTTCCAGAGATCTTCAGGAATACCCGACGGTGTAAACCTGAGGAGGGCATACAGTATCCCTATAAGAACGAGGGAGAGCAGGAGGATCTTCCTTTTAAAGCAGAGCCAAACTGCAGACATGATCAGGATAAGAATGCTCGAAAGGGGGAAAAACCGGTAAAGGTAAAACAGGGCGTCGCCGGCAAGGAATGACGCAAAGACCGGCATCAGGTCATCTTTTCTTTTACAACCTTTGATATATCAGCGCCGAGTTTTTTTATCGTCTTCAGGTCTTCGCCTTCGAGCATGACCCGTATCTTCGGCTCCGTCCCGGACGCCCTCACGAGCACCCTCCCCCTGCCGTTCAGCTTCTTTTCCGCTTTTCTGACAGCCTCTTCGATTTCCGGTATCGACGAAATGTCGTACCCCTTCTCGACGTCGATATTCAGAAGTACCTGCGGGAAGAGCTTAATCCCCGATGCAAGCTTCGAAAGCGGCATGCCGCTGTTCTTCATAATGTTCAGGACCTGGACGGCGGTAATAGGCCCGTCGCCTGTAGTGTTAAAATCCAGAAAGATGATATGCCCCGACTGTTCACCGCCGACATTGTGCCCCCCTTCGAGCATCTTTTCAACCACATACCTGTCGCCGACCCTCGTTCTCAGAAGCTTGATGCCGTGGCTTTCCAGGAACTTCTCCAGCCCCAGGTTGCTCATAACCGTAGCCACCACCGCATGCCCATTGAGCGTTCCTTCGGTTTTCATGGCGGCAGCGCACATGCCCATTATCTGGTCACCGTCAACAACCCTCCCCTTCTCATCGACCATAAGCACCCGGTCGGCATCGCCGTCATGGGAAATGCCGACATGAGCCTTATGTTCTCGCACCGCCCTGCGGAGTCCGTCCATGAACAGGGAACCGCAGTCAGAATTGATATTTACCCCGTCGGGCCTGTCGTTGATGGATATCACTTCGGCACCGAGTTCCCTCAATAGCCACGGAGTGGTCTTATAGGCGGCCCCGTTGGCGCAGTCGACCACAATCTTCAGCCCTTCCAGAGTCATACCCTTCCGGAAAGTTGACTTGATGTATTCGATATACCGCCCGGTCGCATCATCAAGTCTGTGAGCCTTGCCTACCTCTTCCCCCTTGGGTCTGAATCTGTGAAGGGAGTCGTCCATCACCAGCTCTTCTATTCTTTTTTCGAGAGAGTCAGGAAGCTTGAATCCAGTGTGGGAAAAGAATTTTATCCCGTTATCCTGATAAGGATTGTGAGAAGCGGAAATGACGATACCTGCGTCGATCCTCAGTGTCCTGGTAAGAAAAGCTATGCCCGGCGTCGGCAGGGGACCGACGAGCGTTACGTTCATGCCCATAGAACATATCCCCGACGTGAGGGCACTTTCAATCATGTAGCCGGAAAGACGGGTATCTTTTCCGATCAAAACCATGTTTCTCCCGTGGTGCTCCTTCCTGAGCACGGTTGCCGCCGCCATGCCTACCCTGAGGACATTTTCCGGTGTCATCGGGTGCCGGTTGATCCTGCCGCGTATGCCGTCCGTGCCGAAAAGTTTCATCTTCTCCCCCCTGCAACCTCAATCGTAACCTTTACAGTGTCCACATTTATCTTGACGTTCGCACCAGCGCCGTCCAGGCCTATGTTTTTCACCGTGGTAGCCGTCAATCCCGACAAGTCGATGACATCCGTCCTGAGTTCTCGTATTCTTTTCACATCGGTCTCCAAACCCCTTATGGTAACAGTCCGCGGCTGCACGTCAATGGATTTTATAATATAGCCGTCCGGAGGGATGCCTATGACCGTGGGCCTCACCCTGACGGATTTTGTTACCATCTCTTCTATGTCGAGCTTGACCGAGGCAGGGGCGACGTTCATTACCGACAGTGCATAGGGAAGTCTGATATCGTCCTTGTTTATATAATAAGTTGCCTCTCCTGCCTTCGACTTGGTAAGGTCCACGGATACCCGTACGTCTGCAGGCTGCAGGCTTTTCATCAACCCTTCCTGTCCCCTCACGGTCACATTCACCGCCTTAGTGCTGGCGGCGACAATCCCGTACCCCGCGGGGACATTCTTGAATTCCAGGGGAACTTCGAGCGATATCTCGGACTGTCCCCTCGACGTCACGAAAAGCCACAGGAATACGGAAAGCAACAGCGCCGATATCTTGAGACTGAGGTTCCCGAAGAACAGGTTCCTCATTTCTTACCCTTGCTCGTAGCAAACAGGTCGGTCATAATGTCTCTCAGCGTTCCCATATCGAGCTTCGTTTCCAGTTTTCCGTCCAGGCTCATCGATATGAACCCGGTCTCCTCGGAAACAATGACCGCTACGGCATCCGTTTCCTCCGTAAGGCCGATACCTGCCCGGTGTCTGGTGCCGATAGACTTGCTCAATTCCGAACTCAGTGTTATCGGCAGAAAACACCCGGCCGCAGCGACCCTGTTGCCCTTTATAATAACCGCTCCATCATGAATAGGGGAAGTGGGATGGAATATGCTGAGCAGCAGTTCTTTCGAGACCTTGGCATCGAGGGGCGTTCCGACCTCCACAAAATCCTTCAGACTCGTATCACGCTCGATCACAATCAGCGCCCCTATCTTTCTGTTAGCCAGGGATACCACCGCCCTCACGATCTCCTCAAGCGACTTAAGTTCCTCCGCCTTGGTAAAGGTGAGGAACTGGGTTTCTCCCATGTGGGCAAGGGCCCTCCTTATCTCAGGCTGAAACAGCACTATTATGGCAATGACTATCTGTGACCAGAAACTCTGGACAAGCCAGTCGATTGTATAAAGCTCCAAATAACGGGATGCCACTGATGCCAGAAGCAGGATTGCAAGCCCGATCAGCATCTGCGCGGCTTTGGTCCCCTTCACAATGAGCAAAAGACGGTACAGTATCACCGACATTAAGGTAATGTCGAGAATATCCAGAATCCATCTGTGATGTTGTAGAATTTCCGTCATAATTGGAACAAGAAGCACTCCGGTGTATTATTATATAGTAACGTCTTTGAAATTTGAATAGCGGCGCGGGCCGTCCCGGCACGACATCTGCTATAATTTGGAAAAAAGCGCCACAGATGAAAAAGATGAATCCGCTTGACCTCTACAAGAAACTCCCCCGAAAAAACTGCGGGAAATGCAGGTTCAGGGCCTGTATGCCCTTTGCGCTATCTGTAATAACAGGTGATGCCGTACTGTCAGACTGTCCCTTGCTTACTGAAGAAGAGAAAGAAATACTGGAAAGTTCCCTTTCCCTCTCGGACTGGAGGGAAAATCTGATAAGGAAACTGAGGGAAGAGGTAAAGGAGATAGATTTCGGCGAAGTCGCCATGGGCATCGGGGCGGAACTAAAAGACGACGGCCTTTTCCTGACCTGTATGGGCAGGGAGTTTACCATATCGCCTGATGGCCAGATAGTTACAAAGGGTCATATGACGCCGTGGATTAATATTCTTCTCCTCCACTACATCAGGACAAGGGGCAGGGGAGAATTAACGGGGAAGTGGTCGTCATTCGGGGAGCTGAAAAGCGGCATGGTAAAGGCTTCGTCATTCGAGAGGGACTGTGAGGAGCCCCTCAGGGAGATGTTCGACAAGGACTTCAGCAAGGTCGAAACAACGCTGTTGCGGATGGGCGCGGAACGGCGCGCTGACTTTCCTACCCGGAGCGCGTGGTATATTCGTCTCCTTCCAAAGATCCCCGTGGTTGCCCTTTACTGGTCGGCGGAGGAGGAATTTCCTTCCAAAGTCAAGATACTCTTTGACTCCTCGGCCGACAGGTTCCTCGACGCGGAGTCAATGATATTTCTGGTAGAGGGTCTTGTAAGGAATATCGAAATGTCGCGTTAGGCATACGGCCTGGCGAAGATATTGGACAGCGGCGGCTCCCAGCGGGTATAATGCACTCGTGAAAACCTGCGAAACCTGCGGACAGCCAGCGGAACAGTGCGTCTGCTGCCTCGGATGAGGGCATGTCTGCCCCCTGGATTTGGGGGAGCTGTTCTGTCCGGTCTGCAAGCCGGAGCCCGGGGGACGAGCTGAATCAGTTGGAGTGGAGGGCGGGCCGGTATTCAAGCTTTATTAGTGCCTGCAGCATCCAGGGCATCCTGATAACAACTTTACGGAGGTAAACCATGGCAGAAGAGCATTCATTCGATATCGTGAGCAAGGTAGACCTGCAGGAGGTCCTGAATGCGGTCCAGCAGGCAATGAAAGAGATACAGCAGCGCTTCGACTTCAGGGGCAGCAAGAGCGACATCGACCTGAACAAGGACAAGCACGAAATTACACTGGTATCTGATGACGAAGGCAAACTGAAAAGCGTTGTGGACATACTGCAGACAAAACTCATCAAAAGAGGCATATCTCTCAAGGCCTTGAGCTATGGCAAGATAGAGCAGGCGTCGGGCGGCACGGTACGGCAGATCGTGACCCTCCAGGAGGGGATCGCCGTCGACAAGGCGAAGGAGATCGTCAAGCTTATCAAGGACGCGAAGATGAAAGTCCAGGCGGAAATACAGAAGGACCAGGTGAGGGTCAGGGCAAAGAAAATAGACGACCTGCAGACTGCCATCGGACTTATAAAGGACAAGGATTTCGGGATCCACATCGAGTTCATCAATTACAGGTAGCCTATTCGTATGCCCGCCGGGAGGAAGAGCGATATGTGCTTAATCTCTTCGTGTCCTCTGCGCCTCCATTGCGGATAATCCTGATTGTTATGTTATTATTAATCCTCGATGTTTTTTGTAAACCTTACAGACGCAGTAGAAAACACAAATCCATTTCTCAGGGTAAATAGAAAAGCGACGACATGAACCGTCTAAAGTCCTATTATTTCCCGGTCCTGATCGCTCTCTTTCTATTTATATCTTTCTACAGGCTGGCTTCGGTAACGCTTTTTGATGTGGATGAGGCGGTATTCGCCGAAGCGACAAAGGAAATGGTTAATGACGGCAAATGGATCACGCCGACTTACAATGGCGTAAACCGTTACGACAAGCCTATTCTCTTTTACTGGCTCATGGCTGTCTCCTACAAGGCATTCGGAATAAACGAATTCGGGGCACGCTTCCCTTCGGCAGCCACCGGTTTCCTGCTCTGCCTGGCGGTTTTCCTTTTTGGCCGTCGCGCAGGCAGCGTCTGGACCGGCATATACGCCTCGACCGCCCTTGCCCTCTCCCTCTTTTACTTCGTTTATTCTCATGCTGCTGTCACCGATATGACGCTCACGCTGTTTATTACGCTTTCCCTTTTTTCCTTCTTCCTTTCAGGGGCCGAGAAAACGGGGAGCAGGCCTGGAACCGATTGGTACCTGTATGGATTCTATCTGTTTTCTTCCCTCGCCTTCCTTACAAAAGGCCTGATAGGGATAGTCTTTCCCTTCGCCATAGCAATGATCTACATGTACGCGAAGGAAAGAATGAGGGGAGTCAGACGGATTTTCAGTCTCAAAGGGTTTATCCTCTTCTTCATCGTCTCCGGTCCGTGGTACGGGGCGGAACTGGCGGTAAACGGAGAGGAATTTATCCGGCTTTTCATCATAAAGCACCACTTCATGAGATATACCGAGGTGATATCCGGTCACAGGGGCCCGATTTTCTATTACATCCCCGTGTTGATAATCGGACTGTTTCCGTGGATTGTTTTCTTGCCGGGGGGGATTAGAGACGCCTTGCGGGGTTCCCGGAATAACCATGCCGGTCCGATCGTTTCGGCATCGAAAAGCCGCTCACAGAACTCATCGGCAGACGGCCTTGACCGGTCCGCCACGTTGCTGACCTTTATCTGGTTGTCTTTCGTTTTCGTCTTTTTTTCCTTTTCCACAACAAAGCTTCCCAACTATATCCTTCCCGCCGTTCCCGCTGCCTGTCTCCTCATAGCCTCCGGAATATCGCAGCGGTGGGGCTCATGGAAGCGATTTGAATACGCAGCCCTGGCCTTCCTGTCCATACTGCTGGCAGCCGGTTTCATCATTTCCGGAAGATATCTCCCAAAGCCTGTGATCGGCGGTACAGGATGGGTTCTTATTGTTGCCGCAATACTGATTGCGATGGCGGCAGCTGGCTTCTATATCGCCTTCAGAAGAAAGGAGTCTTATGGGGCCCTTGCCGCGTTCATGTTCGCCTTTCTGGTGGTCCTCTCCGTAAAGGCGCTCCCTTTGGCGAACGGCTATATGCAGGGTGCCCTCCACAAGTTCAGCTTATATGCAAAACAGACGCTCCCTGCAGGGGAAAAGGTGATCGTCTACCGGATAAACAACCCGAGCATCGTTTTTTATTCTGATCATGACGTGACGGAGATCGAGGATCCCGCGGAACTGGCCCCTCTCATCAAGGAAGGCGGGAGATTACTGGTCATCGCAAAGACCAGGGACCTGGGAAGCCTGAAAGATGCGGGTCTCACATTGAAGGAAGAAACCGGAAATTATGCGCTACTTGAGGGCAAATAGGCTTCTTTATGCTGCGCTTCTGATACTGCCCGCCCTGTACTTTGATAAGGCCGTTGTCCTGTGGGTCCGGGATTATCTGAAGCCCAATTTTGACCTGTATTGGCTGGATCCCGGCGCCAACCGCTGGGTGGCATATGTTTCAAACGGCGCGACACTTGTAGTCCTTTCCATTCTCCTTTATCTGGCCGGCAAGTTCCGGAATAATAAGACCTTTTCCGACGCCGGCAAGTTCCTGCTTGCGGGATTCGCGGCTTCAGGGATCACTGTCCAGATAATCAAGCACCTCCTTGGGAGGGCCAGGCCGAGAATAACCTATGAAATATTGTTTACAGGTCCTTCCATCAGGGGCGGATATGATTCCTTTCCTTCGGGTCACACAACTGCGGCGTTCTCTTTCGCTTTTATCATTTCACTCTATTTTCCCAGGTACCGCCCCCTCTTCTATCTTTTCGCCTCACTGATAGCATTGACCCGGATCATCGGCCTCTCTCACTTCCCGTCCGACATCCTGGCCGGCGCCTTTGTCGGCGTGGCGGTCAGCAAAGTCATGCTCCTTAAGATACCGGAATTCAGGGCGTCGGTTGCGGCATCCGGGGAAAAGTAACCCATTCGGCCACATAAGGCACAAAAAGTAACATAGAAAAACAAGAAGTTGAAAAGTGGAAAATACTCACCAAATGGCTGAAGTATTTCACTAACATAAGTTTTTGATTTATTTTGTTTTGCTATGTGCCTTTTGTGGCTCAACTGCTCTTCTTAGAATAAAAGAGAAGAGGAGCCTATCGGGTGTCCAATTTCGATAGTGCATCTTTCCATTCCGCATCTGTGTTGACGTTCTTCCACGAAGCGGCTATGGTCGCCGGGATCTGAGGTGTGGCGACTCTGGAGTGACGCGCAATCGTCTGAAGCTTAAAGACCCTCTGCCGGGCCAGTTCCTCAATATATTCAAATATCATGGGTTCATAGCATGCCCCCGTAGTCTCTGCCGCGCTTTCAGCTTCAATGCGCGGCAATACCGCCCAGACGCCCGGCTTTCTCTGCTTCAAGAGCCACTCCCAGGCAAGATCACTCATGAGAGGCATGTCGACCGCCGAAATTATCCATGCGCTGTCGGGGTCCCACCTGAAGGCACTCAGCATGCCGGCAAGGGGACCGTCTATTCCCGGGATGTCGGGCAGGCGACGCGCCGGCGTCAGTGGCCCGGGAACCTCTCCCGAACCAAGCAGTACCACCCCGGAAGAAATCCGGGAAAGGACCGAGAAGGACCTTTCGATTAAAGACTCGGCCCCGACCCTGAGCAATGCCTTCGATCTGCCCATTCTGGTACTCTTTCCGCCTATAAGCAGGCCGGCCCTCAAAGGACGCCGTGAATGAAAATTGCCAAGTTCGCTGCGGATATAATCCAGGAGCTTCTTCATATGCAGAGGGTCGTCCCTATAAAGAACAAGCGCAGGTTTCTGTTCGCCGGAAATCCTCGAGCTGACAGACCCTCCTGTCTCCAGCCAGACCCTCGGAATGCCGTGATCTGCCTTGAAGCCTTCTACAAGGACAAGGTCCAGACCACCCGGCAGACGGCTCAGGACGTGGTCGATGTCCGCATTCCTGCGGGGGTGCCTGGAAAAAGCCTGTTCGTCATCACAGGCGAATACAAAATCCGCTCCCGCACTGTAAAAACGGGAGGTGTCTTTTCCCTCTGTATCCGGAGACAGCTTATGGTGCGCCGTGTGCTTCACTACTCCGACAGAAAGACCATCGCTTTTGAGATGAACCAGCGCCTTCTCTATTAAAGTCGTCTTTCCTGCCCCTGAATATCCGCCGATGCCGAGGATGCAGGCGCGCGTCATACCCCGACCCTGCCCTTACCCTGAGATGCCTGTTTCACTGTTGCCGTCATATTTAAGTATAAACCTTAACCAGGCAAAGCCGGAACCAAAATAACCTTTAACCTCGCAGACACAAAACTCGCAGGGATTTGGCATGCCTGTTTTCCGGTGAGGCCGGAAAATAACAAAAAGCCTCATTGTGGCAGTTTATCAACATGCAGTGACTTCAGCAAAAAAAAAGGTCAGTCTCCCTGTACAGGAATGTCGTCGAGGGCGCTCGAATGAGCCACGCGGTCGGGGACAACGAGGCCGCTCTCTTCGGAGCCGTCGCACGAGAAACGATGGGGAGCGTCCTCTACGACCCGAAATCCCACGCCCAGCAGGGTGCTCAGCCGTAACTGGCCGCCGCCGAAGGGGTTGAGATATTGCGGGATTGCCGCATATTTTCCGACCGGATCATTCAGATAGTAATCCATGATCTCGTCCGCCGACATGCGGCTTCCCTTCATGCAGACCCCCGCATACGTTTCGAACAAGCTTGTCCAGTAGTCTGCGCACCCGGCCCCGTCGACCATCCCGTCGTCCACCAGTTTAATTGTCCTGTCAACAAGTAGCTCCGGGGACAGTTTGAATTCGAGCTGATAGGGAAACTTCGCCACAATGTCATCCGTGACCTTTGAAGTAAGAACGGCATCGACATCCTTCAGCTTCTTCCTGTCTTCGGGGACGAATGTCCGGGCCCACCTCACTCCGTAGCCGCTTCTGTCCACGACATGCTCACCTGAAGGATGCAGTTCCCTTCCGAAATCTTTACCGAGACAGAGGAAGCGTGGTCCGCCAAGGACGACCGGGGTCTGGCCGTCAAGGTAAATTTTGTCAGTATTGAGTTCCACAGCGTAGGCGAAATCTTCGTCGTCCTTTCCCACGTATACCAGCATGTGGTCATACTTTCCGGGGATGAGCTTCGACAGCATGACCGGGTCTTCACCCACGGCAAGAACCGGTTTCATGGAACCGACAAAGATGATGTCCCATTTCCTCAACGGCAGGTACACAGTCTCGTCTTCTTCGTTCGCGTTTGCCGGCATGTAGTACGGCTCATCCTTCAGAAGATCGAGACGGGTGTCCCGGAGAATCTCATCAGGTGTGAGAGATTTTACCGGCTCATTGTGTCCGTCGTGTCCGCACCCCAAAAACAATACGAGGGTACATAATACAAGGAACTTTCCCGGAAGTCCTCTTCTTCCCCAGCGCTCCGCATGACTTCTCATTCTTTCGCGGCTCCCTTCCTTTGAGGTCCGTGGCCGCTTCCGGAGTCCCGGGCAATAAGCGACCCATGTTGAGAAGAATTTTAAAGTGAAAAGCCTGTTAAGTAAAGGAGCGGAAACGCTACGCGTCGGCCTATTGACAATTATATCAACTTTTGTTTATATATAATCAGCGAAAGGAGCTCCACCGTAATGAAAGACTTCGCCTCATATGTGGTATACAATCTGATGCACCTGGCCAGGGGAACCGGGATGGCTGATGCCCTCGAATTCTTTGTATACGAGACGATAAAGATATTTCTCCTCCTTGTCGTGATTATCTTCGCCGTGTCGGTGATCCGGAGTTATTTCTCCCCAGAGCTGACGAAGAGGCTACTATCCCATAAAAAAGTATTTATAGGTAATATTCTTGCCGCTCTCCTCGGCGTAGTCACTCCCTTCTGTTCATGCTCAGCCGTACCACTGTTCATAGGCTTTGTGGAAGCCGGGGTCCCGCTGGGAATAACCTTCTCTTTCCTGATTTCTTCTCCTATGGTGAACGAAGTCGCCGTGGTCCTCCTGTGGGGACTCTTCGGATGGAAGGTCGCGGCGATCTATATCGGCGCGGGTTTGATCGTCGCGGTTTCAGCCGGGTCGGTCATGGGCAAGATGCACCTTGAAAAGTGGGTCGAGGAGTATGTTTATCAGGTTCGCTCCGGCGACGCATCAGAGAATAAAGATCGGGCATTCAGGGAGCGTCTGTCATATGCCAGGTGGAACACCATGGACATCCTCGGGAGGGTATGGCTGTTCATTATTATTGCCATCGGGATAGGGGGCTTCATCCACGGATACGTACCTCAGGACTTCCTGACCGCTTATGCTGGAAAAGGGAATGTCTTTGCCGTACCGACCGCTGTGCTGCTTGGGGTGCCGCTTTATTCCAACGCGGCCGGCATCATTCCTGTTGTTTATGCGCTGATGGAAAAAGGCCTGAGCATGGGGACGGTCCTGGCCTTCATGATGGCTGTCACCGCGCTCTCGCTGCCGGAGATGATAATCCTTCGAAAGGTATTAAAAAAACCGCTTCTCGCGGTATTCGCCGGGATAATGACTGTAACAATAATAGCCGTAGGCTATCTCTTCAATGCTATCTTATGATGAGGAAAACGATAAAAATGCGGGTTCACCGCGGAAACGCAGAGGGCACAGAGAGAGAGATTATAAGACAGGAAAGGAGAATTCGAAATGGATATTAAAGTATTGGGGCCGGGCTGCCCCAACTGCCGCAAGATGGAGGAGTTGGCGAAAACTGCAGTGAAGGAACTCGGTACTGATGCGACAATAGAGAAGGTATCTGACATTGCGGAGATCATGAGGTACACTATGTCAACGCCGGGCCTGGTGGTTAACGGCAAGCTGAAACATTCCGGAAAGCCGCTTCCCGGTCTCGAAAGGATAAAAAAGCTGATTGAGGAAGAGGTGTAACATGCAGGACCTGCTGAACATTTTCAAGGCCCTCTCCGATGAAACCCGCTTAAGGATATTGAAGCTTCTGGAGCACGGCGAACTCTGTGTCTGCGATATCGTGGCGGCCCTCGACATGATCCAGCCCAAGGTATCCTTTCATCTGAGTGCGCTCAAAGTGGCCGGACTTCTCAGGGACAGGAGACAGGGCAGGTGGACGCATTATCGCCTCGATGACTCCGACCTGTTCAGGCGGATGCTCGTTCTCTCGGTGATGGAACGGATACCGGAGGAAGAGGTTGCGGCTGACAGAAAGAGACTCGATGCCTTCCTGGACGGCAAGGAGGCGACGGCGCAGGTTATCGGTATGCCGGCAAATAAAAGATGCTGCGGGAGGTAAATAGTGATTAAAGTAATGTTTCTCTGCACGGGCAACTCATGCCGTTCACAGATGGCCGAGGGTTTCGCCCGCGAATTTGGGGAGGGGCTTATCGAGCCTTACAGTGCGGGGCTTATGGCCGCTGGTGTCAACCCGAGAGCGGTGGAGGTCATGAATGAAAAGGGCATTGACATATCACGGCAGCGGTCCAAAGAAATAGACGAAAGGCTTCTGGGAGATATGGATGTAATAGTGACGCTATGCGGCAACGCCGAGGAGTCCTGCCCTGTGACGCCCCCTTCGATAAGGCGCATCCACTGGCCGATAAAAGACCCCGTCGGCACAATCGGCACTGAAGAGGAGATCATGAAGGAGTTCAGAAGGGCAAGGGACGAGATACAAGAAAAGGTCCGCCGGTTGACAGGAGAACTGAAATCGGGACGGAATTCGCTATGACACTGGCGGCATCGAGGAGACTGTCCTTTATCGACAGGTATCTCACCCTCTGGATATTTGCCGCGATGGCTTTCGGCGTTGGTCTCGGATATTTCATCCCCGGGACCGAGGAATTCATTAACAGTTTCCAGGCCGGGACCACAAACATCCCGATAGCCATAGGACTAATTCTGATGATGTACCCTCCCCTGGCAAAGGTAAAGTACGAGGAACTCGGAGATGTCTTCAGGAACAAGAAGGTTCTTGCTCTGTCACTGGTCCAGAACTGGGTCATCGGTCCGGTCCTGATGTTCATCCTGGCGATAGTTTTTCTTCGCGGCTATCCCGAATATATGGTGGGACTTATCATGATCGGCCTTGCCCGCTGCATCGCAATGGTAATCGTCTGGAACGACCTGGCCTGCGGCGATCCGGAGTATGCGGCCGGCCTGGTGGCCTTCAACTCGATATTCCAGGTCCTGTTCTTTTCAGTCTACGCCTATGTCTTTATAACCGTCCTGCCGGCATGGTTCGGGCTCAGGGGAGCGGTTGTCAACGTCACTATCGGCCAGATCGCAAAGAGCGTCTTCATTTATCTCGGGATTCCCTTTCTCGCCGGGATGATGACCCGATTCAGCATGCTCAAGATCAGGGGGCGCGAGTGGTATGAGAAGGTATTCATCCCGAAGATAAGCCCTGTTACGCTGATTTTCCTGCTTTTTACAATCGTCGTCATGTTCTCGCTTAAGGGCAACTACATCGTCAGGCTGCCTCTGGACGTGGTCCGCGTGGCATTACCACTTCTTGTCTACTTTGTAGTCATGTTCCTCGTCTCGTTCTACATGGGTAAGAAGATCGGTGCGGATTATCCGAAGACGGCCACGATCTCCTTCACCGCGGCGAGCAACAACTTCGAGCTTGCCATCGCCGTAGCTGTCTCTGTTTTCGGCATAAATTCCGGAGCGGCCTTCGCGGCGGTCATCGGTCCGCTCGTTGAAGTGCCCGTCCTTATCGGACTGGTGAATGTGGCCCTCTATTTTCAGAAGAGGTATTTCACCATTGAACATTGCAGAGTCAAGAAAACAGAACCATTATGAGATATTGCCGAAAATTTTTTCCCCCGGAGGCATTATGAAAAAAGCAGTGATATTGCTTGCCGCCATCATAACTTTTATGATGCTTTCCGGTTATGCCGGTGCGAGTGAGATTGATGCAGTAATGAAAAATGCAAAGAAAGAAAGCAGGGCTGTCATGATCGAGCTCGGTTCCGTGGGATGCAGACCGTGTGAACAGATGAGGACCGTGATGGAAAAGCTGAGAACGAATTACAAAAACAAGCTGGAGGTCCTCTTTGTCGATGTCCGGAAAGACGGTGATACCGGTAGAAGGTTCAGGGTCTTCGTCATACCGACCCAGGTCTTTCTCGATAAGAGCGGCAGGGAGTTTTACAGGCACATCGGCTACTTTCCGTATGAGGAGATTGTGCCGGTTCTTAAGAAAGCGGGGATATAGCAGTTGTATGGTCCATGCCGGCGAGATTAAGGTCGATGAGGGCGGCGGACAGCCTTCCTGCGATTGCTGCTGATATGGAAACCATTCTCGGCAACATCCAGCATGTCATCCGGAACCAGCATGGACTGGCTTTCATCGCCGTATTCCTCGGCGGAATCATATCCGCGGCGAGTCCCTGTGTGCTTGCCGCTGTTCCTCTGGTCATCGGCTATGTCGGCGGCTATTCCGGGGGAAGCAAAAAGAAGGCGGCCCTTTTCTCTCTAATCTTTGTCCTTGGACTCTCGATTACCTTTACTCTTCTCGGTGCCGCCGCTTCGGTCATGGGACAGTTCCTTGGATTCATGGGCAGGGGGCTTTATATCGGACTTGCAGTCATAGCCATACTGATGGGCCTTCAGCTCCTGGGGATCATTTCGGTCCCACTGCCCTTTCAAAAAACAAAAGCGTTTAAAACAAAGGGGCTCCTCGGAGCATTCCTGCTCGGCACGTTGACCGGAACGGTTTCATCCCCCTGCGCAACCCCGGTGCTGGCGGTCATCCTGGCCTATGTATCGACGCAGGGAGATATGATATACGGAGGCTCACTTCTTTTTACTTATGCCCTCGGCCACTGCGCCCTTATCTTCGCGGCAGGTCTGTCTATCGGTATCACCGAGAGCATCATAAGTTCAAGAGGCATAAAGAACTTTTCACTGTACGCTAGGAAACTGAGCGGCGCCCTGCTGGTCGTAATAGGCATCTACTTCGGGCTGACAAACATATGAGGCATTACGCATGAAGAGATTTTCAGTGATTTGCAGGTATTGGTGGCACGGGGGATAAAAGGCGCAGGGTCTCTGTAATATGGCTAACGGTGCAAAAAAGACTTGCATTTTAGCTTCGTCATTCCCGAGGTAGTAATCGGGAATCCAGGTTTTCAGACAGATTGGATGCCTGCCCCCGAGAGTCTCAGCCGGAGGAGTCCAGGGCATCACATTAAAAGGAGGTCTTGCGATGAAAGAATTTAACGAATATCTTGACGTGGCCTGGGAGTTCCACGGGCACAGGTGCCCCGCGATGCCGATGGGTTTGAGGGCAGGTCTTGCGGCCATGAAGACGCTCGGAGTGGAAAGATCAAAGGACAAGGAGCTCCTGGTGGAGGCCGAAACCGGGAAGGGACATGCCGCCGGCTGCTTCCTCGACGGCATCATGACCGCTACGGGTTGCACTTACGGGAAAGCGAACATTCAGAAGCTCTATTACAACAAGATGGCCTTTACTCTGACCGATGTAAAGACAGGCCGATCCGTAAGGGTATCGCTGAAGCCCGAGTTTTTCGAAAAGGCGCTGAACTCGCCCTTTGTGCAGGAGCGCAGGAAGGGCGTTCCGCCGCAGGATATTCCCGCTGCGGTCACGGACCCACTTGTGCAACGGGTGCTCGGGCTTTCCGAATCCGAGTTCCTTGATATAGGTGACATTTTCCAGAAGGATGTAAAAAAGGGAGCGCCGAACTTCAACATCAGGCGCTGCGCCAAATGCGGCGAAGCGGTATTCACCGACAAGTTAATAGTTGCCGCCGATGGCCGGATGATGTGCATTCCCTGCGCGGAAAAAGAGAAGAGCAGTGAAGGAATTGCGGCGAGATGACATTCATCAACAAATTGAGCCTCTCGGCTGGTCGGATAAGCCGGTTTATGCCCCCCCGTTAGCGATATGGGGATCGAGGTGAGTTTCTCTTGTTCGAAATCTGAAGGGATCTGTTAGGTCGGATCCCTTCAACAGGAGGCCGCAAATGGTCCTTGCTCTTACTTCAGGTGTCGTCTTTGTTCTGGCCTTCTTATTCTCCATGCTCGGACTGGGTGGCTCGATGCTGTACGTGCCGTTTTTTCACTGGGTTGGCTTCGATTTTAAGACAGTGGCAATTCCCACCGGTCTTCTCCTCAACGGCATCACGGCGGTATCGGCCGCTTTTGTTTATTTCCGGGCAAAAATGGTCGACATAAAAGGATCGGCTCCCCTCATCGTGTCATCCTTTGTTGGCGCCCCGGCAGGGGCCTATCTCACGAGGATGGTCCCCACAAGTATGCTGATCCTCCTTTTCGCCGTCTCCATGCTCTTTGCCGGTGGTAGAATGCTCCTCACCGCGAACCGCCCCGAAAAGGTGGAGATGATGGAGACCCGGAGGCGCTTTCTCCTTATGGGATCAGGCGGTTTTATTATCGGAATGATCGCCGGGCTTCTCGGCATTGGGGGCGGATTCCTGTTCGTGCCCATGATGATGGCCATGGGATACCCTACAAAAAAAGCTGCCGCCACAAGTTCTTTTGTAGTGATTTTTTCCTCATTTTCAGGTTTTGCGGGCCATCTGGCCGAGGGCCATTTTAACTGGCCTCTTATGTTTTTCACGACGGTCGGCGTGGTCATCGGCTCCCAGATTGGTGCTAACGTGATGAAAGAGAAGATGAAGGCAAAATGGATAAAACAGCTGTTCGCCGTGGTTTTGTTGGGCGTAGCTGTGAAACTGCTTCTCCGATTGTATAGCTGAACGCAAAGGAGATTCCGGCGAATCCGGCCGCCTGGTCCGGCGAGAGATTGCTGGGCGCGCCAAGGGAACAGGCCTCAGCAGTTAACAAAGGCCGGCGGTCGCGTTTTTCCCCGTACCATGCGCCATCCCTTTGTCGCTTTCACCGACGAACTCTCACCGCGAGCAAATCCAGAGGCTCACAGTTCCCAAAATAACTTCGCGTCTGGAGTTGGGGGTCTCAGCCGTTTGGTACATCCGGAAAGTCGCGCGGATAGATTCGGTTCGCCGACGCGTGTTTCAGCTATCCTGCATCTCTCCATACAACCACATGACTTGCAGTTTTAGGGTTCTATAAATGCATCCGAAATATTTAGTACACCCACCGGAGAGCGGTAAAATAATGCAACCAATCGCGTAGAAAAAAAATACAAAGCAGCGAAGATTATCTGCCTAAAAAACAATGAAAGAACCCTGTTTAAGAACTGGGTATTCGCACACGACAATACCGAGGTCTGCACACTCATTCATTTCTTTTGTTCGTAATCATCTTTGATGCAGGACTTCTTCATTTTCTTCCAAAGGGCTTGTCTGCTAATGCCCAACAATCTGGCAGCCTCGTTCTTTTTCCCGCCCGCCTGCCTCAAGGCCTCCCGCAGCCGGTTTCGCTCGCCCGAACCTGCGGTAGCATGGGAGCGTTGCTGCTTTACGTTCTTGATTGTGTCGGGAAGGTGTCGTAACGCTATGAACTCTTCGCGACAGACCACAAAGGCATATTCAATAGTGTTGATCAACTCTCTTATATTGCCGGGCCATGGATAGGATACCAGGGCATCCATTGCTTCGCTGCTGATGCCCTCGATGTCCTTGTTCGTCCTCAGGCGGTTTACCTCTAAAAAATGGTCGACAAGCAAATGGAGGTCGTCACGTCTTTCCCTCAAAGGGGGCAAATGAATCGGGATTACATTCAACCGATAAAAAAGGTCCTCTCTGAAGGCGTCGTGTGCAATCATTGCGGAGAGGTCCCGATGCGTCGCCGAGATAATTCGGCAATCGATTTTTATCGGTGTACTGTCACCGACCCGCTCGATTTCCTTCTCTTGCAGAACCCTTAGAATCTTCACCTGCATGGAGAGAGGGATATCTCCGATCTCGTCGAGAAAAATGTCTCCCGCGCTGGCCAGTTCAAAGCGACCCTTTCTCATTCTATCCGCGCCTGTGTAAGCCCCTTTGACATGTCCGAACAACTCGCTTTCCAGGAGGGATTCGGATAGGGCTGCGCAACTGACTTTGATAAAGGGACCCTTCTTTCTCCCGCCAAGGTTATGTATGGCCGTTGCGACTACTTCTTTGCCGGTTCCGCTCTCCCCATATATGATAATCGGAGCATCGGTAAAAGCAGCGTCGGCAATCAGGTCAAAGACGTTTTGCATTATTTTTGAATTGCCTATCATTCCGTGCGATTGATCCTTGATATTGAGCAAAGAGCTCAACCTCTCTATTTTCTTATCCCTTGTCACAAGTGCGCGCCGGTCGGTAATTGTCTCAACACCGCCGCTCACTTTGCCGTCTTTCCCAATCAGAACCGTGGCGTTCTTTATGATGGGCACCGTCTCCCCGTCTTTTCTTCTTAGGTCGCATTTGCAACGTTCAATCTGCCTTGTCTCAAACAAGGCGCAGGAGAAATTTGACCCGGAAGAGCGGACGGAACAATGGTCACAGCCGAGTATTGTACACTGGCTGCCAATGAGTTCTTCTCTTGTAAACCCTGTAAGCTGTTCGGTTGCCGGATTAACCGCGACGATCATGCCGTCGGTATCGACGACTATGAGCCCGTCGGTCATAGTGTCGACGATGGTTTTCCAATAATTTATCATTTCCCGCTGGTCCATGTGCATGCCTC
>JBJKPE010000019.1:0-3403 GCA_046706685.1 Thermodesulfovibrionales bacterium | reverse complement strand
TCCCGAGTTCCTCCATCTTCTGCTGAAGCTCTTTTTCCTTTGAAGGACCGACAGGAAACATGCCCATAATTTCTTACTATAGCATCTTTAGGGGTTCCCATTTAATATGAGGACCGATATGAGCCGGCACAGCGAGCATTGTTATACGCCAATCGCACCGCCTAAGCTGCGTCTCTGCGGTGAAATACATGCTGGTTCCCAACTATCGGATCAGCGCTGACGTTGACTTACCGTGGAGCCGCTGAAGCCGTGTTGAAAAAAATGTTCTTACGTTTTATTATTAGCAGGTTAACAATATATTTTTGAAAGAGGCCTTATGAAAAAAACAGCGTTGCTCTGCTGCATCTTGTTAGTCCTTGTTGCCTGCGGCAAGAAGGAGATCAAGCCCGTGTCCCAGGAGTCGAAGACCGCCCTGGCCGCCTTTGCCCTCGCAGATACCATAAGAAATGACTTCGTCGGGAAAGACCTTGCTGCGATCCGGCAGAACTCGACTGACAAGGGCTATCAGGACATTACCTCGGGCAACGCGCCCTTTGATTCGCTTGAACTGACCTTTGCCCCGAGGTGGGTGGAGATAGAAAACCAGAAGGTTTTCGTGAATATTTCCTGGACGAGCAGCTGGGTAACCGGAGGCAAGAAGAAGGAAGACAGCGGTATGGCGGTTTTTGTAATGGAAGGCAATCCTCTGAAAGTGTCGTCAATTATGAGGGACAACCCCTTCGTTTCCCCCGCCCAATAACAGCCGGCCTGAATCATACGTCTTACAACCGGAGCCCGGTTCTCACTTGCAGGAACTGCAGGTGCCTTTGCTGCAGGAGGTGCATCCTGAATCGGACCCCGCGAAAGGCTTGTCGACGCCGCTCATCCCGAAGGTGGACATCTTCTTCTTAACGTCTTCCGACGAACACTTCGGACAATCTACCGGCCTCTTGCCGAAGACGAGTTTTTCGAATTCTTCGCTGCACTGGTTGCATTTGTATTCGTATATCGGCATCTTTTTCCTCCGGCACCTTTTGGTTGATATCATATGCTGCGGTCTCTGCCGCAGGGTTGTTCACGACGATTTTGCTTTCTTCCTGCCCGGGACCTTTTCCCAGTCTTTGAGGAACTTCTCAAGTCCCACATCAGTCAGTGGATGCCTGATGAGCTGCCTGATGACGGCGTAGGGGATGGTGGCGATGTGGGCGCCCATCCTGGCCGCTTCAACGACATGAAGGGGGTTCCTCACGCTGGCGACTATAATCTCCGTTTCGAAAAGGTAGTTTTCGTAGATCTCGACGATCTCGCTCACCAGCTCCATCCCTATATGACTTATATCGTCCAGACGACCGACGAAAGGACTCACGAAACTGGCTCCGGCCTTGGCCGCAAGCAGTGCCTGCGGGGAAGAAAAAACGAGGGTTACATTTGTCCTGATGCCCAGACCGGAAAGTTTTTTTACCGCCTTCAGTCCTTCCTCGATCATCGGGATTTTAACAACGATATTCTTATGTATCCTGGCGAGGGAGCGGGCCTCCTTCACCATCTCGTCAGCCGTCAGTCCCACAACCTCTGCGCTCACCGGACCGTCCACTATCCCGCAGATCGTCTTCAGAAGGGAGACGGGGTCCTTCCCTTCTTTGGAGATGAGAGAAGGGTTTGTCGTGACGCCGTCCAGCACACCCAGCTCGTTTGCCTTCCTGATCTCTTCAACGTTTGCAGTGTCGATAAAAAATTTCATTGGCACTCCTTTTGAAATTAATGCTTTATTATAACGAAAATATCGTGGTTTTTTCCGGGGAGAGGCGGATGTTGACCCGGCCAGGACTGTTCATGAATGACGGGGGAACGCAGGCCCCGGGCTCAGGCTACTTGTAAGATTCGATTATCTTCCTGAGAAGCGCCGCCTTGTCGTAAATGCGCGACGACTCACCGGGCCCGCCTCCATGCGCTTTTTCAACAGGCCGTCCGGACGAGCCCCGGACATCCAGTTTCGCCAGCACATTGGGCATATCGACAAACCGTGAAACCTTATTGAACTGGGCGATGCCGCCCCTTGTTCCTTCATGATGCAGCGTCAGGAAGAGTCTGTTCTTTGCCCTCGTGACGGCGACATAAAAGAGCCTCTGCTCCTCCTCTATGTCATCTTCGCTGTCCAGAGCGAACGTCACCGGCAAAACGCCGTCAATGAGCCCCATAACAAATACCGAATCCCACTCAAGTCCCTTTGCGGAATGTACGGTGGACAATACGAGCGGTTTTTCCTCCTCTTTTGTCTCCGGCTCCACCTTCCAGACGCCTCTTTCCGGGGGTTCTATGGCGAAATCCTCGATGAGTTCTTCAAGAGAGGCGTACCTCATCGCAATCTGTCTGAGGGCCTCCAGGTCGTTCAGCCGGAGATGCCAGTCGTCGTATTTGTCTTTCAGCAGCGGCAGATAGTATTTCAGCATTATCTCGAAGCGTTCGCCGACGGCCATCTTTTCATCCCCGCCCGCACGGAATGCGGATTCGAGTCCTGTCAGGCCCTCTGAATAGCCATGGCCCCTGGCATATTTAGGGAACCCCCTGGTCAGGACCTCCTCCAGTGAGCCGTAGCCTGTGAATTCGTCGGTGAGCCTGGCGGCAGTCTTGGGACCTATCCTGCCGATGAGCATCAGTGCCCTGTTCCAGGCCAGTTCGTCCTTAGGGTTCACCACAACCTTGAGGTGGGACAGTATGTCCTTCACATGGGCTGTCTCATAAAATTTCAGTCCGCCGAACGTCTCGTAGGGAATGTTTCTCCTGCCCAGTTCGGACTGGAGCTGGATCGAAAGGTACATCGCCCTGAAGAGTATGCATTGATGACTGAGAGGAAGGCCTTCGTCGAGCTGCTTCTTCACCGTTTCCGCCACCCATTCAGCCTCCTCGTAAGCATCCTTGAAAAAAAGAAGCTGCGGCATCTGCCCCGTCTCTTTTTTGGCCGACGCGAGACACTTGGAGTACTTGTTTTTCATGTTCTCAAGGACGGCGTTTGCCACATCCAGTACGGCCTGAGAACTGCGGTAGTTTTCTTCCAGCTTGATGATCGTGCATTCCCGGAACCGTTCCGGGAACTGCATTATGTTCTCATGAGAGGCCCCCCTGAACCCGTAAATGCTCTGGGCGTCGTCGCCTACCGCCATTATGTTCCTGTGTTTTTCCGCCAGGAGGGAGGCGATATTGGCCTGAAGCTTGTTCGTATCCTGGTATTCATCCACCATTATATAGCGGTATTTCCGCGACAGCCTCTCCCTGATGTCAGTATTTTCGAGCAGGATATTCAGGAAGACGAGCAGGTCGTCGTAATCGAGGTAGTTCTTATCGATCTTATACTTTGCGTACTGCATCCTGAGATTTTCTATGTCCCTGATGTCCTCGGTGAAATGCGGATATTCCTTCTTGATTA
>JBJKPE010000018.1:0-5744 GCA_046706685.1 Thermodesulfovibrionales bacterium | reverse complement strand
CGGGAGTATTGTTTGGATGAAAGCGCATCAGCACATCGGCGAAAACATAGGAGATACGAATACGGATGTTATACTTGTCGAATTAAAGTGAAAAGAACTTAAGACACGACGAAGAAGAATCCGGAATTAATGTATTGAAATGAAACGTCCAATAAACAGGCCTTTTCTTATCAGATTAGAAATCCGTCATGTTTTAGGGCAAAGCCTGTGCGCCCTGCCAGGCCGCAGCAATGAATCGGAACGAGTGTCCGGACAAATACAATCAAAGACGGCGGAACCTTCATCGGAAAATGTCTGATATACTGTAATAAGTGAACGAGGAGCGGCGATGACCTCTGCTGAATTTGTTCCTCCTTTCAAATTTAGTCGAATGCACGGGAGACGCTATGACTGCACAAGATAAACCATCACTCACACATCTTCCCGCCTGGCAGGAACTGGAGGCGCACCACCGGAAGATCAGGGATGTACACCTGAGGCAGCTTTTTGCGGATGATCCGGCTCGCGGTGAACGGTTCGCGGCAGAGGGCGCGGGAATTTATTTCGATTACTCCAAGAACCGTATCACTGGGGAAACAGTGCGGCTTCTGCTGAAGCTGGCCGTTGCCTGCAACCTCGGAGAACGCATCGAAGCGATGTTCCGGGGGGAAAAGATCAATCCCACCGAGAAGCGCCCTGCGCTCCATGTGGCGCTGCGGGCTCCGCGCAGCGAAACGATTTTCGTAGACGGCGAAGACGTCGTCCCGGAAGTCCATGCTGTCCTTGACAGGATGGCGGATTTCTCAAATAATGTCCGGAGCGGAGAATGGAAGGGCTACACCGGAAAGCGCATCCGCAATGTGATCAACATCGGCATCGGCGGGTCCGACCTCGGGCCTGTAATGGCGTACGAAGCCCTCCGGCATTACAGTATGCGCGACATGACCTTCCGGTTCGTCTCGAACGTGGACGGCACGGATTTCGCCGAGGCTACCCGGGACCTTGATCCTGCTGAAACGCTGTTCATAATCGCGTCAAAGACCTTTACCACCCTGGAGACCATGACCAATGCCGGCACTGCCCGCCAGTGGACCCTCCGCCTGCTGGGAGACGAGAGGGCAGTAGCGAGACACTTTGTTGCGGTGTCGACCAACGCTGAAGAGGTGAAAAAGTTTGGGATCGATACCGCTAACATGTTTGGGTTCTGGGACTGGGTGGGAGGACGCTACTCCATGGATTCTGCGATCGGTCTTTCGACGATGATTGCAATCGGGCCCGAGAATTTCCGGTCGATGCTCGGCGGTTTCCGTGAGATGGACGAACACTTCCGCAGTGAACCTTTCGAAAGGAACCTGCCTGTGCTCATGGGGCTCCTCTCTCTCTGGTACAACAACTTCTTCGGAGCCCAGACGGTGGCCGTGCTCCCTTATGACCAGTACCTGAAACGTTTTCCGGCTTACCTCCAGCAGCTGACGATGGAGAGCAACGGAAAGCATGTTACGCGCGGCGGCGTGCATGTTGACTACGAGACCGGTCCTGTATTCTGGGGCGAGCCTGGCACGAACGGACAGCATTCTTTCTATCAGCTGATACATCAGGGAACAAAACTGGTGCCCTGCGATTTTATCGGTTTCTGCAGGCCCCTTAACCCTCTCGGCGATCACCACGATCTTCTGATGGCGAATGTGTTTGCACAGGCAGAGGCCCTGGCTTTCGGTAAGACCGAGAGCGAGGTGAGGGCCGAGGGGACGCCGGATGGACTGGTTCCGCACCGCGTTTTTGAAGGCAATCGGCCATCGAATACAATTCTCGCCGAGAGTCTGACGCCGGCGACGCTCGGCAGACTGGTAGCCCTTTACGAACACAGCGTATTTACTCAGGGGACGGTCTGGCGGATCGATTCCTTCGATCAGTGGGGCGTCGAGCTAGGTAAGGTTTTGGCCAAAAAGATAGTTCCCGAACTTCAGAGTGCAGGCGAACCCCTGCGTGCACACGACAGCTCGACGAACGCACTGATCCTGCGCTACCGGAGGCTGAAGGGTGGCAAGACATGAAACCGGCCGGAGCGTCGCATCAGAATCCCAATTCAATGAGGCCATCAAAAAGAATCCGTTTTTTGTCATTCCCGGGGTAGTAATTGGGAATCCATTGCTCTGAAAACAAAGATTGGATTCCCGCCTTCGCGGGAATGACGGCTGGAAATGCTCGACTTATACACAGACTGTACCAAAGGAGAATTAAGAATGAATGACGAAGAGAGATCCAGCAGTCCTATATACGCTTTTCTGCCGGCTGCGGTTGCCGGAGCCGAGCCTCTTGCCGAGCTCGCTCTTGACATGCGCTGGTCGTGGAATCATTCGGCGGACGAATTATGGCGACAGTTGGACCCGTTGCTCTGGGACCTTACCCATAATCCCTGGGTTGTGCTGCAGACCGTATCGAGGGACCGCCTTGAAAAAGTGCTGGCGGACCCCGTCTTCCGGAGGAAGATCGACGAACTCCTGCAGGCGAAGCGCCAGGATGCGGAGTCGGCCGCCTGGTTTCAGCGGGAGCATTCGGGGTCGCCGCTCACCTGTGTGGCCTATTTCAGCATGGAATTCATGCTGAGCGAGGCGCTCCCGATCTATTCCGGGGGGCTGGGCAACGTGGCGGGGGATCAACTCAAGGCCGCCAGCGACCTTGGCGTGCCGGTAATAGGAGTGGGACTGCTCTATCAACAGGGCTATTTCAGGCAGGTAATAGACCGCAACGGATACCAGCAGGCCCTCTTCCCCTACAACGACCCCGGCCAGCTGCCTATAACACCGCTTCGCGAGCAAAACGGCGAGTGGCTGCGGCAGGAAGTCAAGATGCCCGGCTACTCGCTCTGGCTGCGTGTCTGGCAGGTGGAGGTGGGCAGGGTAAAGCTCTACCTGCTCGACAGCAATGATGCCGCGAACTTCCCGGCTCATCGTGGTATCACAAGCGAGCTTTACGGAGGGGGGCCCGAACTGCGGCTCCAGCAGGAAATGGTGCTCGGGCTTGGCGGATGGCGGCTGCTGCGCATGCTCGGCATCAAACCCGAAGTCTGCCACTTGAACGAAGGACATGCTGCCTTCGCCGTGCTGGAGCGTGCCCGGACCTTTATGAAGGAGACCGGCCAGCCTTTCGAAGTCGCTCTTGCCGTCACCCGGGCGGGCAACCTCTTTACCACCCATACGCCGGTGGCGGCCGGTTTTGATCGTTTCGCCCCGTCCCTTATCGAGCAGTACCTGGGCTGGTATGCAACGACCAGACTAGGTATCCCAGTCCAGGATCTGCTGGCTCTCGGCCGCCTGAATCCGAATGATTCCTCGGAATACTTCAATATGGCTTATCTGGCAGTCCGGGGCAGCGGCGCCGTTAACGGGGTAAGCAGGCTGCACGGAGAGGTGAGCCGGGGGATCTTTCAGCCCCTTTTCCCCCGCTGGCCGCAGGCCGAAGTGCCGGTCGGACACGTCACCAACGGGGTCCACATGCCTTCGTGGGATTCGGAAGAAGCGGACGAACTCTGGACACAAAGCTGCGGCAAGGAGCGCTGGATGGGAACGGTAGCCACACTGGAGGAAAAGATCCGCAGCGTCCCTGATTCCATGCTCTGGGAGTGCCGTTCGTCCGCCCGAAAGTCTCTCGTCGAATTCGTCAGGGAAAGGCTGTCCCGCCAGCTGGCCGTTTCGGGCGCGCCTTCCCAGACGTTGGAGAGGGCCGGGAATATTTTCGACGCCAACACGCTGACGCTCGGCTTCGCAAGGCGCTTTGCGACTTACAAGAGGCCGAACCTCCTGCTGCATGATCCGGATAGGCTTCTTCGGATACTTTCCGACCCCCGGCGTCCGGTTCAGCTCATCCTGGCCGGCAAGGCCCATCCGGCCGATCAGGCGGGGCAGGACATGATCCGGCAGTGGATCAAATTCATTGCCGGCCACGAAGCCCGGAAACACGTTGTATTTCTCAGCGACTACGACATGCTGCTGACCGAGCAGCTTGTCCAGGGGGTGGATGTCTGGATCAACACGCCGCGCCGGCCGTGGGAGGCCAGTGGTACGAGCGGCATGAAGGTGCTTGTCAATGGGGGGCTCAACCTGTCGGAGCTGGATGGCTGGTGGGCCGAGGCGTATACGCCCGAAGTAGGCTGGGCATTGGGCGACGGCAAAGAACACGACGAGGACCCGGCCTGGGATGCCGCCGAGGCGGAAGCGCTCTACGCGCTGCTGGAACTGGAAGTGATTCCGGAGTTTTATACGCGGGATGCAAATGGAATTCCTACCGCCTGGGTGGCCCGAATCCGTGAGAGCATGTCCCGCCTTACGCCGCGCTTTTCGGCCACCCGGACGGTGAGCGAGTACACCGAACAATACTACATCCCTGGGGCCGCGACCTTTCTCGACCGAGCTGCGGAAAAGGGCGCTAAGGGCGCGGAGGCGCTGGAGTGGGTGCATTCTCTCGAAAGAAAATGGGCAAACCTGCGCTTCGGGGAAGTCAAGGTTGAGACGGGAGGGGAACGACACCTTTTTGAGGTCCGTGTGTATCTCAACGGTCTCAGCCCCGATTGCGTGAGGCTCGAACTTTACGCAGCCGGCGTGGACGGAGGCGGCCCTGAACGGCATGAGATGACCAGGGGAAGGCAGCTCGTGGGCGCCGAGCACGGCTATGTCTACAGCGTACAGGTGCCGGCTATACGGGCGGCCGGCGACTATACTGCGCGCATAGTACCAAACCGGGCCGGGATTGCGGTTCCCCTCGAAACCGCCCAGATCCTGTGGCAGCGGTAGGCCCCGGTGTTCCTAACGCGGCATACTGATGGCGACGCGTGGAGATAAGCCGTGCTTCACACGTGCCGCGGAGGAGAGGGAAATGATCTTGCCGGAACTTATTCACGGAGGTGAGAGTATATGACCAGAAAACCGCAGGAAACGGTCATTTGTCAGGTCTGCCGGAACAGAAAGAAGCTGAGCGAGGTGCTGCCTGCCGCCGTGGTCCGCGGACCTCTCGTCGAGATGATCAGAAAAGACAACCCGGACTGGTCTTCCGACGGTTTTATCTGTATTTCGGATCTCAATCGCTTCAGGGCTGAGTATGTACAGGACGTTATAAAGACCGACAGAGGCGCACTGTCGGCGTTGGAGACACAGGTAGTCGAGAGCCTCAGAGAGCAGGAAATCCTGTCCAAGAACGTCAATGTTGAATTCGACCGGCAACTGACGCTCGGCGAACGTCTGGCGGACAGGATCGCAGAATTCGGAGGCAGCTGGCGCTTCATCATCATCTTTGCCTGTGTACTTTTCCTTTGGGTGGGCCTCAATTCCACCTTACTCTTATTCCGGCCATTCGACCCGTACCCTTATATATTCCTGAACCTCATCCTGTCCTGCCTCGCAGCGATCCAGGCGCCTGTTATCATGATGAGCCAGAACAGGCAGGAGGACAGGGACCGGCTGCGTGCCGAATACGACTACCGGGTGAACCTCAAGGCTGAGCTCGAAATCCGGCAGCTCCATGAGAAGGTGGACCATCTCCTTATGAACCAGTGGCAGAGACTTCTCGAAATCCAGGAAATCCAGATGGATTTGATGGCGGAACTGACGCGGGGGACAAAGGGTAGATAGCCGCAGCGGGTTTATTGATGAACCTTACATCTCCTGGAAATAGCGGTCGGGGTCGAAAGGTCCTTCGTCTTCGGACAATTCCCTGAAGAGATTCTTTGTCACTCCGCAGAGGGGGCACAACCAGTCATCAGGGAGATCGTT
>JBJKPE010000017.1:0-4881 GCA_046706685.1 Thermodesulfovibrionales bacterium | reverse complement strand
TGAGCTTCCCGTGGGCATCGATGTAATCCCGGCTCTCCAGCAGCGCTATTTTCGGTCCTGTGGGCGTCTCAGATATCCCGTAAGCCTTGAAATGACCCAAGTCGACAACAAAGATGATTTTCATGTCTTGTCTTCCTCCGGAGGTCTTTCTTTTTTAATTAAAGTATAGTGAATTTCTTTTGGGCGGACAATCGTTTTTTCTCATGTGCATTTTATAGTGCACGATTCAGAATTTTAACCCGGCTCAATTTATTCACGCCTCGGGAAGAGTTGTTATTGCAAGTTCGGCTGTTTATTTGCTGCTGAAAAGATGATAGAATGATTGCATGACTGAGCCCGCCGGCAGTGATAAAAAGAAACAAAGTACGGCAAAAGAGTCGCTCTCGGACAAACTCAAAAGCCCGCAATGGAGGGCGGCCATCGCTTCCCTTCTGGTGTTCCTGATTTTATATATATGGGTGCAGGAGTACGGCACGCAGACCCCTGAAAGACAGTACGAAGTTACCTACAGCAAGTTTTTTGAAGAGCTTGACGCCTCCAACATCAAGTCGGTTACCATTACGAACCTGCAGGTTACCGGAGTCTTCAAGAAAGATGTGGAGATCGTCTTGCCAGGCGAAAAGAAGGCGACGCCGATAACGGAGTTTAAGACCTACCTGCCGAGTTTTCAGGGCGAGGACCTTATGTCGAGATTACGTGAAAAGAATGTGATGATCAACGTCGAGCAGCCGGAGCAGAAGTCCATTTTCTGGCAGTTCCTGATAGGTGTTCTGCCATGGGTGCTTATAATCGGTGTATGGCTTTTTATCATGAGGCGCGCCCAGCAGCAGATACAGGGCGGAGCCGGGGGACTTTTCCAGTTCGGCTCAAGCAAAGCCAAACTGTACGATGTGAAGAGGCCTCACGTTACCTTTAAGGACGTGGCGGGGATGGCCAACGTAAAGCAGGAGCTGATGGAAACGATAGAGTTCCTCAAGGACCCGTCCCGTTTTGCGGGCATAGGAGCAAAAGTGCCCAAGGGGGTGCTGCTGGTCGGCCCTCCAGGGACGGGGAAGACCCTTCTTGCCCGCGCGACGGCCGGGGAGGCGGGGGTGCCTTTTTACAGCATCAGCGCGTCAGAGTTCATTGAGATGTTTGTCGGTGTCGGCGCTTCCCGCGTGAGGGACATGTTCAAGAAGGCAAAGGATTCTCAGCCGAGCATAATCTTCATTGATGAGATCGATGCGGTGGGAAGGACGCGCGGGGCCGGGTTCGGTGGAGGGCACGATGAAAGGGAACAGACTCTGAACCAGCTCCTCAGTGAGATGGACGGTTTTGACCCGCACGAAGAAGTGATCGTAATTGCGGCGACCAACCGGCCGGATGTCCTTGATCCGGCCCTCCTGAGACCGGGGAGGTTCGATAGGCACATAGTTGTAGACAGGCCCGGATGGAAGGAACGGAAGGCGATACTCGAAATCCACGTGAGAGACAAGGTACTCGGGGAAGATGTCAAACTGGAGACCCTGGCGAAGGGCACCCCGGGGATGACGGGGGCGGATCTGGAGAACCTCGCCAATGAGGCTGCCCTCGTCGCTCTCAGGAAGAAGAAAGAAAAAATAGACATGCATGACTTCGAGGAGGCCCGGGATGTTATTCTCATGGGTTCGGTCCGGGAAGACACTATCAGTGACCTGGAAAAAAAGATAACGGCCTACCACGAGGCCGGCCATACCCTTGTTGCCTGGAATCTTCCCGGCACAGACCCTATATATAAAGTCAGTATTCTCCCGAGAGGCGTGGCAATGGGTGTTACACAGCTTCTGCCGGAGGAGGACAGGCATTATTATCCCAAAACTTACCTTATGAACAGGTTGAGTGTGGCCCTCGGCGGCAGGAACGCTGAGAAACTGGTTTTCAATGACGTGAGCAGCGGTGCGCAGAACGACCTCAAAGAAGCTACGTCCCTTGCCGAGAAGATGGTGGCACAATGGGGTATGAGCGACAAGATAGGGCCTGTGAACCTGGGGCGCGGGGAGGAACACCCTTTCCTGGGCAGGGAACTTGCCCAGCCGAAACGGTATAGTGAACAGATGGCCTGGCTGATGGACCAGGAGATACAGGGAATGATCAATCAGGCCGAGGTTAAGGCTAAGGAGATACTTACGGCTAACAGGCATGCCCTCGATGAGCTGGCCGGGGCGCTCATGAAAGAGGAAGTGCTTGACAAGGCCGCTGTGGAACGGATAATAACGGCCGCGGAGGAAGCGGTCCATTGATTATTTGGTGTCACTCTGATTGCGAATGAGAAAAAAATGGAGGGGCTTTTGCCCCTCCAGAGGGGAGAGTTTAGAAAGTAAAATCATGAGATAGAGACAGTGCGTTCCAAATACGCGACATACTCTATACGATCAAATTATAAAAGATGCGACGAAGCGTTGTCAAGAAAATGCGCAACAATATAATAGCGCAACACGCGTGCCGGCCGGGAGTCAGATTTATCCGCAGGTTCCCCTGATGGCGAAGAGCGGCTCCTGTATGAGTTCGCCCTTGCAGACAGGACATCTGCCGGGCTTTTTGAGTCTCGCCCTTTTTCTGAAGACAAAGCCGCACTTGATACATTCCGCCGGCTGGACGATAAAACGGCAGTCCTTCTTATTCAGCGTCCTCCGGATATGTTCAAGATGGTCGTAAACCTCTTTTTCTGACAGCCTTACCTGGGCCGAGATCTCTTTAGCCGACAATACCGGCCCCTGAAGAACCGTCGCAATCTCCCGGCGTACGGTCTCGCTTCTCTCCTCCGGTATCGAAGGTTCCCTGGATCTGGTTTTCACACTGTTCCGGTCCGGCACTATATTGTCCCTATCAGTCAAAGTGTAGAGCAGGCTCGCCAGAAAAACAAGATTTGCCGTCCTGCCGGATGTGCGTGAGCGCTGTTACTGAAGAGCAGGCTTATGATAAAATGTCTCTGTGAAGAGCGCAATCGGCTTTATTGTTTTCGTCTTGGCAGTGATCGGACTCCTTTTTATCTTCTCTAGGAAGGAATTTCCTTTGATACCGGATGATTCGTTCCACAAGGGGATACATGACGCTGTTATCTGCATGGAGTGTCACGGACCGGGCAAACGTTATGAAATGAAGAAAACCCATCCCCCCAAGTTCGAGTGTTTAAAGTGTCATAAGAGAAAGGGCGGGAAAGAGTGAGCCGCCGCCGTCATTTGTGCTTTGATAAATGAACGATCCGGGTTGAAGAAAAATTCGGGCTGTTGAATCGCCCTTTTTTGATGCTTGATTCTCGCCTGAAGCGGTTTTATTTTTTGCGGGTTTTGTTCCGGACGCATGTTAGCAATTGACTTAATGACAACACAGGAGTTCGCGGACGGACCCTGATCATTTCGTAAACGAGAGGATTTACTGTGATAAAGCTTATATTGTTTGACCTCGACGGCACGCTTGTGAATTCGCTTGTCGATATCACTAATGCGCTGAACTATGCGATAGAACCCTATAATCTTGAGAAGATGACCGCCGAGCGGACTGTCGGCATGGTAGGGGAAGGCCTGACGATTCTTGTAAAGAAAATGCTGGGCGGTGAAAATGCGGCTATAATGCCTGATGTGATGGACAGGTTCATGAGACATTATTCCGAACACCTGACTGAGTTCACTGTGCCTTATCCGGGTGTGCCTGAGACGCTCGAAAAGTTGGCGGATTACAGGAAGGCGGTGGTGTCGAATAAGAGGGAGGCATTGTCAAAGAGGCTCCTTGACGCTCTTAAACTTTCGCACTACTTCGATGTTATTCTTGGGAGCGACAGCGTCGGGGAAAAAAAGCCGTCGCCCAAGCCGATACTTCAGGTCCTTCAGATGGTTAAGGTGAATCCTGATGAGGCGGTGATAGTTGGCGACAGCAATTACGACATAGATGCCGGTAGGGCAGCCGGAATAAAAACGATAGCCGTTACGTACGGCTACAGGGGAGTGGAGTTCCTCGGCGGCGCCGACGGGACGATAGACCATTTCCGCGAGCTGCCTTCCAAGCTGGAGGAATTGTCGTAAGTGGGAGTTATGCCTCCTGTGGCTGCGTCCGGCTCCGGCATGGAGACCACCCTTGACGGGGTCCGGGACATCAGGGTTTATCAGCACAGGTACGGTTACAGGTTTTCGGTTGACGCCCTGTTGCTCTACTCCTTCGTAAAGGTGAGGCATGCTTATAAAATTGCCGACCTTGGCGCGGGCTCCGGCATCATCGGCCTCTTGCTGGCGAGAAGGTATGAGGAGGCGAAGGTCCTGCTGGTGGAACTGCAGGAAGGGCTGTTTCGTCTTGCAGAAAGAAATATCAGACTCAACAGTCTTGAGAAAAGGGTAACGTCGATGCTCTGTGACATCAGTCTGCCGGCAGAGAAGGGCGAGAGGGGGGCCTTTGACCTTGTTGTATCCAATCCCCCTTTCAGGAAGCCGACGACTGGCCGAATAAGCCTTGGAGAAGAAAGGGCGGTCGCCAGGCATGAGATCAGGCTCAGGCTTCCGGAACTTATAGAAGCGGCCTCCCTCTTTCTCAAGGCAAGGGGGCGATTTTTTATAATCTACCATCCCGACAGGCTGCTGGAGCTGATGGATACGCTCAGGACGAACCGTCTGGAACCCAAGAGAGTCAGGTTTGTGCATAATGACTCCTCTTCGGTATCCAAGATCGTCCTTGTTGAGGCGGTGAAAGGGGGCAGGGCTGGGATAAAGATAGAGAACCCCCTGTTTATTTACCGGAAAGACGGCTCTTATACGCGGGAGGTGGAGGAGATGTATGGAAGGCCTTCCGTTTGAAGACTGGCAGGACCGTTTAACAGGTGGTTTAATGAAAGATGCTTAGCCCATGTTATTCATGAAATGCGGTGGACACGAAAGG
>JBJKPE010000016.1:0-58598 GCA_046706685.1 Thermodesulfovibrionales bacterium | reverse complement strand
TTGCGCCCCTCAACAGCTGGCCCGACAACGTGAGTCTCGACAAGGCGCGCCGGCTGCTCTGGCCCATCAAGCAGAAATACGGCAAAAAGATCTCCTGGGCCGACCTCATAATCTTAGCCGGCAATTGTGCCCTGGAGTCCATGGGCTTCAAGACCTTCGGCTTCGGCTTCGGGCGCGAGGATGTCTGGGAGCCGGATGACGCCACCTACTGGGGGGCAGAGAGCGAGTGGCTGGCTACAAGCGACAAGCCTAAAAGCCGTTACAGCGGCGACCGGGAACTGGAAAACCCCTTGGCAGCCGTGCAGATGGGCCTGATCTACGTCAACCCGGAAGGGCCGGACGGCAACCCGGATCCCCTACTGGCGGCCAGGGATATCCGTGAGATCTTCGCGCGCATGGCGATGAACGACGAAGAGACCGTAGCGCTCATCGCCGGCGGTCACGCCTTCGGCAAAACCCACGGCGCCGGCCCTGCGTCCCATGTGGGGCCTGAGCCCGAAGCCGCCCCCATCGAGGAACAGGGACTCGGCTGGAAGTGCAGTTTCGGCACTGGCAAAGGCAACGACACGATCACCAGCGGCCTGGAGGTCATTTGGACCCAAACGCCGACAAATTGGAGCAACAACTTCTTCAATAACCTGTTCAGCAACGAATGGGAATTGACGAAGAGCCCGGCCGGGGCGCATCAGTGGAAACCGAAGGGTGACGCTCTCGCCGGTACAGCGCCGGACCCCCACGACCCGTCGAAGCGTCGTACGCCCAACATGCTGACCACGGACGTTGCCTTGAAGGTCGACCCTATCTATGAAAAGATCTCCAGGCGCTTCTACGAGAACCCGGACCAGTTGGCAGACGCCTTCGCCCGGGCATGGTTCAAGCTGATCCACCGCGACATGGGCCCACGCTCCCGCTATCTCGGACCGAAGGTCCCGGCAGAGGAGCTGATCTGGCAAGACCCGGTGCCCGCAGCCGATCATGAGCTGATCGACGCCCAGGACATCGCCAACCTGAAGGCCAAGATCCTGGCCTCGGGCCTGTCGGTCTCGGAACTGGTCTCCACCGCCTGGGCGTCGGCATCCACATTCCGCGGCTCCGACAAGCGCGGCGGTGCAAACGGAGCCCGCATTAGTCTGGCGCCGCAAAAGGATTGGCCAGTCAATCAGCCGGCCAAACTGGCGAAGGTCCTCAAAGCCCTGGAGGGCGTCCAAAAGGAGTTCAACGCAGCGCAGTCGGGCGGCAAGAAGGTGTCCCTGGCTGACATCATCGTTCTGGGCGGTTGCGCCGGCGTCGAGCAGGCCGCCAAGAATGCCGGTCACAATGTAACCGTACCCTTCTCGCCGGGACGCACGGATGCGTCGCAGGAGCAGACCGACGTGCAGTCATTCGCCGTACTCGAACCGGTTGCCGATGGGTTCCGTAACTATCTCAAAGCCAAATACTCCGTAACGGCAGAGGAACTGCTGGTTGATCGGGCGAACCTGTTGAAGCTGACCGCTCCTGAGATGACCGTTCTCATTGGCGGTATGCGCGTCTTGAATACCAACTTCGAAAAGTCCCAGCACGGTGTCTTCACCAAGCGGCCGGAGACGCTCACCAATGACTTCTTCGTGAATCTGCTCGACATGAGAACGGAGTGGAAGGCAACAGCAGACGAAAACGTGTTCGAGGGTCGTGAACGCGCCACGGGTCAACTCAAGTGGACCGGCACCCGCGTCGATCTCATCTTCGGTTCGAACGCCCAACTTCGGGCCGTGGCGGAAGTTTACGCCTGTGAGGACTCCCAGGAGAAGTTCCTGCACGACTTTGTGGCGGTGTGGAACAAGGTAATGAACCTTGACCGCTTCGACCTCGCCAGACCATAGCAGAAACGTCTTCGAGGGCTTCCGACAAGGAGAAGAAAGAAAAGTCAGCTGACAACCTGTTCAACGGCGGCAGTGCTGGGGTGTGCAAAAAACGCTTGACACAATCGGCGGTCTCTTGTTAGTGTTGATAACGGTACTCATTATCGCATACTATGGATACGACAAAGGCAAAGGGCATCTTCAGGCATTATCTCAGGGAAAAGGGACTCCGTAATACGCGTCAGAGAGAGGCCATTCTTGATACATTTTTTTCTGCAGACAAACATATTACCGTCGAGGGACTTTTCAACATCATAAAGATGAAGAATCCTGAAATAGGCTACGCCACGGTCCACAGGAACCTGAGTCTGCTGTGCCAGTGCGGCTTGGCCGATGAGATCAAGATCGGGACAAAAAAGGCCAGATATGAGCCCAAGTTCGGGCGCGAGCATCACGACCATCTGATTTGTTTGAAGTGCGGACGATTCATCGAGGTCAATGACAAGAAAATCGAGAATCTCCAGGACAAGCTTGCCCAGGCGAACGAATTTATTCCCGTGAGACATAAATTGGAGATATACGGTATTTGCAAAGACTGTAAATAATTTTTTTTGCTTCGTTCGTGATAATGCATATCATTATTGACACAGAATACGGGCATCCATTAATGGGTGTTAAGGACGAATCACGGCATGTGTGAAAAAGGACGCCCATCGAAAAGATACCCCGATGTGGAGCGACAGTTGCGGTGCGGGTGCGGGAATCTGATGGCCCGCGTGACAACCAGCGGTATAGAGCTTAAGTGCCGTCGCTGCAAGAGGATTTGTATTGTTCCTCTTGGGAGGGCAGATATTGAGAAGTTGTGTCTGGGTAAACAAATATTGAACCAAAAAGGCCAGCGGCCTCTGAGTCCAGAGTCAGAAAAGGAGAGAGAAGATGAAAAGGATTCAGGGGCCGCAAGTAAAGTTTAAGATCCTATGGGTTGTATTGATGTTCATCATCGGTACAGGAAAAGCATTCGGAGCAATCCCTCTCATAACAGACGACACTGGTACACAGGGCAAGGGGAGATTTCAGCTTGAGCTCTCCGGTGAGTACGGCCATGACAGAGAAGGACGGGTTACGACAAAAAACAGCGACATCTCGGCAACATTGACCTACGGGATTACGGATACCGTGGATATGGCATTCATCAGTATTCCCTATCAGGCCTGGAGCTCGGACGATTCCGGCTCCTTGATAAAAGGGGATGGATTGGGAGATATCGCTATCGAGACAAAATGGCGGTTCTATGACAAGGACGGGTTGAGCCTTGCCCTGAAGCCGGGCCTCACCATTCCCACAGGCAATGTAGAAAAAGGCCTCGGCGCAGGAGACATGACATATTACCTCTACCTCATCGCCTCTGAGGAACTGACTCCCTGGGCGTTTCATTATAACCTTGCCTATATCAGGAATGATAATAGGGTGGATGAGAAAAAAAACCTGTGGCATGCCTCTTTTGCGGCAACGGTCGATGTGATGAAGGATCTCAAGCTCGTTGGGGATATCGGCATCGATACCAACCCTGACAGTGCGTCGACTGATCCGCCGGCATATATCCTCGGCGGACTGATCTATTCTCTGAGGAAGAATCTTGATATCGGCCTCGGTTTGCAGGGCGGTTTAACGAAATCCGAAACGGATATTACTGTCCGGGGCGGCATAACCTTGAGATTTTAATGTTTTATGAAAAAGGAGGAAAGAGGCGATGGCACCACTTGGGCTTCTAAGCAGAGGGGAGAAGGCTGTAATTGTCGAGATAAGGGGGCAAAACGGCTTCCGTCATGGAAACGGCAGGAATCAATTATGCCATGCAGAGGACATGGGGCTTCGCATCGGCAAGAGCGTGGAAATGCTGAACAATGAGGGACGAGGTCCGATTCTCCTAATGATCGACGAATCGAGGGTTGCCATTGGTCGCGGCATGGCAATGAAGATAATGGTGAAAATACAATAGTCAGCGGGCATAGGCTCTCGCCTGCATTCAGAATGATGCGTAAGGAGGTTTCTTGATGAACTTAGCGATGTTGAAGCCGGGCCAAAAGGGAAAAATAATAGCAATGGGAGCAATTGGTCCGCTCAAAAGAAGGCTCATGGACATGGGAATACTCGTGGGAGAGGAAGTAAGGGTAGAGAAAGTGGCGCCTTTGGGTGATCCCATAGAGGTAACAATAAAAAACTATAGCCTTTCTCTGAGGAAGAAGGAAGCGGAAGGGATAGCTGTGGAGGCGCTGAAATGAGTGTAGAGCTGGGAGTTAAGAGTCTTGAGCGAAAAGAGGATATAACAGAAAAAAAGACAATAACCATTGCAGTAGCAGGCAACCCGAACTCCGGAAAATCGACCTTGATCAATGCAATTGCAGGGACGCGGCTCCATGTGGGAAACTGGCCCGGCGTGACTGTCGAGAAGAAGGAGGCCTTTTTCGAATCTGAAGGGAGGACAATAAGGCTCGTTGATCTTCCCGGCACTTACAGCCTCAGTCCGTATACGCAGGAAGAGATCATTGCGCGGGACTACCTCGTTCACGACAAACCTGATGTCATCGTTAACGTCGTAGACTCGACCAATCTCGAGAGGAATCTTTATCTCACCATCCAGATGATGGAACTCGGCATTCCGATCATAATGGCCCTGAACATTTACGACGAGGCAGAGAAAAAGGGGTACAAGATCGACATGGAGGAGATAGGGAAAATACTCGGTGTTACCGTGGTGCGCACCGTCGCCACGAGAAAGATCGGTCTGAATGAACTTGTCAAAGCGGTGATCCTTATCGCCGGCAATCCGGCAGCTCACGCGCCGAAACGACTCAATTACGGCGTAGACATAGAAGCAGCAGCACGTACTGTGGAGAATCATCTGATAAATGACCATCCTTCCCTTGCGACCGCATATCCATCAAGATGGCTCGCTTTCAAGCTGATGGAAGGCGATGAGCATGTTTTCGAAGAGACGGGTCTGGATGAAAGCGGTCTTCTTGGCGAGACCCTTCGGCACCTCCGAGCAGCCCACAACGAGGATATCGAATCGGTAATGGCGGATGCGCGATATGCTCAGACGGCGGGTCTTGCGAGAGAGGTCTTGAAAAGACCGGAGATTAAGAGGATGGAGATGACCGAAAAGATAGACAAGGTGGTGCTCAACAGGTTTCTGGGCATCCCCATCTTCCTTGCCACCATGTGGGTCGTCTTCAAGCTGGCCTTCGACGTATCTGCCCCTTTTTCCGACTGGATAGACGGGGTGAGGACGGGGCCCCTTACCCAGTGGGCTCAGGCACTACTAAACCTGCTGCACGCCCCGGCATGGCTTGGTTCTCTGGCAATTGACGGGGTGTCGGCGGGCGTGGGCTTCGTCCTCGTGTTCGTGCCCGTAATAGGCCTGATAATGTTGCTCATCACCTTCCTTGAGGGTAGCGGCTACATGGCCAGGGCTGCCTTCGTGATGGACAGGCTGATGCACTCCATCGGACTCCATGGGAAATCCTTCATCCCCATGCTCCTAGGATTTGGCTGCAACGTGCCGGCCATCTACGCCACCAGGGTGCTTGAGAGCGAGAGGGACAGAAAGCTCACAGCTTTTCTGATACCGCTTATGTCCTGCGGGGCAAGGCTTCCGGTTTATGTGGTATTCATAGGCGCTTTTTTTGCGGCGAGTTCGGGCACGGTGCTCTGGTCCATGTATGTGCTTGGTATCGTCATCGCCATCCTTCTTGGCCTTCTGCTTAAGGCGACCATGTTTAAAAAGGAGTCTCCCGTGTTCATCATGGAGCTTCCTCCTTACAGGATGCCCACGTGGAGGGACCTCATGATACATACATGGCAGAAGACAAAGCACTTTGTCGTAAAAGCCGGCACTATCATCCTTGCCATGTCGGTGCTCGTATGGTTTCTGCTTAACATCCCGTGGGGGGTGCAGAACAAGAAGGACTCCCTGCTTGGCAGGATGGGACAGGCGGCCGCTCCGGTGCTTGCGCCCGCTGGGTTTGGCAACTGGCAGGCGGCCTCTTCCCTGATGGCGGGCGTGATGGCCAAGGAGATAGTTGTTGGGACGATGGCCGAGATATATGCGCCTCAGAAGCAAGAGAAGAAGGCAGCGCCCTCTTTTGCTGAAGACCTGGAGGGAATTGGGACATCCTTCATTGCAGCCGTAAAAGAGGCTGGATCGAATGTGTTTGGAGGCTTTGGCATAAAGAGTATGTCCACAACGGAGTCTCCTGAGGAGGCTGCCGGACACGCGCCCCTTCGCCGTGCCATCCTGGGCTCTTTTACCCCTCTTCAGGCATACGCCTTCATGGCCTTCGTCCTTCTCTACTGGCCATGTCTGGTCACGGCCATCGCCATGAAGCAGGAGTTCGGAAGCTGGAAGGTATACGGGCAGGCGGTGCTGATACATTCGGCACTGGCCTGGACTGTGGCTGTCATCATTTATCAGGGCGGAAAATTGCTCGGGATAGGAGGTTGAGATGGGTATCGTTGATTTCGTATTGATGGGACTGATTATCGGCGGAGAGTTGTATCTCCTATATCGCTCCTTTACGACAAAGAAGGGACACTGCTGCGGTTGCGGTTCTACTAAGTGTCCAGAGTCTGAGAAATCTGATTCGCGAAGATGTTGAATGTGAAGGCAGGGTTAAATTCTTAGTGGAGGAAAATATTGGTCATCAAGAGGTTATTATAGAGGCGTGGAAATTATTTCCTTGAATCATAAATGGGATTCGACCTTTCACAGATGGGCAGCGGCATTGGCCATGATCACTGTCTTTTATAACCTAGCCGAGGGCCTTGTTTCGGTCTTTCTGGGGATTGAAGGCGGCACCGTATCTCTTTTCGGCTTCGGAGTCGATTCTTTTGTAGAAGTTATTTCAGGCATCGGGATTTGGCATATGGTCTGGCGTATGAGGCGGAGCGGCAATGAAAATCCCGACAGTTTTGAAAGGACGGCCATTAGGATAACCGGCACCTCCTTCTATATTCTGACGGCGGGCCTGGCGTTAACTGCTGCGGTAAATCTTTATAACGGTTACAGACCGACAACCACCTTCTGGGGCATTATTGTATCGGTAATCTCGATTTTATCGATGTGGGCGCTCATCCATTACAAGGTAAAGGTCGGCAAAAAGTTCAATTCCCGGGCGCTGCTCGCCGATGCAGCCTGCAGCAAGACGTGTCTGTATCTTTCCGTCATTCTTCTTGTCGCAAGTCTGGGTTACGAGGTAACGCATGTCGGCCTGCTGGATTCCCTCGGCGCTCTCGGCATTGCTGTATTATCGCTAAGAGAAGGTCATGAGGCGTTTGCTAAAGCCAAGGGCGGGTCGTGCAGTTGCGGACGCCAATGCAATAATGACTCTGAATGATACTTCAAGGTCCCCTCCCTTAAGCAAGAAAGAATCGGGGTCTTTATCAGCTGGAAGAAGCCCTACTCCTCCCCTCGCCTTCTCAAGAAAGAGTAACTCCGAGGTCCTTATGGCCGCCTTCCTCCCTGCGTCGTCACCGTCAAACATGAGGACTAACGTATCGGTAAATCTTCTGAGAAGCTCCACGTGTCTTCCTGAGAGCGCCGTTCCGAGTGGCGCCACGACATTCTTGTACCCATACTGATGACACATGATGACATCGAGATATCCCTCCACTATGAGGGTATATCCTTTTTCCCTGATGCCGACCGGCCTCAGGCCGTATAGGACGAAGCTCTTGTCAAAGATGGGTGTAGCCGGGGAATTGAAATGTTTGGGAACGCCTTCCGCTAAGGTCCTTCCTCCAAATCCTCTTGTTCTGCCGTGAGAGACGATAGGGAACGTCACCCTCATCCAGAAAAAATCCCTGACTTTCCCCTCCCTCCTCACTGCAAGACCGGCATCGCATATCTCGGCTTCCGCGTAGCCTGAACAAATTTATTTCATGGAGGGACACCAAACAGTTATGTTCGGCACCGTTGCAAAATCAGAGTCCTCCGTCGCTATATGATGAATTGATTTTCTGAACATGACGGAAAGATGAGCGGCATCGGCAGTTATGAGCCCATTTTCTTTTGCATGATGCGCCGCCTGCTTCATGTCGTCACCCTTCAGGTCGATGACATTCAAGCCAGCTTCCTGCAGTTTATCTATGTAATCTATGTATTCGATGAGCGGAGACAGAACCTTTCCTCTGTTCTTAGGGTTTTCGAGGAGTTTCTTGACGTGCCGGACAGTCACCCTCTCGAGATAATTAGAGGCAGATTGCATCATAATCTTGTATGAAACTTCCTCCAGCACAAGAGCGGATGTATATGCCTTGACATTCGACAGTTCTACCCGGTTGAGAAATTCCACTGATACCGGGTTTGTGTCAAAGGCGTGATGCAGGAAAATCGTGGCGTCTATAAAAACCGGACTGCCGCCCTCGAAGGCTCTAAGATCTTTCTGCATAAAGATCTTCCAATTCCTTCATTGAGAGTTTGCCCTTGACTATCCCTCTTGCCTTCTCTGTATAGGTCTTCCTTATCGGCACGACTACTATGCCCTTCGGTGTCATCTGCACATCGACCTTGTCCCCTGTGTGTATGTTCGCCTTTTCCCTTATCTCTTTGGGGATCACAATCTGCCCCTTCGCCAAGACCTTTGCCATCGGCATGTTTTCACCTCCCTCGTTCACATTTGTTTAACAGGAATCCAAGTTTAACCATTTTATTCAGTATTACCTTAGACCAAGTCAAATGTCAACAAGGAAGAAAGTCGAATTGTAGGGCGCACTCGCGCTTTACACGAATACTCGCGTTGCAGTAAATACGCGCAGATAAAATAACCGTCTGTATTTAAAGGATTCTTGCTGCCAGGCATGGTCACTGCGAGAAAGAAGTTTCCGACATTTCACGACATCAGAAATTATTTCGAGGAAAGAGCAAACCCTCTGAATCTCCTTTTATCTTTTAGATTCAGAGGGTTATATGGTCGGTGCGACCCGATTTGAACGGGCGACCACTCGCACCCCAAGCAATCAAGACGGCTATAACACTTTGATTTCATTGGTATAATTCTATCATATTTCGGGCTACATTACCAGGTTTTCTATGACTTTTACGAAATTTTTCCGACGTGCCTCGGGTGACTAAAGTATACTTAACTCCATACTTGTGCAAGGAGCAAGACTGCGATTTCATGCCTTTGCGTCTGACAATTTAGCCACTCCGACACATAAAGCTTTTTCAGTGAAATCAAAGAGTTGCAAAGCCTCATATATAGTATCACTAAGGTGTCATTTAAAAAGCAAGATTGCGCAAAATGCGGCAATTCCTGCCAACAAGCGCCCGACCCCGAAATTTATTAAGCGATTTTCTGGTTATTCCTGCACCCCACTTATGCCAGCCTCTAAATTCAGATACTCTTCAACAAATGTCGGCACAAAGAATATTAACAGTCAGGCTGTGGTCAACCTTTTTCCTTCTCTCCCGTACGGATCTTTATCATGAAGTCCATCGGATAGACCCCAATAATCCCGTCGCCGGCATACCCAGTTCTGGCGTGGCGGACGATGACGTCTGTGACATCATCCACCTTGTAGTCCGGGACGATCAACTCTATCCTATTGTGGTTCGTATAGGGCCGGTATAAACGGACCCCCTCTCCGATACCCTTGATTTCGCAACTTGTGATCCCCCAGACACCCCTCTCCTCCAAGGCTTTAACTATGTCTCCAAGGGTGTTGGTTCTCACAATGGCAACGATCATCTTCATTTTCTTCCATCCTTCCTCTCCACTTCTCAAGACTATCACAATATCGGCAACATGTGAAGCAAACACTCTTTGACACATGGAGGGCACCTCCTGAGCGTATCGTTTAGCGGTATGCTGTAGGCGATATCATGAACTGACCTAAACACGATATTATTCTGTCCCGCTTTTATTCTGTCTTTAATTCCCTTCTCACAACCGTTGTATTTAATTCCTTTGATTCCTTGATTGCAGCCGGTTTGTAGCGCTGTCATGCGATTCGTTGTCAACATACTCTATGGAAGCAACAAAGAGAAGACAGAGGAAGTGTATTTATTGTGGCCGGTATTACAGGCCCGATCCCAGGACCAAAGAAACCCAAAAGAGCTGCAAGGCCCCCAAGTGCAGGGCAAAACGCAAACAGGAAAGTCATAAGAAGTGGCTGGAAGCAAATCCCGGTTATTTTGGCGGTCGGTATGCCGAAGTAAAGGAGTGGCTAAGAACCATCCTGATTATCAGCGGCTCTGGAGAAAAAGGCGGCGTGAGATACAAGACGGGATATCCCCTGCGGAGCCTGTAAGGACAATGGTTTTAGTGATACCGGAGAAACTGCTCAAAAACGAGATACAAGACGAGATAAGACTGCTGAGGCAGTGTGGGTGCGGGTTCTACGTTGCCGGAGGTAAAAAGGGGTCCCGAGATACAAGATTAGATTGTTCTCATTCTCCGGGCTGTTCTACGATGACACAAGCGATGGGCGCAGAGTTACTGCATAATCGACCACCAGATCCTTCATGACGGGTATCTGAGTCGGTTACGCAGTCGTTGGTCTATCTTTCGCGATCCGCAATACATCGATTTTCGGATGTACAAATGATGGATCCCGTGATAAAAGATAACTAGCATGAACTTCTCCCAAAAAGGTTAGGTCCTTATGCGGACACTTCATGATTTCGCAGAGTGTCGCAGGCCGACGAGTCGTAAGAGTGCGGGTCTTTTGTCACAGTAGCGGTGTCATTACCGCTGCTTTTACGGAATGTGGCGGGTCACTGGAATGTAGGGGCACTCCACTCAACCTGTCTTCCTCAATACAAGGAAAGGAGCAACAGATGTTTACGCGATTAAAAAGTTGTCAAACAATGACAGTGACAATGAATATGGATAGGTACTGTTCCGTAGGACGCCTTCTATCAGGTGATTAAATGCGAAAAACGGTACTCATTGTCGATGACGATCAGGATGTCATCCTGCTAACTAAGAGGGCTCTTTTGGAGATTGAACCTGAGATCAGAGTGGAATCTGCATCGAGCGGTGAGGCCGCGCTGGCGTTTCTCCAGAATGAAAGAGAGCTGCCGGCGCTTGTCCTGCTTGATCTGAAAATGCCTGGCATGGGTGGCCTTGATGTACTTCGCAGGATTCGGGCAAGTGAACGCCTCAAGAATCTAACCGTGGTTGTATTCAGCTCCTCGTCTATCGAGTCAGACGAAAAAGAGTCCTTGGCATGCGGCGCCAATGCTTTCATTCATAAAGCCACTAATATAGATCAGATTAGGAGAGACATAAGATCTCTTTTTGAATTTCTCGCTTAAGGCGAATGGAACATAAGCTATAAAGCCCGCGTCTATAGAGGTCCGCTTAGAATGTCTTTAGAAACCTTGGCGCAACAAGATGTGAACCGGCCCGCTCATTTATCGCGCCTTTTCCTTCTATCCCCTTTGATAAGTCTAACATCCCCGGGCATGCGGAACAGCGGGGCCGACGTGCACCAAGACTTCTGTTATGCCGCCAACCTGCTTCTGGATACGGTGCTCAACCTCTCTGGCCAGACGGTGACTTTCCTCCACGGTCATCTTTGGATCAACAAGGATATGAAGATCTACCCTCACCATGCCACTTACGCCGCGAGCTCGAATGCGATGGCAGCCCAAGATACCGGTCACACTACAGGCTGCCCGCTCGATACTTTTGACATCTCCCACAGCAGCATCGCTCAGAACCCGTGAGGCCCCGCGCACAATGCTCCAGGCACTCGATGCTATGAATGCGGCTACAACGATTGACACCGCCGCATCCAGCCACGACAGCCCCAGCCTCGCCGCAACAAGGCCAACGATAACCGACATCGAAACAAGCGTGTCGCTCCACACCCGCCTTGCATCAGCTTCAAGCATTGTACTTGAAAGCTGTTGTCCCATGTGATGTTCCCAAGTGGCCAAGCCGATGCTTAAAATGACGTCGACGCCCATAATGACAAAACTCAGATCTGTTACCACAGGGACTTCAGGAGAATGTACTCGCGACCACACACTCACGAGAATTTTCCAAACAGCTATGAACATCAGTACTGCAACCCCCATGGCCACCAGCGGCTCATACTTTTCATAACCGTACGGATGATGTTCGTCGGGCGGCCGGGTAGCCAACCTCGCACCGATCAGACTGACTACGCCCCCCAAAGCATGGACAGCAGAGTGAAAACCGTCCGAAAGCATGCCGAGACTACCGGTCAGGTGACCATACAGTCCCTTGCTGCCTGCAAGCAGCAGATCTACCCCAAGTACGACGAGAAGTACCCGGCGTATCGCCCTGTAACGCTTGCTCAAATCCCATTGATCGCCGTTCATGCGTTTCAGATTTTACCGCTTTTTTTGATCTTTATTCATTTTTCTCTTCAGACCCTTTCAAACCGACTCCATCCATCTGCAAGCCGCATATCGGGCATTTTCCGTTAATCAGTTTATTTTCCATGAGTTCAAATCCATATCGTTTTATCAGGAGCTCTCCACAGTTGTAACAACAGGTATTTTCCCCTTCTTCCCCGGGGACATTTCCTTCATAGACATATCTCAGCCCTTCCTTTTTCCCGACCTCCCAGGCCTTCCTCAGAGACATAACGGGTGTGGGAGGAACATCCAGAAGCTTATAGGCCGCATAAAAGGCAGAAATATGCCAGGGGATGTCCTCTCCTACGCTTTTTATGAACCTTGCTATCTCTCTCAACTGGCCCTCGTCATCACTATAGCCGGGTATGATCAAGGTTGTGACTTCAACCCATATACCGAGCTCCTTATAAAGCCTGATATTGTCGAGCACGGGCTGAAGTCTGGCACCGCAGACTTCGCGGTAGAATTCTTCGGTGAAACCCTTCAAATCCACATTCACTGCATCAAGGTAGGGGGAGATCTGTCTTATGGCCTCGGTACCTGTATATCCATTGCTCACAAATATATTCTTTATTTTCTCTTCATGTGCGAGTTTCGCTGTGTCATATGCATATTCGAAGAAAATGGTTGGTTCCGTATATGTATAGGCAATACTTTGGCAGCCGTTTTTTCTGGCGTCAGCAACGATTTTCTCGGGCCGCAATTCTTCCCCGATTATTCGCCGTTTCTTTCCTTTGGGCATTTGTGAGATTTGCCAGTTCTGGCAGTTCAGGCACCGGAAATTGCAACCCACCGTCGCAATCGAGTATGTCCTGGTTCCAGGATAAAAATTGAAGAGAGGTTTCTTCTCGACCGGATCAACGTCGGCTGCCACGGATCTCCCATAGACCAAAGAGTACAGGTTTCCGCTGCGGTTCTCTCGAACACCGCATATTCCGCGTTTGTCATCCTTGATCAAGCACAGATGATTGCATAGCCGGCACCTCACCTTTCCGTCCAGACTTTCATAAAACATCGCTTCTTTCATCGCTTACCCTTTCAGTCTTTTAACTCTTTTTGTCAACCCTCTTCCGCACGCCTCAGGGAGAAAGCCGTCCTTTTTTGGAGAATATGACAGAAAGCATTCATGTAGCATGAACTGGATAAACCGAGAGTCTGTCATGGCCTCTTGAATTTGCTTCCGTAAACTGTGCAGCGGCGTCACCTTTCCTCGTCATCTCTCAAAAGGACAAAATTAGATACTTCACATGTTCTTTCCTCACACCTGAAAAAAGCTACTTAAGGTTCTCCCTTATCAAGAGGCGAACGGTAGCCTTCTGAAGTAACGAATTAGGGTGCAGGCCATCCCGTCCTGCACCCATCTCATCATTCTAATCCAGTTTCGGCCTTGGTGTCTGTTCTGCAGGTGCGGGCAGAACCGGATAATCAACCTTTGGCTGGACGCCTGTGGTCGTCTTCAAAAATCCCTCAATCAGATCAACCTGTTTGGCGGTCAGCACGGCTCCCAATTGGGCGGCCCCCATTATCTTTATCGCCTCCTTGAGGTCCCACACTCTGCCGGAATGGAAATAGGGGGGCGTGAGATATACATTCCTCAATGAAGGGGCCTTAAAGACATACTCATCCGATTTTGAGTGCGTTATCTTGTAGCGTCCGGTATCGCCGGCCATTATCTCTGCAGGCGGCCTCTCGACAAGGCCGAAGGGGAAGTATGCAGCTCCGCCCATGTTGATCCCACCATGGCAGGTGGCGCATCCCTTACCCATAAAAAGTTTTAGGCCGTCCTTTTGCGACGAAGTCAGTGCATCCTCGTCGCCTTTCAAGTACCGGTCGAAGGGGGAATCCGGTGTGAGAAGTGTAGCTTCAAAGGCCTCGATCGACTGCGCCACGTTGTCGAACGTCACAGGGTCATCCTGAGTTGGGAAGGTTTTCTTGAATAGCTCAACGTATCCCGGCATGCTCTTTAATGTCTCAGCCACCCTTTCCGGAGTGCTGTCCATCTCCACTGAAGCCTGCATCGGGCCTTTTGCCTGCTGCGCCAGATCCTCTGCTCTGCCATCCCAGAACTGGGCGATGTTGAATACGGAGTTAAATACGGTCGGTGCGTTTCTCGGACCTTTCTGCCAGTGGTGGCCGATCGAGGTCTCGTGAAAGTCCGCTCCGCCCATCCCAAGGTTGTGACAGGTGTTACAGCTGATCAGCTCGCTCGCTGAGAGCCGGGGATCAAAATAAAGCATTTTCCCCAATTCGACTTCTTGGGACGAAAAGGTCTTCCCCCTAACCTCCGATACTGTCTTAGGGATAGGTTTAAAACGCATTTGAGCTTCTTTCATCAAAGCATCATCAGCGAAAGCCGTCGACGCTGCAAACAGTAAGACCGTAAACAGTGCGATGAGTCCTGTTTTCTTCATATCCACTCCTCCTTTAATTCCGCCTCCTTATCGCATTTCGCCCCCAGGATAACATCCATTCGTTTGAGCATGCGTCCCATTATAGACCTCAAAGTCCCTCCAGCCTCATGTCCGGCCCCTAGTGATGTTCCGCCACCTCGGCCGCATCGGCGTCCGCTTTTGTCTTATGCAAGATGCCGTCAGGATGGTTGGCAGGAGAATAAATAGTGTAAAGCCTGAGCGGCTTCGTTGAAGACGTGTTGATAACGTTATGGTATGTGCCAGCGGGCACTATGACTGCGTCACCGTCTCCGACAACATGCCCCTCCTCTCCGTCAAAGACAAATTTGGCGTTACCCTCCTCGATGCGAAAGAACTGGTCGATGTTGGGATGCACTTCGTTGCCGATTTCCTCACCTCCCTGCAAGCACATTACTACAAGCTGGCTGTATTTGCCGGTGAAAAGAACCTTGCGGAAGAAACTGTTATCCAGGGTTTCCTTTTCGATAGGTCCCACAAAGCCTGTCATCGTCTGCACTCCTTTCTTCAAATCTGTTATTTTGCCATCACATGAGCCATCTTTGTAGTAGCTCTCACCCTCTTCTCGTGCGACATGGTAGCAAGACGCTCTACCTCAGTCACATCAAGCTTAAGCCCCTCGGCCACCCGGCGGCCGTAATCGGTGTCAACCTTGAAGAACAGGGCAGTCTGACGCAGCTGGATGCGTTTCTGTGCTCCTCCGAGATGGGAGACTATGTTGCCTATCAGGTGTTCCCTGTCCCTTTCAGTCATAACCTTACGGTAAAGGTCCCCCGCCTGTACGAAATCATCGTTGGGATGGGTATAGCGTTGACGCATGGCCTTGCCGGAGACCTCAAACGGCGGCTCGGCGACCCTGGGCTCGGGCTCAGGCCCGCCAAAGCTGTTGGGGTAGTAGTTGGGGCCGCCCCCACCGTTTGCATCAAAACGCATAAAGCCGTCGCGCTGGTAGTTTCGCACCGGGCAGGCCTTTGCGGAGTTTACAGACAAAAGATGATAGTTCGGCCCCAAGCGGTGGAAGTGAGCGTCGTGATAGCTGAATAGGCGGGCCTGTAACATCTTGTCTGGAGAAGCCCCAATGCCGGGGACGAAGTTGCCGGGCGAAAAGGCCGACTGCTCCACCTCGGCAAAGTAGTTTTCGGGATTGCGGTTCAGAACCATGCGCCCTATGGTTACAGGCGGAAAGTCGCCATGGGGCCATACCTTGGTGATGTCGAAGGGATCGAAGCGGTAACTGTGAGCCTGCTCCGGGGTCATTATCTGCATCTCAAGCCTCCAGACCGGATAATCTCCCCTCTCGATGGCCCTGTACAGGTCACGAGTGGCGTGATCGGGATCATCTCCTTTCATTACCTCCGCCTCTCCCCGGGCGAGGTTCCGAATTCCCTGCTCGGTCTTGAAGTGGTACTGTGCCCAGAAGTGCTCTCCCTTGTCGTTGTACCACTTGAAGGTATGGCTGCTGTATCCGTTCATGTTTCGATAGGTCCTGGGCGTACCGCGGTCCGAAAAGAGGATGGTTACCTGATGGATGGATTCCGGTGTCAGTGAGAGGAAGTCCCAGAACATGTCGCGGTCCTTAAGATTTGTGGCAGGGTTCCTCTTCTGGGTGTGGATGAAGTCGGGAAACTTTAATGGATCCCGGATGAAAAAGACAGGTGTGTTATTGCCCACCATGTCGTAGTTGCCCTCTTCGGTGTAAAACTTCACAGCAAAACCCCGAGGGTCTCGCTCAGCGTCGGCCGACCCCTTCTCGCCTCCCACGGTGGAGAAGCGGACGAAGACCTCTGTACGCTTGCCTACCTTCGAAAGGAACCTTGCCCTGGTCCATTTTGTAACATCGGCCGTAACCTCGAAGTAACCATAGCCCCCGGCCCCCTTGGCATGCACCGCTCGTTCAGGGATACGCTCGCGCCCGAAATGAGCGAGCTTGTCCAGAAGATGGACATCCTGCATGAGAACAGGACCCGGCCAGCCAGCCGTCATGGAATTCTGGTCGTCCTCGACCGGCCTGCCGAAACTGGTAGTTAATATCTTGTTGTCCTCTGCCACTATTAACTCCTTTCCCTGATTTACATCGTTTACTGTATATCCGGGACCTTAGAGCCTCCTGAGGGCCCTTGCCTACTACTTCATCGACTCATATCTTGCACTTGTTCTTCTGGCCCTATTTTTCTCCTTAGCCCTGACCTCCTCATATATCACGTCATTCCTTATCGCCGCGACCAGCGCTTTCGCCATTAATCGTCTCCGTTATTCGAGAAAAAACCTTGCAAAAATCTGCGTGCTTTCGGTTTCAGTGCAGGTCCTCTTCATCCAGCTTTGGGAGCAAGTTCTTTATTACATCTGGGCTCCTCCTATGCTCTTAAGTTACTGGAGGGGCTCTTCCGCCCCTCCGGGTCTATAAAGCCTTATTTGGACTTCTCCAAATCTTTCAGGTCCTCCTCGGCAGCCTTTAATTCTTCCTTCAACATTTCGATATGATCCTTGAGATCCTCCACTTCTTCCTCCCGGGTCGGCCTTCCTCCCCATACCGGCGCCGCAGGCGGAGGGCCGTAAGGACCATGGTGGTGCCATCCCCAATAGGGACAATAGGGCCCATAAAGACGCATGCGTCTTCTTAGTCTCGACGACATTGCTTTCACCTCCTTTCGGCTTGTTCGTTATTAACAGGTTCCTCTAATGAGACATCATGTGCATTACTTCTGCCAATTTGTTCCAGTACAAATCCGGTAATTCATTTCTGAAAGATCTTTCATCTCTTGAAAAATATTGAAACCACAAAGATTGCCGTGCTTACCAGGACTATTAGGGGACCGGCGGGAAATCCTGTGACTCTGAAAAGTAATATTCCCGCAAATGATGAAGCCGAACCAAGGATCATCGCCCCGATCGCATACTGCGATAAATTCTGACTCAGGTTTCGCGCCGCAGCGGCCGGTATAGCCACAAGCGCCGCAGTCAGAAGGCCGCCGACCATTTTTACCCCTAGAGCGACAATAACAGCGATCAAGAACAGGTAAATGAGATTGTATTTTTTAACGTTTACGCCCTCGGACTTGGCCAGATCGTCAGAGACGTTAATCAGGACCATCTTTGAATAGATCTTCCTTATTACAACAAACAGGGAAAAGGCGACAAGCACAGAAATAACTGTTTCCCAGAAACCCACCTTTGAAATATCTCCGACCAGAGCTGTTTCTGCCTCGTCAAGAGGCAGGAACAGAAAGGCGACTGCCACCCCCGAGGCAAAGACAACAGCCGTCAAAGCCTCCATTGGCAGCCTTGTCTTCAGTTCAAAGACCCAGATTAGAACTATTCCCAGGACAACAAAGGGGAACGCACCAATCGAAACATCAAAACCATACATCAGGGCCAGGGCTATTCCAGGCAGTGTCAAATGCCCCAACGGCCCGGCGACAAGTGCCATTCTCTTGCTCAGCATGAGAGACCCCAAATAACCGGCAACTCCTCCGACAAATACTCCCGTTATCAAACTCAACAACAATTGATTTTCCATTGTCCTATCGGTGTTTGTGCTGATAATATTTCACTTCGCCGCCGTAAAGTTTCTGGAGACTCTCCGGCGTAAGCACCTCATGCGGAGGACCGTAGCAAACGGTCTGCCTGCTCAGGCATATAACACATGTTGAAAATTGGTATACCACGCTAAGATCATGGGTAACCAGCAAAATCGTTAAATGCCGCTCTTCCTTGAGTCTCGACAGCAGATTGTAAATGGTCTCCTCGCCGCTGATGTCTATCCCGGTGGTCGGCTCGTCAAAGAGCAGTACATGAGGCTTGCCTATCAGGCCCCAGGCGATCAGTATCCTCTGAAACTGTCCGGAAGACAGATCCCCTACCTTTCTCAGGAAAAACTCCTCGCCGAATCCCACGGCACTCACTATCTCACGCACTTCTTTCTCGGCCACCCCTTTCAGGTTTAAGAAATCCATTACGCTCAGCGGCATATCTTTTATGAACGGCAGCCGCTGCGGGACGTAGCCGATCTTGATTCCCTTTTCCCACTTTAATTCACCGCTATATGGTAAAAGTCCGAGCAGACATTTAAGTAAGACCGTTTTCCCCGCCCCATTGGGACCTAAAATGGTGACAATGTCTCCTCTCTTCACGGTAAAAGAGAGGTTCTCAATAATTCTCCGGTGGTCTAATGTCACGTTCAGGTCTTGCACTTTTAAAACAAGGGCGTTCTCCATGTATCATTCTCTCACTGCAGATGCCGCTTTTCTGGTGGGATCCACCTCGTGATCACCGCCTCTCTCTTCATGTTTCAATTTCAGCAACTCTTCCAGGGTTTTCGCGTCCGTAGGCTTTACCTCGACGCCGGCATCTGAAAGCACATAATCAGGACCCTTACCGCCAAAAACCTTCCTCGTATAAACGATATCCACTGCCTGCTCGACGAGCAATTCGGCAAGTTTGATGCCTTTTCCCGTCTCGATGTCGGTAAAAGGGTTTTCGATTATCTCTTGTGTGAGTATCTTCCCTCTTGAGGCATCAATGTTCCAGCAGGCTATGAAGGGTGCGCTTCCGAAATGCTCCGAGACGTTGCCCGCCCGGTCGCTGAGCGGTATGGCGCATCTCAGGTATCCCTTCTCAGCCGGGCCATATCTTATGATGACCCTCTCGATGAACGGAACGTCCCGCCTTACAGCAGCTTCAATCCGGGCTATGACTCCATAAGCGTCCTTCAGTTTCTTAACCGAGAGTTTGAGATCAAGATAAACGAAAATAAACCGCCCTGAGTTCCGGGCGTTTATGGCAATGATCTTCTCAACCTCATCGAAGCCGCCGAGAGCGACCCTTATCTTTTCAAGCGTCTCAAAATCAACCGAGGCGTCAAGGCGTTTTACTGAGTCCTTCAATACTCCATAGCAGGCCTTCAGCACGAAGACTATCACGACAACAGCAGCTATCTTGTCAGCATTTGGAGAAATCCTTGAGGCCCCCATGCCCACTACGACGACGCCTATCGGCGCAAGGTCAGAAAGCCAATTTTTCGAATCGGCCGTAAGAGATGGGGAATTGAGCTGTTTCGCCTTGCGTCTTTCATACCTCGCAAAGAGATACACGGGCAGGGCCATGAGAACCATAGCTAAGACCGATAAATTGATATTTGCCAGTTCCCGGGTCCTGCCGAAAAACGTATTCCTGGCCACCTCGTACGCCATAAGGAATACCAGAAGGGAAGAGATGACGGCGGCTATGTTTTCCGCCTTGTAGAGCCCCCATGGGAAATGGGGGGATTTCTTTTTTGAAAGTGCTATCCCGGCCCAGACAGAGATGCTTCCGAGTGAGTCCGTGAGGCTGTGGATGGCCTCCGAGAGAGCAGCCGCACTCCCGGAGTACAGAGCTACAAGGCCCTTTGCCGCCGTAAGGCAAAGGTTCAGGCCTGTGGAATAAAGAGCCGTCCTCTTTCCCCCGTCGATGTTCACGACTTTCTCCTGACCTCTATGCAGAGGAAACCCGCCTCTTCCGCATATCCGTCAACCGGTCCCTCGACTCTGCGCGGGCCTTCCGGCATCTGAAAAAGGGTGCTCCGGACTCGCGTTATTTCGAGGTCTGCCATCCCTAGCATCTCTTTTATCTCCGAAAAGGTATAAAAGAACGATTTTGCATAGAAGGGATGACCTTTTTTCTTTTTCTCTTCATAACGCTCTCCCCAAGGAGAGTCCTTCGGAACGAGCCCGATAACGATGCGACCATCACTTTTAATGACCCTTGCCGCTTCTTTGAGAACCGCGACCGGATCCTTGACGATACACAGCGTGACGATAAGAAGTACGTATCCGAAGGCCCCATCGTTGAAGGGAAGCCTATCTCCATATCCCCTTACTGTCTTTACTCCTCGTGCTTCGGCCATTCTGAGGGCATTGGGAGCCGGATCGATTCCCACGGCCTCCGGGAAATGCATGGCGAACCGTCCTGTGCCTACTCTTACCCAGAGGACGGGATCATATTTGGCGTCATATATCGACTTGATGCATTGAAGTTCGCTCTCATAAAGCAGCCTTCCATCCTCCGAGTCATACCAGGCGTCATACTTCGCGGTCATGGTTTCAAAGACGTCTTCAGCATCGCCACTATGGAGAACTATCTCCTCTATCCTTTGAGCAAGCCCTCTCATCACCTCTGATACGGGAGAGTTGGGAAAGGCCTCCACCACTGGCAGCGCCCGGGCAGCCGCCTCCGGCACGCTCAGGTGATAGGGGATTTCAGCCAGAATCTCAAAGCCCTTTTCCCGTGCAAAGTCCCGTATCGCGGCCCTGGAGGCCTGATGGAGGTCCGACTTGTTTATCACTATGCCCGAAGGCACATCGAAGTACCTGACGACCTCCATGAGCCTCCTCAGATCGCTTAATGCGGCGGGAGTGGGCTCAGTGGCTGCGACAACGTAATCGCATCCTCTGAGCGACGCTACCACCGGACAGCCGAGTCCCGGAGGGCCGTCAGTGATTATCATGTCCGCCTTCAAGTTCCCCGCCTCCTCCCTGGCGACACGCCTCACCTCGTCCACAAGCCTGCCGGAGCTGCTCTGACCGACTACAAGCTCGCCAGAGACAATGACTGTATCGTCGAAGGCGAATTCGCTCAGCACTCCGCTAACCATCTCTTTGAGCTCGATTGCGTCCTCTGTGCAGACAACACCGCAGGCCCCGCAACCTTCGCAAAAGCAGGGTATTATGAGCGGGTTCTCATCAGAGATAACCATGGCTGAAAATTTGCACCTCTCCACGCACTCCAGGCAGTTCGTGCATTTGTCATAATCGATGAATGCCTTTTCGGACGCCGTTATCCGCCGCTGGGACTTCGTCCGCACTTTGAAGAAAAGGGAGAGATCGGGTGCGTCCACATCAGCGTCTGCCATGATTAACGTGTGCGTCTTCATAAGGAGAGATCCTAAGGAGGAGGCTATCACGGATTTGCCCACTCCGCCCTTACCGCTCATCACAACTACTTCCTTCATCTGAGGAGATCCGTTGCTATTTCTTCGGCTATCCGTCGTATCCTCCTCGAAATGTCCGCATATGGCGACATTTCCACTACCGGCATTCCTTCGACATGACTTTCGAGCAAGAGCTTATCCATGGGAAGTTCCGAAACAAGCATCACATCATATCTTGTGGCTATGGCGTTCAACTTGTCCCACGGACCGGGAAGGTCCGAAAAGTTCACGATGACACGGGCCTTGAGACCCATGTCACTAAGGAGCCGAAGCGACCGTTCGAGGTCATGGACTCCAAGGGGCGTGGGCTCGGTGACAGCGTACACGGAGTCCGAACCTCTGAGAGCATTTATTACGTTACAATGGATGCCAGGCGGGGTATCCACTACAACCACATCCGAGCCTTCCAGAGAGCCGAACAGTCTCTCCCTGACTGCATTTACCACGACGGAGCTTTGCTCAGCTCCCGGAAGAAGATCTCCCGAGAATATCCTAAGTGTGCCTCTCGTACTTATGTAAGTATTTCCAATAACTTGCCTGTCCCTTGTTATCGCACCCTCGTGACAGGAGAGGATGCACGCCTCGCAGCCGTTACAGTCGCCTATGAGAACGGGGAAATTATCCCTGGGCTGAAAAAGTGCGTTTCTCCTGCATGCGGACACGCATTCGCCGCACATGGTACACTTATTTTTCACGATTGCAGGTCTGGTGACTCTTACGCCGAGAGGTTTTTCCAGTGGAACTCCCAAAAGTACATAGTCATCCGGGGCCTCAACGTCGGCATCCATGAGCGTGACTCTGTGGCCCGTTTCCACCAGTGCCGCCGCTATATTGACAGAGATGGTGCTCTTACCAACCCCGCCCTTTCCGCCTGTAACGGAAACGACAGGAATATCACACCACTTTCGGTTAAGCGCGGCGAGTACTCTGCCGCTAAGTTCGCTCTCTACCATCTTCCGCCCCTGAGACGTCTTCCCCCTCCCGGTCCGCCGGAAGGGGCGGATACCTCCCGGTAGCTTTTCTTCTTGAACTTCTCAACGGCTGCTCTTACTGTATCGAACTCCGATGCGCCCTCGTAAACCTTTATGTGCGCCGCCCTCAACGCCTCGAAGGCGTTCGGACCGATTATGCCGGTCAAGAGGCCTTCCGCACCCCTGTCCGATATTATCTGAGCTGACCTTATGCCGGCGCCATGCCCCGAGGCGAGAGCCGTGTTCTCCGCGGCCTCGATCTCCATTGTCTCGGTATCTACTATCACAAGGTATGGCGCCCTGCCAAACCTCTCATCGACCATCGAGTCTAGACTCTTTCCATCTGATGTAACGCAGAGCTTCATAGGGATATATTCTAAAATTACAGTTATTAATTATCTTGTACATCCTTATGAAGCAAAGGTCAAGAGTGAATTCAAAAAAACAGAGTGAATTCAAAACAAGTCTTTTTCCCTTAGGGCACAAAGAAGAAATGTTACTTGTTTCGACGCGATCGTTTCTTTTCCTGACTATGTCGAGCACAGATTTCCTCCGTGGCCTTCTCACAGTTCATTAAGGCGGAAATCTCTCGTTGTTCACCACACCGACCCGGCGCTTGCAAAACGTGAAGGGACTGATAGAATGAAGATAGAAAGGCGCAGTACACATTAAACCAAGAGCAATAACATTGCAAGAGTCATATAAGGAAAATGATGTGACTTTGAAAGCACAAGCCATGAATGCGGCATTAGAGCGTCGGAGTATTATTGAGCACCCCTCCTCTTCTGTAATGAGACGGATATTGTGACCATTCCCGGCCCAAATAGGGCCAGAAAGGCAGTAGTGAAGTCAAAGTAACACATAAATTTTAAATGATGGGCGCTTGCATGCCTCTTACCGCAGAACGTCAATACTTCTTGCACGCGTCTGGCATTCTTCTGGCGCCCCTCTCCACGTATGCAGAACGGAAAGGCGCCGGTAAGATGTGACAGGAGGATACAATGATCAACTTCCTTGATGGCGAAAACGCGAAGAATGTCCAGAAACAGTTGAAGGAGATGCAGACGCCTGTTCGCCTTATCTACTTTACACAGACGCATCCCTGTCGCGCGTGCATCGAGCAGCGTGCATTGCTGGAGGAACTCGTAAAGCTTTCAGGCAAACTAAGCCTCGAGGTGAGAGACCTTGTAGCGGATGCGGAGGAAGCCCGGCGCTACGGTATCGATAAGCCGCCGGCCACGGTAGTTCTCGCCAAGGAGGATCACGGCATTCGCTTCTTTGGCCTGACTGGCGGTTACGAATACGGATCTTTGCTGGAAGCGATTCTCATGGTGTCCACGGGCCGCTCCGGGCTTGATCCCGAAAGTGAGATTCTCGTGCGGCGCATCCGTCAACCCCTGCATCTTGAGATCATGGTCACACTTACCTGTCCCTACTGCCCACGCATGGTGCGGCTGGCCCATCAACTTGCATTCGTGAACGAGAACGTCCGCGCTGACATGGTAGACGTCGGAGAATTTCCCACACTGCTTGAACGCTATCATGTGCACGGTGTACCTCTTACTGTCGTCAACGAACTACGTGCTTTCGAGGGCGCTCTGCCTGCCGAGGAGGCGCTCATGGAGATATTTAAGCTCACCGACCCTGAAGAATACGAACGACGCGATCAAACGTTGCGCGAGGAACGCGGCGAACGACTCGCGTTTGAAGGGCGCCCTGGCGGGGTCTACGACGTGATCGTGGTCGGGGCCGGCCCAGCGGGGCTCACGGCTGCTCTCTATGCCACGCGGAAGAACAGGCGCGTACTACTCATCGGCAAGAAAGCCGGCGGTCAAATCAACGATACCGCACTCATTGAGAACTATCCGGGCTTCAGGAGCATTGGGGGAGCTGACCTCGTACAGGCGATGCAGCACCACGCTGAGGCTTATCCGGTTGCCGAACGCTGTCATACCCTCGTGAAAGAGATTCACCGCGCCGATGAGCTGTTCGAGATCGTCACCGAGGACGGTCAGATTTACCAGGGGCATACTGTAATTTATGCCGCCGGTAAACAATACCGGCGGCTTGGCGTGCCGGGCGAGGATCGCTTCCTCGGCAGGGGCGTCGCATTCTGCGCGACATGTGATGCACCGCTTTACCGCGAGAAACGGGTCGCCGTGATCGGTGGCGGAAACTCGGCCTTCACGGCTACGCGCGATCTCTTGCCGTTTGCACGTGAAATTCATATTGTACACGTCCTGGACACATTCCAGGCCGATGCAGTGCTCGTCGAGGAAGTCTTGCGCTCGCCCAAGGTCAAGATCCACCTGAAGTCCGAAGTTCAAGAATTTTTAGGTGATGAGGCACTCGGGGGTGTGCGTCTGGCCGGTGCAGACCACACCCAGCGCTACGATCTTGCGGTCGAGGGGGTGTTTCTTGAGATCGGCCTAGTGCCGAACTCCGCCCCTCTACACAAGCACCTAGTTCTAAACGCGACGGGCGAGATACCAGTGGCGCGCGACCAGTCTACGGCTATTCCGGGTCTCTTTGCAGCCGGTGACGTGACAGACGAGCCGGACAAGCAGATCGTCATTGCCGCCGGTAACGGCGCGCGTGCAGCACTCTCGGCCGAGCGCTATCTGGCAAATGTTATACAACAGTCGGACGCTGAGGACGCTTAAGAGCTTTCATGAGCCCACGCCACAAGGTTTGAAACTATTGGTAGGGGTAAAGAGTTAAATCCCTGTAAAAGAAGACCAGGAGCAAGCAAGTTAGGCCATTGGGTCTCACAGCCAGTGCTCAGCCATTAACTCCGTGAAGGGTACGCCCCATGAAGGCGGATTACCGCCCGTTCTGAAGAAAATCTCTTTGAAACCTAACTTCAGGGCGTAAAAGGGGTAGCCCATCTTTAGCACGCTTTGGGTGCCGCCAAACCAGGTATCGGAATGTATGTAGAAAGCCCTGTTATGCCCAATCTCGCCCAGGAAAATAATCTGCGGAGTATAAGGCCGGCCGGCCTCTTCTTCGCTGGCCTTCCCAACGTTCCTTGCAATCTGCGTTGCAGCGACCCACGATTCTACATCGCCAAGCACTCCCATCTTTGGTACGGTCAGAGAGGCACAGTCCCCCACAGCCAATATATTCTTATAGTCCGGGTTGCGCATCGTGGAGTCGGTAATCACGAAACCGGCTTCGTCCGTGACAGGCAGACCTTTAAGAAATCCGTGGGCTTCCAAGTTGGGAAGTATTATCTTGAGTTCGGCGTCCATGCTTTTGTCGTTTTCGAATTCCACCCCCCACCGGCTTATGCGCTTGATGTCCCCGGTGTTGTTAGCGTAATTCAAGCCTATCTGTTCTGCCGTCGCCAGGCACCGGCTCACAATATTGTCACCGAAATACTCTGCTACCAGTTTTCCCGGCGTGAAGAGATTGATGTTACCGGGGCCGCCCAAATTTCTTATATCGAGCCATGCCGCAAGGGAAAAGGCCACTTCTAGCGCTACCCCTTCGCAGGCAGTCTCCGCTATGGGCAGCCATTCAGGCTTACCGACTGTTCCCTGGTGAAACCTGGCCGAGCCTATGGCAATCGGCCCCCCCCTTATACCGGCCATGCAGGTAAGCTCTAAGCCTGTTGCCGTAATAGCAGTCGGAGAGGGCATGGCCGTGTTCGTCAAAGCCTTCAATCCTGTCGTAGGCCTGCCTTGCCCCCAGTGCTATGACCAGATAATCGTAACCAATCTCCTCGGTAGCGGAACCAGGCCGCTCCGATGGCGTATACTTCACTCTCGAGTTTGCCTGAAGGTTCCGACTTTGTTGAGGAAGACGCTGCATTCGACCAATCCCATCGAGAGTATGTTTTCCACCGTCAGGCATGCTGAGGGCAACATAAAGCGTTACAGGGATAGCAGGATGATGCAGCGGTGGCTGGCTGCTGTTCTTCTTTATAGTGAGAAGGGATTCAAGCGGATCAAGGGATATGCTTCGATTTACGAAATCATCAAAACAATGGAGGCGACAGAAGATAATAGTGCGCCGGCCAGAAAGGCGGCGTAAGGAGTGAGGGCCACTCAGATAGTTTCAACTAAAAACCTGACATCTTCAAGAACTTAGACAGCGCAAATCCCGATAATCTTTTTAAAAAAAATATCTTTTTTGGGGACTACTTCAGTTTTTCTCTTCAATTCTACTGCCTGATCCTATCTCCACTTCTATTTGTTCTCATTCTTCTTTCTTGTGCGCGTGGCCGTAACTGGTCACGTACTTGGCTGCTTCTTCTTCTTTGCGGACTCTCGCCTTTGGCTGACCGAGTTTCCCGCTTACAGAAGTAGCTGGCATATTCTCCTCTTCCTTCTCTGTGTTTTCGATCTTCTCACACTCTTCACCACCGCTGAGAATTGCAGAGGTCGTACTCCGCCCCGTTTCCGACATTCCTTCTTCTTCCTGAAAAGGAGGAAACTCCCCACTTCCTTCGTTACTGCTCATTTCCTCCGGCTCTTCAATATCCTGACTGGCATGCCTTACCAAGACTAGTCTTTCAGCCTTAACCCAATTGTCAAAATCTCTGCCTTTTATGCGGCCGCTTTTTTCATAGAACTCATATGCTGTCTTTGCTATTTCTTCCTGCAAATTCATTGCATCCTCCTTATGCATGACTTCAGTTCAATTGTCTCTTCATAATGTCTGCGAACAATATATTCGTCTGCGTTATCCGACAGAACCTGGCAGATACCTTCTAAGCAAAGACTACATCTTTTACTTTTCGCTGTCAAACAACCGAAACTGTCCTTTAGGGCGCAGTTCGAAACAACCATGATGCTCGTTATAATTATCAATGAATTAGGCAGAATCCACTGATTGCCTTGCAGATCACAATCTGCCGAAAGGCGTTTGCCCATTGCCTCGCCACCCTCTAATGAAACGCTTCCGAATCCCATACAGCCCCATTCATCGCTTCAAACCGAATGAGTGATGTACTTAAATACCGCATAAGACTCTGCTAGAACCCTCTTCCAGGCGAGTACCTCAGCAGAAGTGGTTTTATTTGTTCAACCTTTCCGACAACAAAGTGGAAAAAGTGTCTTTGAAGCTCTTTGAAGAACTCATCTTGACAACAGTTCCCCCGGATGTAGAATTTAGATGAGGGATCCGTAGGCATGCAACAGGAGGTGTTTTTATGGCAGAGCAAGGATCGAAAGAGATAGTCAAAGTCGAACCGACGAGACCTCTTTCGCGCTTCGAGGAGATGGAGAGGGAGTTCGAGGACTTCTTCAGGCGGCCTTTTTCGATGATGATGCCGTCCTGGCGGCTAGCGCCGCAGATGGCAGAGGTTGCCTCCCCGGTTGTGGATATATTCGAGGACAACGGCAACGTGGTCGTTAAGGCGGAGATGCCGGGAATGACGAAGGACAGTCTGGACGTAAGAATAGCCGACAACGTGTTGACTATCTCCGGGGAGAAGAAGAAAGAGGAAAAAGTCGAAAAGCAGAACTATTTCAGGATGGAACGTTCCTACGGAAGCTTCAGCCGGTCTTTCAGTCTTCCCTCCGACGTTGAGACGGACAAGATAAAGGCGCAGTTCAAGGACGGCATCCTTGAGATAACCGTACCAAAGACAGCAGAGGCGATGAAGAAACAAAAGAAGGTAAATATCGAGTAAGATGACCAAAGACATCCCGGATCCCTCACCTTCTGCTCGGGATATACGGCATCGGACAATCGGAAGCAGTTTAAATCTATTCGGATCCAACATATCCTGGTAACGAGACGCCAGCGGAGTATTAAAAGGGAAATGGCAACCTGGGAGTAGAACCACTGTGGCTCTCAGCGGGCTTATTGGACACTCCTACAAATCATGCTTAGCCCCGGCTTTTCCAGTTCAAGATGACTTGAATGATCTCACGTACATATGCACATTCACATTTCAAGGGACATGGCTGTAAATCATTTTCGCGAAAGCAGTATCCGGGGCACTCTTCAGTTTCTGTAAGGCTTTCGGTAAATATCGGACCGTTATAGAGATCCTGAAATTCATGTGCAAGAATGGCAAGGCTCGTCCCACAGGCGTGTTCAAATAGAAAAAGCCCCGCAATAAGTTCATTAAAGTGGACCTGGTAACCAATCATGCGAATTTTTGCATCGTTAAGAAAAGAGATCCTGTCGGGCCAAACAAACCCGCATTTGGAACATTTCTTGAACATTGAGGATTCCGATATGTTTACTTGTTTCATGAAGTGCTGCGCCCAAACAGAGCAAAAGTACGGCCATTCAACCAGTGAAATGCATTTGTGAGAGAACTCATTCTTCGAAGAACTGGTACATATGAGGCTCCGCATAGGCCTGCAGAATTTCGGCCCTGCTTACTATTCCGACTAGTTTATTTTTATTCGTTACGGGAATGATGGTGTAATTATTATCTATGAGCATATCTATAAGCATTTCGAGGGGGGTATTCACATCGGCGGACAGCGGGGCTTTAGACATGACCTTGCCGACCGTAATTGCATCGATCTCCACGCCGTTTCGAATTGCCTTGAGAACGTCAAATGCTGTTAAAATTCCAACTACTTCCATCTGCTCGTTCACTACGGGAAGGCCAGGGCATCCTGTCCCCATCATTTTAAAAACAACCTCTTTCCCCGACTCATTTTCTTTAACTGCCGTCCTTTTGCACATTATGTACTTAGCTCGTATCACGGGCATATTCTCCTCAAGTAATCCTTGCAAACGCCTTATCCCAAGAATCAATCGTCATATCAATTAAAATATGACGCAGTAGAGGAAGATTGTCAAGGAGCATCGCAACAGTTCGATTTCGCTGAAAGAAATGGACAAGCTAGCTTTTTCCTGATGCTAGTCACCATGAAGGCAATATCAAAAATAGTCGCAAAACCGACATTCGGACGAATCTTAAGGTCTAAAAGAACAATATCGCCGCTTTGTCTCCCGTGTTTCAGTAACCCCTGAGACCAACCGCGAAGACTGCCTGAGTTCATCGTAACGTTGTTGTAGCGTAGCTTTCAGTCCCGCTGATTGTTTGCTGCATATCCAAGCCGACGATTTTCAGGCAGATACCCGCCCCGGCAGAGAAAAGTAGAAAGTAGCCCCTTCGTCACGCCTTCCTTCCGCCCAGACTGTCCCTCCCTGCTTCTCTATGATCCTCTTTACGATAAAAAGTCCGATGCCTGAGCCTTCGAACTCCTGAGATGACTCGAGACGCCGGAAAGGCGCGAAAAGTTGATCAGAATCATTGCCGTCGAAACCTATACCGTTGTCCTTCACATAATAAACGGTTTCATTTTCATCGCCATTGTCGTGACTTCCGACTTCAATCGTTGCGACGATTCTGCCCCGTGTGTATTTGATTGAATTCGACAACAGATTGATTAGTACCTGCCGCATCATGGAAGGATCGCCATAGGCTTCAAACATATGTCTCACTGCAAAATGTACATCCCTTTCGGCCATCGCAGCCCTCATTTCATCGATTATTTCTTCGACGAGAGCCGTCATGTCTATGGAAGATTTCACAATCTCCTTTGCATTAAGTCGCGAAAAAAAGAGGAGATCTTTGACGAGCTTCGACATCTGCTTCGCCCTCTCTCTGATCATAACAAGCGTCTGTTTGCCATCGTCATCAAGTATTTCGGAATACCTCTTCAACAGCCTGCCAGAGAACCATTCGATCACCATGAGAGGCTCGCGCAGATCATGCGAGGTCGCGACACTGAAACTTTCAAGATCCTTATAAGACTGTTCCATCTGCGTCGTCCGAAGCCGGAGTTCCCGGTTCAGTCTCCTTATTTCGGCCTCCGCATGGAACCTATAAAGAGCAAATTCGATGGAAATATACAGGTCTTTTTCCCTGAAGGGTTTTACGATGTATCCGTAAGGTTCAGTAACCTTTGCCCGTTCAAGCGTGGCCTCATCGTCGTGGGCGGTCAGGTATATGATAGGGATATTCAGGATCGTTCGGATCTTATCACCAACATCTATTCCATCGACTTTTCCTTTCAGCACTATGTCCAGGAGAATCAGATCAGGCCTGAACTCCGTTGCCTTCATAAAAGCCTCATCTGCAGAGGATGCGTCACCGACCACTTCATATCCCAGTTGTTCGAGAACCTTGGTCATATGAATTAGCGTTATACCCTCATCCTCGACGACCAGTATCCTTTTTTTCTCCACAAAAAACCCTCTTTATCTGATCTTATGTCTGAAATGCGATTCTGAAACAAGTTCCCGTGCATGCCTCCATGTCTATTGCACCATCAATCTGCTTCACAAGGGCCATCACGAGTTGCATGCCCAGTGATTTCGTCTTCCTGAAATCCACTCCATCCGGGAAACCGATACCATTATCGGAAACGGTCAAACGGATACGGCCGCCCCCATGATAGTGCATGCCAATTACAATTTCTCCCTCCCGTCCATCCGTAAAGGCGTGCCTGAGGGAGTTGGTGATCAGCTCATTCAATATGAGCCCGCAAGGAATTGAACGATTTATGTCAAGAGAGATCCCTTCAATGTCCAGGGTTATCTTCACTTCCTCGTTCGGCGGGCTGTTTAAAGTAATTAGATTTGAGACCACGCTTTCCATATATTCTCTAAAATCGATCCTGGCGAGATCTTTTGACTGGTATAATTTTTCATGTATGATCGACATCGATTCCACCCGTTGCTGGCTTTCTTCGAATGACCGCTTCGCGTCTTCGTCGGTTATGTATGCCGACTGAAGTTGGAGCATGCTGGCCACTACCTGAAGGTTGTTCTTTACCCGGTGGTGGACTTCCTTCAGCAATATCTCCTTTTCCCTCAAGGACGCCCTGAGCCGCTCCTCTGCCTGCCTGCGCTCAGTTATATCGCGGAAAACGCCTATAACACATTGCTCATCTTCCAAAGTTATGACGGACGAGGAGACGTCGGCATAAAAAACAGTGCCGTCTTTTCTAAGGACGGGCAGGTTCTCGGCAATTGTTTTTTCTCCCCCGGCCAGTTTTGCAAAATCCTCGATTATACGCGAAAGGTCTCGATCGGGATAGATCTCTTCAACCCCAAGCCCGAGGAGTTCCTCCCTCTCATATCCCAGCATTCCACATATGGTCTTGTTCGCACCACAGAACTTTTTTGTCGGAATGCCTGCAATCAGGATCCCGTCATTGGCATTGTCGAAGATACTCCGGAATTTCTCCTCCGACTCTCGCAAGACCTTTTCCATCCTTTTCTGCAGGGTGATCTCCTGGACCGTTCCATAAATGCGCCCGGGGGCACTGTTAGCATCGCGGACAAACCTTCCTATCAAGTGGCCAACCGCTTCCGAACCGTCCTTCTTGAAAAAGGTGTAATCCAACTCAAACGGCCTTTCTCCCTTCAGTGATGCATCGACGGTCCTGAGAAATGCGTCCTTACTGTCCGGATGCATGGCGTTGACGACGAGCCCATAATTCGGAGAGATTTCGTGTGGTTCGTATCCGTAAATATGATAGATCTCGTCTGACCAGTAGAATGCTCCGCTTGAGATATCCCACTCCCAGCTGCCTACATGTGCAATTGCTTGGGCGTCGTTCAGCTTTGCCTCGCTGATGCGCAGCGATTCTTCGGTCCGGCGTCTTTCTGTGATGTCCCTGACCACCTCGATGCCCGCCGTGATATTCCCGTTGTGATCTCTCAACGGCGAGGCAGTTATTTCATAATATGCTGTATCTTTTCCGTTGCGGCGAGTCTGAATTCCTTTATGCACGTTGCCGTCTTTATAACACATGGCTACAAGACATCCTTCGCATACTTCATCCCTGTTTTGATAGGCCCTGTAACAGTGCTCGCCTTCATTGCTCCCCGTCGTTTCCTTTTGCTTTTGATTCTCAAACAGTATCTTGAAATCGGTGTCCCTTATGCTGACGCCGTCTCCTATAGCGGAGATAATCGCTTCGAATTTATTTTTTTCCTCCGTGGCTTTTACGACGGCCCGCTCAAGCAAACCCTCGACTTTTTTGCGTTCGGTTATATCGTGCCATATTGAGTGGAACACCGTGTTTCTAGATAAAGCAATAGTCTGGGTAATGACCTGAACATCCCTTATTTCTCCCTCTTTTGTACGATGCTTGACTTCGAATTCGGCCTTCTCTCCGTTTAGCAGCTTTGTCATACGGGCCTGTATTTCTTGAGGGCTCTCCACGGGATCTATATCGGAGATTTTAAGGGCGGCGAACTCCTCCCTCGAGAAACCCAACTGGCGGTGCGCAGCTTCGTTGAACTCGACGAATCTCCCGTCACAATCTATTATCAGAATCCCGTCAGCGGACTGTTCGAACAGGGTCTTGTATCTCGTGTCCGCTTCATCAATCTCATGATGATCTCTTTTTTCAGCACCTGCTGAATGTATTGCGGCTGACTTTTTTGACAGACCCGATTTTTTCATGTCCTTATTATTAAACTTAAGCTCTGGGGAGTCAATAGTGAGTTCATCTGTTAGGTTTTCCGAGAAATCGCGACGGCTTCTTTGGCGTAGCATTCCTTTGATTTCCGCCGCCCGTTCCGGCCGGGGCCGCAAGCCTTTCCAACGACAAGCGAGCGTCTTTCAAGCCGATATACTTGAAAAACCATGAAACTGCTTTCCTACATTTTACATCAATGCTATAAATCCCCTCATTGCCGATGCGATGACTAGGGCAATACTGAGAGTTATAAGGCTTATCACTGTCATCCTTCTCCATCCGAATTCTTTCCATAATACGGCTATTGTGGCTACGCAGGGCACATAGAAAAGTACGAATACGGTAAAGACCATAATCTGCCCATGGGACATTACCCTGGATACGTCCATGGTACCCAGTGACTGAAAGAGCATGACCATGGACAGCTCCTTTCTCAAGATGCCGAATATGAGGGTCGTTCCAACCGCCACCGGCAGATCAAGGACGGAGGAAGTCAGGGGAGACAGTATAGCATTTATTGCCATGTCACCCTTCACGTATTCAAGAAAACTAAGGAAAACACTGCTGAGGATAAGTAGCGGCCATGCAATAAAGACAAACTCCTTCATCCTGAGCCATGTCTTCGCGAGGACCACTCTGGCAGAAGGCCTTTTGAGGGAGGGCACTTCAAGGATGAGGCCAGGTGTGACCTCAGGAATAAAATAAGTCATTATCTTTCCCGTCAGGGCTATAATGCCGATATTCAGGACATAAACAAAAAGGGCAGCAAAAGGGCCTAAGTAATAGGCCACAAGGGCGTAGATAATGGTCGTCCTCGCGGCGCAGGGGACCATGGTCGCAAGGAGAGCCGTTATGAACCTGTCCCTCGGTGTCTCCAGTATCCTTGTTGCCATGATGGCCGGGACATTGCACCCATAACCGAGGACAAAAGGAAGGACGGATTTCCCGTGAAGGCCGATCCTGTGCATAAAGGCATCCATGAGAAAGGCCATCCTCGGCAGATAACCAACATCTTCAAGGATGGCCATGCCGACAAGAAAAGGGAGCAGATAGGGAAGAACTATTCCTATGCCTCCGGCCAATCCTTCCATTATCCCCTTTACAAAGAAAAAAGACGGCGTCTCTTTCCCAATTACATCGCCCGCCCTGTCCGTAATACCTTTAAAAGCCGAAATAATTGGAGTTTCCATTGTCTTTCCCAGCTGAAAGACAATACCGAAGAACATCACAAGGAGCAACAAGAGAATTGCATAGCCGAGGTACTTATGCATGATCAATTTATCAATTCTGTCCTGAAGGGTCTTCACAGATTCTCCCACCTTTGCCGCCTCTTCGAAGATATTCATGGCTATCGCATGTCTCTCTGATGACATCACCACATCGGACGGCCTACCGTGTGTCCTTTCCAGAAAGTCCTGGAGGCTTTTCGTGACACTGAATATCGCTGGGAACTCTTTTGTCTCTTCCATTAAGAATCTGTCTCCTTCAAGGAGTTTTTTTGAGAGAAACGTCCTCGGTACCTTCAGTTTCGTGAGGGTATGCTCATCTATCGATGCCGAGAGCCTATCAATGACTTCTTCCACATCCTTATGGCAAGACGGCGGTTTCCCTTTGATTCCTTTATCAAGAACCCTTCGGGCCTCTGAGAAAAGCGCCTCTAAGCCCTGGCCTTTCAGTGCAATCGTTTCGACTACGGGGACACCGAGGATTTCAGAAAGCCTTCCTGTTTCTATAATCACCCCCTTTCTCCTGGCCTCATCCATCATATTCAGGCAGACAACCATGGGTATGCCCATGTCCAGAAGTTGAACTGTGAACTCAAGACTTCTTGACAAAAGAGACGCGTCGACGACGTTGATTACCACATCAGCCTGTCCTGACAGGATGTATTTGCGTGCCTCAAACTCGGCCAGATCCACTGAAGTGAGGGAATATATACCCGGGAGGTCGACTATCTCAAAGGTCTTTCCTCCAAAAGCTACCTTGCTCAGGGTATACTGGACGGTCTTACCGGGAAAATTCGCTGTAACGGCCCTGTATCCGGCGAGCGCATTGAAAATTGTGCTCTTTCCGGAGTTCGGTTGGCCCGCAAGCGCGATTCTCATACCTCTTCTACCTGGACTCTGAAAGCAATGCCCCTTCCCAATGCCACCTCGCTGCCGTTCACTTCAATGAGTATAGGCCCTCCCCAGGCAGAGAGTCTTTTAACCAAAACAATATCACCCCTATTGATGCCAAGAGTAGACAGATGTTGTCTCATATCCACTCCGCCAAGGATATCCAGTATCCTTGCCTTTTTACCTTCTTCCAACTCGCCTAGAAACTTCATTTCAGATGGGCGAGCACCGACTCCTGGACCCGCATCCATATAATTTTCTGGATATCCTTTTCTCCCATGAGTTTCCTCCTCTTAATGTGCACCAACTATTTCTCTTATAGCATCCAGGACTATCCTGTTATTCTCGGGAGTGGATGTTGCAAACCGAAGGAATTTATTCCCTAGTCGCTCCTGATGAAGAGGTCTGATATGGATATTCTTTCCTCCCAATGCGTGAGCAAATTGATCCGCGCCCATGAGGGGCACCTTTCCGAGAAAAAAGTAAGTCTCGGTGGGATATGTCGTGAGGCCTAGGCCCTGCAATGATCTAGCAAACTCTCTTGCCAAAGCTCTCAAGGTTATTACTCTCTCTTTGATCTTATCCAGATGAGCTGGCTGCGGCCTCTGCGGTTCTTGCCAGAGGATAGGCATCGTTGTGGTTATCAAGGTATTCTATCAACCTTCTGTTTGCGATTGCATAGCCGACTCTGCAACCAGCCAGACTGAAGGCTTTCGAGAATGTCCTGGTTATGATGACGTTTTCATATTTAATTGCCAGGTCAGTCGCCTCCTGTCCGCCGAATTCGATAAAAGCCTCATCTATCAGAAACATGATACGGGGATATTTCTTTATGACTGAAGCATTTTCCTTTATATCGAAAACGGCTCCGGTGGGGTTGTTTGGATTGACTACTACAGCCAGCGTTACGTCAGAAGGAATGTCAAACTCCTTCATATCAAAAAGAAAGCTTTCCTCCTCATCCAGAAAGGTATGGGTTCTTTCCTCGGCGATCTCATCGAACAGATAATAGGTGGGCGAAAACATATGGACTTTTCGTCCGTACAGGGAGAAGAGCTGGCGGAGTATAAGCTCCGAGCCGGCATTAATATGGATGTTGTCCACAGGGACCCTGGCATATTCTGATATCTTCTCTTTCAGTTTCAATGAATATGGCTCTGTATAATGATTGCTCAGAGGTGCTTCCGCCCTGACAGCCTCTATTACATCATTGAGCGGAGGCATGGGATTTTCGCAGAGGGCAAGATTTATTCCTTCGAGGGAAAACCCGCCCTTTTCAAGTCTGCTTTTTCGCATAAACTAACCTCTCTTAGTTTCAAAATCGGGGCTATCTCTGCCCTATTTCTCAGAACCTGCAAATCTTTCCTCCTCACGCCGCATATGGGGCATCTGTCCGGAGCCTTTCCGACAAAGGCTGAGCGAGAACAAGTGATGCCACCGCATCCCGTCTTGCTTTACGATCATTATTCTCAAGTTCATGAAGTACTGAGTGTCTGCGTTATGATTCGAGAATATTCTCCGCAAGCTCTTTCCTTACAATGACCGGCTTGACGGTTCTGCCGACGATATCGGTCGTATTGCCGACCCGCAGGGTGGTAAAGAGCAGGTCGAACTTCTTCTCCAGTTCCATCATGATCGGTTCTCTTATATCGGCTCCCAGGTCCCACCATTTTTTCTTAAGGGTGCCGAACCCCTTCTTTCTCGTGCTGTAGATAAACTGCTCTTCTGTCTGCCCTTCCTTTCTCTCCCCGGCGAATTCCGTCTTGATATAGTTGTATACCTCTTCCCTGAACGCTGCCGGTAGGTGCGAGCTGTCATATATAATGTTCTGGAAACCTGTCGCCAGATGGACCTCGGATGTCCCGGTCTCGGGGAACATGTGGAAGGCCTCCTCCGGCAGCGTCGATGCGCCGTGCTGGACCGCGCCGGAAAGTCCGTGCTCCTTTCTCGCCAGGTCGGAAAGCTGCCGCAGTGTCTCGAAGTCTATCTTTACCTTTGCCAGCGTCCCGTCGGGAAGGACCACGCCTCCGTGAGACGTGCCGGTCTGCACGCTGAGCTTGCTCAGCCCCTTGCTTCCGTTGAAGGTCTCCCTGAAGCCGTCAAGATAGGCCTTCATCTCGTCGGGGGTACTGTTCTTCTTCCCTATTTCCCCGATCTCGCCTCCGATAGAGACATCGATCCCATGGGGCTGTATCCCCCTGATGAATGCTGCGAGTTCCGCCGTCTTCTCAAAGTTCGGCCTCTGCTGCTCCTTCAGCGTCGGCTTCTCCAGATCTACGAGAGTCGATGAGTCGATGTCGATATTGTAAAATTCGGCGTCGATCGCTTCCTTTATCAAACCCTTTATATATCCTGTCTCGGCATCGGGGTCACTGAGGAAATTCTTTCTCACCAGCTGGAAGTGGTCGCCCTGGATAAAGACCGGCCCCCGGAAACCTTCCTTCACGGCTGCGGCCAAAACGACTGCGGCATATTCAAGGGGCCTCTGCTTCGTATAGCCGATCTCGGAACGCGCTATTTCGAATATGAACGCCCCGACATTCTTTTCCAGCGCCTTTCTGAAAATCACCTTTGCAACGTCGTAAGTGAGGCCGCGGATATTGATCGCCGGGACTGTAAAACCGGGATAATTCCTTCCCATCTCCTCATACAGGTCATGGATGGAGGCCGGCACGGCCCCGCAGGCCTTGGCGATCTCCTTGACCAGTGTCAGAAGCCTCTTCTTTCTGTCTTCTTCAGAGAAGACGGCTTCATAGATGAGTCCGTCCATGAGGGAGGAAAAGGCCTTGCGGTCCCTTATCTCTACCCCTTCCCTTCCGATGCTTATGGCGCCGCCTAGTTCCTTGATATTCATCTGCCCTCCTTCTAAAGGAAATTTGATGGGGATAAAATCCTCTGAAGTCTAAATGTTTCTTAGGGACTTTATACTGAACCCTACAGGGAAACTGTGAAGACTTCCTTTTTTGAAATCGTTTTTCTAGCCCGGACGGGGAGACATCCGACGACGTCGGTCAAGCTCTGCAATGCCTCTGAGAGTACGGCTGCGCTTCCGGAGTATAGGGCTACAACCCCTTTGGCGCCGACAAATGAGAGATTCACCAGTGGAATATGCAGTAGTTCTCTCCGTAGCATCGATATTCATGCTTTTTCCCGAGACGGCAGTCCGAACATTTGAACGTCGTAATCATCGCTTTTTCCATCATCAGTATTCATAACTTTTTTCTGGTTTCTATGCAGAGGAACCCTGCTCCTTCTACATATCCCTCGACCGGCTCTTCGAGCTGCTGCATCTGCTCGGGCGCCCTGATTAGAGTGCTCCGTATCCTTGTGATCTTCAAACCTGCATCTTCCAGGAGTTTATCTGTCTCCGCAAAGCTGTAAAACCTGGCCTTTTCATAAAAAGGGTGTCCCTGTCTTTTCTTTGCCTGATAAAAGGCTCCCCATGGAGAATCCGCCGGCACAAGTCCTATGACGACGGTTCCATCCTTCCTGATGACCCTTTTTGCCTCGATGAGCACCTTGAGGGGGTCTTCCACGAAACATATAGTCACTATTATCAGGACGCATCCGAACGACCCGTCGTCAAAAGGGAGTTTCTCGCCGACCCCTTGTACCGTCTCGATCCCTCGTGACTTCGCCAGCTTCAGCGTCGTAAGAGCCGGATCCAGGCCTGTTGCCGGCAGGAAATACATGGCGAACCTTCCGGTCCCGACGCCGACCTCAAGAATGGGACGGGGGGCTGCTTCAACCAGAGGCCTGAGACAGGCGAACTCACTCTCATAAAGAGGCCTTCCTTCGTCAGAGTCATACCAGGCATCGTACCTATCTGCCATTGTGTCAAAAATATTTGCCATGATAGCTCTTCCTTTCTTCACTTTTTTGGAAGGCTGAAGCTGAAGGTGCTCCCTTTTCCAAATACGCTTTTGAATGAGATCTTACCACCGTGTGCCTCCATGATCTTTTTGGCGATAGTCAAACCAAGTCCGGTGCCTTTCTTACCCCTGTCAACGCGGAAGAAGGCATCAAAGATATGCGGGAGCTTAGCTTCCTCTATCCCTACGCCTGTGTCTTCAACCTGCACCAAGACCTCGGTGTCTCTTTCAACAAGCCTCACCCTGATCTTTCCGCCAGGCTCTGTATAATTTATGGCATTATCGACAAGGTTGGCGATGACTCTTTCTATCATGGCGGCATCCGCATTTACTTCCACCGACTTGCGCGGAGAGTCAAAATGGATTTCGATGTCTTTCTCGGCGGCCTCCACGCTTGATGCGACGACTTGGTTGGATATTGCCGAGGCTATGTCGAACAGACCGAATACCGGCTCATATTCCTTCGTTTCGTACCTTGAGAATTCGAGAAAATCCCTCACCAGTCGTTCCACTGTTTCAAGTTCAGTCCTCACCACCGAAAGGTACTCCGCCTCTTTTTCCGTCAGCGGCCCCATTTTTTCCGTCAAAACTCTCGACAAAAACCCTCCTGCCGTTATGATCGGATTTTTCATGTCATGTGCGAACATGGAGAGGACGTTCCTTCGTTCTCTTTCAAGCCGTTTCAATTTGGTAATATCCCTGAAAAGCTCCACACCACCCACGAAAGTGCCGGCGCTGTCAAAAAGTGGAAAGGCGGTGACGGCGACGAGAATATATTCTTCAGCTTTTGTCCTCAGCGTTGCCTGAGTATCGATTTTTTGCGAACCTTCCCGGAGGGCGACAAACAACGGGCAGACATTTGCATCCGTCGTCCCGTGGAGCATAGCAATATGTGACTTGCCGGTTACTTCTTCTTTTAAGTAGCCCGTTATCCTTTCTGCAGCTCTGTTGAACTCGATTATGACACCATTCTTATCTACCCGCGAGAAACCCACCGGCAGGTTACTGACAACTACTTCGTAAAGATCCTGTTTTTCCATCTGATTCCGCGCAAAAAATCCATAGCGGGTTACACCCTCTGTCTTCCGGGCTGAAAGAAGCTTTTCACCTCTTCCTCTCCTTCAGAATCGCGCTTATCAGGTACTCTGCAGCAGAGCTCATATTTTGGGTCCTGGAACTCGGCATCTATCATTCGCCGCCCCTGAAACGTCTGCCGGCACCCATTACTCCGGAGGGAGTAGCCACCGCTTTATACATGCCGTTCTTGAACTTTCGCAAAGCGGTCCCGACCGAATCAAGGTCCGAAGCACCCTCAAACACCGTTATGTGAGCATCCCTCAGGGCCTTGAAGGCGTTGGGCCCCACTACGCCTGTCAGGAGGGCTTCAGCCCCCTCCTCGGACAGTATCCCTGCAGCCCGAATACCGGCCCCGTGGCCAGAGCATATTGCCGTATTTCTTAGAAACGTGGTCTCCTCAGTCATCGTATCCACGATCACAAAATACGGCGACCTGCCAAACATCTTCTCAACCCTTGAGTCCAGGTCTTTTCCAGTTGCCGTAATAGAGAGTTTCATGAGGCCTTTGCCATTTAAAGACTAAAATTACAATTTATAATTCACTTTTACTACCGTTTGTTCACAAAGTCAAGGCGACGCGCCTTTAAAGCACTTGTTTAAATCCATAACTATATGTCCAAGTCAGGTGCACTTAAGCGAGAGAGAAAAGACTTGACATACACTCCAATACAAACGTTAACGGAGAAAGAAACCAACTTGGAAATGACTTAAAAAATGCCTCGATAAACAGGTCCATAACCGCCAAGACTTCTGGTGCTCCCAGGGTCGCTTGATCAATAGTTCCAGCGATCAAAGCAGGCTCCATAGTTTCCCGCCCGACAGGGCGGTTTTTTTTGCCGTTCAAAGCCGGCGAGCATGGTTAAAGCTTCGGAAAACCTTTGAACTATTCAGACCTTAAGATAAAACCGCGGTTGTCTTTAATTATATTCAGAGCACGCAGCAAAGAATATAACTTCAAACTGGTCTTAACAACTTTTCTCAATTCTCGTCGGGCCGCATTAACCTGACCTGACATTTTCAAGTCATAAACTCGCTTTGCTGTTTCATGAAGGTCATCATGCGTTGAGATAAGTTCCTGTATTTCAGGAGTAGAAGCATCTTGTGTTGTTTCATCAGAAAGTAGCCACTTTCCAAAGCTGCAACCTTCAGCGGAAATTTCCTCAAAATCAAAATCCCCTTTCCCATCTACAAAATTCCTAAGTTGTGTCTTCCATTGTAGGTGATAAAGAAGGTGTTGCGCGGGAGGGATCGCATTGAGCAGGAGGGAGTCAGGAAGTTCAAGGCATACTACAGCTTTGAAGCCCGTTTTTGCAATCCCGACAGCGGTCATGAGTGTATTCATTCAGCTGTTCTTGCCGCCCGGATCCTGCGATTCTTTTAGAATCTTTACCACTTCGTCATCAGTCACCTGGGCAAAATCCCTGTAGTAGTTGCCCACAGCCAAAAAATCTGAAGGCGCATAAAGACAGACGAACTCATCGGCCATCGTAGTGAGCTCGTCTGCGGTATCGCGCGAAGAAACTGGCACGGCTACAACGAGCCGTTCAATCTTCTCCTCTTTCAGGGTAGCAATTGCCGCCTTCATGGTTGCTCCCGTTGCAACACCATCGTCTACCAAGACAATCGTCTTGCCATCCAGCCTCTCAAGTTGCTTCCCGCCTCTGTAAAGTCTTATCCTGCGAGCTATTTCCTCTTTCTGTGCGGATATCACTTTCTCGACATACTCCTCTGTCACTCCGCCGTATGAGATAACATTCTGATTCAAGACTACGGCCCCCGTCTCCGAGACTGCACCTATAGCAAGTTCTTCCTGTCCAGGATAACCTATCTTTCTTACAATAAGAACATCGAGATCTGCACCGATGGCTTGAGCAATCACTAAGCCGGTCACGACTCCTCCGCGCGGCAAAGCAAGAACAAGTACCTCCTTCCGACCCTTGTAGTGTCCCAGCCTTTCTGCCAACTGAAGTCCCCCATCCCTTCTGTCTGCAAACATAAACCCCCTCCGGTCACTGCTGAAAATGTCTGATAAAATTCTATCATCTTTTCCGAGTAGTGGCGAAGATATATACTTCCGGCTATATATTCAGGGAGGTATTGAGGCATCGTACACACGTGATGTGGAACGCCAGACTTTCCAAACGTTTCCAAATTCTTTGTTGCTTCTCTTGCTAACAAAGGTCATGAGGACGGCTCCTGCCGGAGAGATCCGCGGGCCACCCGCGAGACCTTCACGAACCTGGTAAGTTCGCAGTTCCCTGCTTACTTACTCGAAGCCATGGCGATGTTGTCGGCGGATCTTTGCAAAGAAGATGCTCAAAGCCTAAATTGTCCGCAACCTTGGATTCATTCACCCGATAAGGAAAACGACCGATAAGGACATTGGGCCCGCAAATTCTTGAAGTCGTAAGCCAGAATGACTACAGCAGGCGAAAAGTCGCTAACCTTTAAGGCTTAAAGTATCCATTTACGCCTGATATTTCTGAGGCTGGCGGCAAATAAGAGTATGCAAAACATTGTCAGGACGAGCAGATCGACGAAAATAGGCAGAATATGCCAACCATGTATGGCCCCATGAAGCATATCAGCGCCATAAGTCAGGGGAAGAACATAGGAGAGAGGTTCTAAAAACCATGGGAGTGAGCTGATGGGAAAAAACAGCCCGCAAAGAAAAATCATGGGGAAGCGAAAAAAATTGGAGAAAGTTTGCGCCTCGAACACCTCGCTGACCGCTACTGCGATGAAAAGACCCAAGAAAGTGGATGCCACGGCGATCAGAAACGCCGCCAGAACAAACACCATCCAGTCCACATGAGACAGGTCGATGAGAAACGCTGCCATGACAACGGGGATAAAAGCATTGACCACCCCAAACAGAATAGCTCCCCCAGTTTTTGCCAGCATTAGCAGTTCAAGGGGAACGGGCGCGAGCAACAGCCGTTCGAACGAGCGGTTTTTCTTCTCAAACGTCACGGTCACCGCAAGCAAGGACGTAGTCCCGAACAAAATAGACAGGGCGACCACGCCCGGAAGAATCGAGGAAATACTTTCCAGTCCGCTTCCGGATTTGATAAAAAACATACCTGTCCAGGCCAGCGGGAAAATGAGACCCCAGCTTATGTTCGGTGGCTTCAGATAGTAGGTACGGAAATCTTTGATCAAAATGTTCCAGAAGGCGATCCAGAGCTTCATTGGTTTGCTCCCGATTTTTCTTTTTCCTTGCGCATGGCGTCCGCACCGATTCCGGTAATTTTGACAAATACATCTTCAAGGCTTGGTCTGATTATCCTGGCCTCGGATACCTCAGCCCCATGATCCTCCAAAAAGCGAACCAAAGGCCCGACGTGGACAGGTTCATTGGCTTCCACCCTGATCAGTTCCGGTTGCGGGCTTATGAATTTCAGGTTAGGAAATTCTTCAGCCAGTTCGCCTGAAAGGTCTTTCAATTCATTTGAGCACGTGATCTGCATTACATGTTTCTCCCGGATTGGCTGGATCAGATTCGCAACAGTATCGAGCCGGACAATGCGGCCAGACATAATGAAGGCGATGCGGTCGCATAGCCGCTCAGCTTCTTCGATATAGTGGGTAGTCAGGAAAATAGTCGTTCCATCCCCGTGCAGATCGCTGATGAGTTGGCGCACCTGTCTGGCACTGACGACGTCGATTCCTGTGGTGGGTTCGTCCAGGAACAGGATTTTCGGTTTATGGATGATTCCCGCGGCGATGGTAAGTTTGCGTTTCATCCCTTTGGAATAACCGTCGAATTTGCGTTCCGCCGCTTTCGTCAGATCGAATGCATCCAGCAGTTCCCTCGCTCTCGCCTGTCGTTCGGTCTTGCCCATGCCGTAAAGGGCAGCGCAAAAGCACAAATTATCAAAACCGCTCAACTCCGGGTACATATTGCTCTCGTCCGGCACCACGCCGATAATGTGCTGGGCGGCTCGCGGCGTTTTTATGCAATCGATGCCACCGATGTGAATCGTTCCCTCATCAGGGCGTGCCAGTCCGGTGAGCACGTTGATGGTCGTGGTTTTGCCCGCACCGTTGGGACCTAGAAAACCGAAGAGCTCTCCCGCTCTCACCTCAAAAGAAACATCGGAAACTGCTTGGATCTCACCAAACCCTTTGGCGAGTCCTTTCGCCTCTATTGCTATTCCACTTTCGTAATTCATTCGCTCATTCCACTATTCATCCATTGTAAGAAAGCGGCTTGCGATTTCAGGGCCAAAGTATTTTCATTAACGCGGTAATGGACGAAATAGCCCTGTTTGTCAGCGAAAAAAAATGTGTCGTGCACTCCCATTTTTTTCAGCAGGACTTTCGATTACTGTTAGCGCAACAGGGGCACTATCAGAAGCGCAACGATGTTGATGACCTTGATCATTGGGTTTATGGCCGGGCCTGCCGTATCCTTATAAGGATCGCCGACCGTATCGCCGGTAACCGCGGCTTGGTAGGCCGGGCTCTTTTTACCGCCGTACATGCCGCCTTCAATGAACTTCTTGGCATTGTCCCATGCCCCGCCGCCGCTGGTCATCGCTATGGCCTGGAAAAGACCGGTGATGATGCTGCCGATGAGAACACCGCCAAGCGCCTCGCGGCCCAGAACGAACCCCACGATAACGGGAGCCACGACCGGGATGAGCGCCGGGAGCATCATTTCCTTGATCGCCGATTTTGTGACGATGTCGATGCATTTCCCATATTCGGGTTTCGCTGTGCCTTCCATGATCCCCTTGATCTCGCGAAACTGCCTTCTCACCTCTTCAACGACTCCTCCGGCCGCCTTTCCCACAGACTCCATGAGCAAGGCCCCGAAGTAATAGGGAAGAAGTCCGCCGATAAAGAGACCCACGATGACCCTTGGATCGGAAAGGTCAAAGGACAAGTGTACGCTGAAGGACCGGGAATATTCCGCAAAAAGAACGAGTGCCGCAAGCGCCGCGGACCCGATAGCATAACCTTTGGTAACGGCCTTTGTCGTATTTCCTACAGCATCGAGAGGGTCGGTGATATTACGGACCGCTTCGGGGAGTTCGGCCATCTCGGCAATACCGCCGGCATTATCGGTGATCGGGCCGTAGGAGTCGATGGCGACAACCATACCGGTCATGGACAGCATCGACACAGCGGCGAGCGCAATACCGAAAAGACCGGTCACCGCCTGGTTAGACGTAAGGTTCGAAAAACCGCCCGCCCCGATAAAGAACGACCAGACGATCGCGCCGCTAATGACTATGCCGGGCAGACCGGCCGATTTCATGCTCACTGCTAGTCCCGCGATGACGTTTGTGCCGTGGCCTGTCTGACTGGCCGCTGCTATATGTTTCACCGGGCTAAAGCTCTTGGATGTGAAATATTCGGTAATCACGACTATCAAACCGGTAAGGATCAAGCCGATGACGACGGTCGTAAAGACCCCCAAATGGCTAAACGCTGGCTGGACGTCCGGCTGGCCGAGAAACCATCCCGAAACAAAGTAAAAGGCGATTGCAGCCAATATCCCCGCAATCGCAAGCCCCTTGTAAAGCGCACCCATGATGTATTGGTTCTTTCCGAGTTTTACAAAGAAGGTTCCTATGATGGAGGCAAGGATTGAGACACCTCCCAAAAGAAGGGGCAATTCGACCCACGGGCTGTTGACGCCGAAGGCTGTTTTTGCCAGAAGAATGGCCGCCACAAGAGTCACGTTGTAAGTCTCATAAAGGTCGGCCGCCATTCCGGCGCAGTCACCGACGTTGTCGCCCACGTTATCGGCGATAACGGCGGGGTTCCTCGGGTCGTCCTCGGGAATGCCTGCCTCGACTTTGCCGACGAGGTCTGCACCCACGTCCGCAGCCTTCGTGTAAATCCCGCCTGCGATGCGGGCAAAAACACTCATAAGCGAGCACCCGAAGCCCAAACCGATAATCGCGTGGAACGCCTCCTCAGGGCCGGCGACGTATCTGGACAAGGCATAGTATCCGGTTATGCCGATAATGCCGAGACCGACAACCATACTGCCGGTAACCGAACCGCCCTTGAAAGAGAGGTCAAGCGCGGGCTGAAGCCCTTTCTGGGCGGCCTGCGTCGTACGCACGTTGGCACGGACTGTCACCATCATGCCTATATAGCCGGCCAGCGCTGAGCCTACGCTTCCTATGAGAAAGCCGAGAGGAATCCAAGGTTTTCTGTGCCCGAGAAAGAACAGAAGAATAATGAGTATTACCCCCACGAGCGCCACGGTTTTGTACTCGCGGGCAAGAAATGCAGTGGCGCCTTCCTTGACTGCGTTGGATATCTGCTGCATACGATCACTGCCGGCATCCTGCTTCAACACCCATGCGGCGGTAATCAGGGCATATATGACCCCGATTACTCCGCAAATCGATGCAAAGACTACGATAGCTACGTTAGTGGTCATCTGTATCCTCCTTTTTCACTGATTTAAGAAGCCGAAGCCGCTTTTGCATAAGTGCGCAGGAAGACTGGAAAAGATTTACCGTCACCTCCCTTAATGTGTATCTCTATAATTTTGAAGAAAACAATAATAACTCCTTGAACGGGATGCTTATGCGACTTTTTTCGAGAACGCCCTATCTTTTCTTGATCATCATGGCGATTACATAGAGGTCATCGCCATAAGGTTTACGGCTGGGCCGCTCTCGTCTTTGCCGATAGACATACTCCCTGCAGTCGGGGACCGGAATTTCTTTGCCATCGCCATGACTTTTCACCTCCGTCCATAAAAATATGAGAGGGTCTAAATCTTTTCCGGGTCCCTGCCGGTCTGTTTTGCATATACCAGCGCCGTCGCCCTATAAACCATATGTGCCATTTTTGAAAAAGGCGCATACGCAAAAAGGAAGAAGATAACCACTAAGTGGATGAAATAAACCGGGTATGCAAGAACAGCGATATCGGCAAGCCTGAGGATCTCCGACAGCAGACCGGTCACGACTATGGCCAGGACTATGCTTATGAACAGCCAGTCGTAATAGCTCCCTATGCCAGCCTTCTTCTCGTTTCTCCTTCTGTTGGAGATGACCCATGATATACCCAGCAGAAGGGCTATGCCGCTGATGTTTCCGAGTATCTTCATCGGGTCATAAAGAGGATACGGAGACTCGCGCTGAAGACCGTAAAGATAGAAGATTGCCCACGTGGTAGTAATTGCAAGCCCCACGAAACCGTAAAATACAAAGAGGTGGGACCTTGAACGGTCTACTGTTACCTCGCATTTCTTGAATTTCTTATGGGCCAGAAATTCCGTGATCATCGCGCCTATAGCTTTGCTTAAAGGCATTTTGGCCTCGGTGCCGTTGGCGGTGAGGGCCTTCCAATACCTTAACACGCCCACGATGAATGCCAGCAGGGCGAAGGCGGCAGCAGCCCCGAAGATAGGGTCTATGTAGTGGACGGCCATGAACGTTTCGGCATAGCCCCAGTGCGACCCTGACGGAGTCGGGATACCGAGGTGTCCCTGCATCGCAAGGGCGCCGCCCAATATTATGACCGGAATGGCGAGGAGAACAGGGAGGAATTTCGAATCACCCAGCGCCCTTCCGAGGAAACCCGACATTGCGTAATGCTCGATGCTCAGCTTCCTGACAGCGTTGAGTACCTCCCCTGGCTTTGCGCCTCTCGGACAATAAGCGGTGCAATCGCTGCAGTGATGGCAGAGCCATATATCGGGGTTGCTGAACAGTTTGTCTCTCAGTCCCCACTGGGCATGGATCATCTCTTTCCTGGGAAACGGCCTGTCATCGGGCGTGATGTTGCAGACAACGGAGCACGTTGCACACTGGTAGCACTTCTTCAGGGACTCGCCCCCCGAATTCATAATCTTCTTAACAAATTTCAAATCAGGTTGAATCACTTTTCCCTCTGCCATTCCTTTTACCTCCTAGTTTAGTGCGGCCAACGCTTCTTTACATATGGCTATTTTACTGACAATCTTTTCCGCAGACTCGCTCTATACGAATACCGGAGGATTCTGGAGGATTCTGGTTATGATTCTCCATATAATCCTTGGTGGCCGCAATTAAGTCAAGGATGCCTTTAAAGGTGCCTCGGCGGATACGCTTATCTGTAATTTCACGGAACCAGCATTCCACCATATTTAAAGTCGAGTTCAAACTTGTCTATGCGGAGTACTTTACCTTCTGCACTGTCCCGCCTACAGACACTGTTCTCATACAGTTCAGATGCCGTCTTTGCTATTTCCTGAGGCAAGTTCATTGCGTTTCCCTTGCTGCTTTATTGTAAGTGGGCAAATCTGCCTTCAAGTTTTTTCTTAAGCTGCGGCATGACCGTATATTCCATGTCGTCAAGTCCCACAAAGCGCTGAGATCGGTTTTGATGGCATTGCCCGCGATACGTCCTCGGTCATTACAATCTATTTCAGTACGTCCCGTTACACACCTCTGCTTTGCCGCAAGCGTCGAGAAGCACACCGCGAGGACGTTATCTGTGTGATCTTTTCGAGCATGAATTTTATGACGAGACGTATAGTTTTTTAAAGCAGCTTTAGCCTCAACCTGCTCCCAGGGCTGAGGCTTTCAGCTGAAGTTCACATTTCTGGTTCAGACTGCCTTAACAGGTGTGGACGAGATGGAAAAAAATACTCGAACCTCCTCAATGCATCCGACAGAACAGAAGTTTCCGTTTGACTCTATTTTTTAACAGAAAAAAAGCTATTTCCCGATGTGGAGAGGATCCCAGATCTCTTTCATTTTTGATTTCAATGCGGTAGTTCTGCGATCGATCTCTTCTTCGTCGGCTTTCCATTCCGTAGGACAGGCCTTTTCAAGGTTGTTGATCCTCTCATTAAGCTCCTCGATGAAGATGTGCAGTTCATTCAGCGTAGGAAGATATTTCTCCTTTTCTCCCGAGGGCAACTTGTCCAGTTTCCTGACAATGTCGTACATCTTCGCTTTCCATCCGGTCAACTCCACGATCATGTTCTTGCAATAATCCTTCACTTCCATGACAAGACCTCCTTTTAGTTGAATTGTCTCCCTGGTCTGTTCAATGCGGAACCCTGACTCATACAAATTATGTCCGGGAGCAAACGCCAACTCTTTGCACGAGTTCAACGCATATGAGATCACTCGGGATCTCAATGATAATTCTGTTGTTGCTGACCTCTCTTTTTCAAAAAAGGAACATGATGTAAGGGGTCTTTTACCCCTTGGCCGCTTCCTGATTCCTGACTACAGCGCATTGTGCACAGTCAATTTTCTTAATCATAAGGCAAATATTTTGTCGCGTATTCTTTTTACGGATTCAACGTTTAGCGTAAGCGTCGAAGTACATGACAAGTTGGCATGCGGAGAAGGTGAATGTGATATTCGTTCCGAGAACCCGTATATCTTTTTGTGGTTGCGGTGACGAAAAAAAGGTTGCCACTCTGTCTTTACCCTAGTTGGCCGCTTTACTATGACATTCTGCAATTACCTCCCGTGTTGAGCGGATAACGTTTTCGAAGCTGGCATAGTCCATCAATGAAAAATCCACGCCGATATAGATAGTCCTATCTTTCAGCCTGTGATTCTCCGGCAATACGATAAGATTACCCTCATCACCTGTAAAGAACCTGGCAAGCAATTCGGGCTTTTGCTTAATTATCCTACCATCAGAAATCTTTGCCCCCGGGTACCGGCTCTGTATCGCCTCTATGGCTTCCAGCATGTCTTTAGCGTGACCGATGGATTCGATTGGAGAGAGAGCCGAAATGAGTCTCGCAATCTTTCCGTCCCTTACTTCGGATTCTGCAAAAATGACAAAAACCATTTAAATTATTCCTCGGGAGGCTAGTTACGTTGCAGCGTGTCCCATCGAGAGATAGCAGTCTTCGCTCGGGACTTTGTCGCATTTGGCCCCTTGATGAGATGAATAAACAGGGCACACTGTGTGTAACTTGGTTTTACAGTACTCCGAGATTTCAAAGGAACTCGGGACGTAGGCATGCTGGCCTGCTTTGCAAACGGCGATGTATCTGCCTGACAGAAAATTGCATTTCATGCTATGATACTCCCCCGATCGTTTTTATCCTATATTTATAATTTATAGGTCATATCATCCGACTTGTCAAGATCCAGATCTAAATAGACTTATGTTCTCACTCACGCCATAATGGAAGGAAAAGGAGATTCTTGCCCATTATTGATACATACACGAGTGCTTCGAGAAGGAAGTTGACACATCCATTGGCGGTAAAAGGGGTTTGTAGTGTACGACCGCAGCTTTTCGGGATTTACCAGAGAACGTCATCGTGGTCCCGAGGTCATAAGCAATGCTAAGGACGCATGGTCATAGGAGCATGGAAGCAAGGTCCATTTAATTTGCTCGGAAACCTATGGACAATGCATATATGGAAAGCTTTAACGCCAAAGTTCAGGGAGGAATGCGTGACTCGAGCTGGTTCATCAGCATCGGATATGCTCGTGAGGTTGCAGACGCATACTGGCTAAATGTCAACAGCGAACGGCCTCACAGCAGTCTCAGCAATCTTAGGCCTGATGAATACATCGGGGGCCTTGAACATAATGCCGCCTTTTGAACTCTTTACTTACTCTTGTTCATTTTATATCTAACTTGTGCCATTCCCCCCCCGAGATAGGTACGTCTTCCTACAGTGGTCTCAAATCAGGTGTGCTCTATTCAATAATTACCAACGCCTTGCGTATGCCCCGCGGCTTGCAGACTGTCCGACAATTATTCAATTAAAGCAAACTGGCGAATATCTCGAATGCTGAAAATGTACTGGGGCCATCTGCTCTATCCATAAAGTCTTCAAATAAGACAGCTTTGGAGCAAGGAAGCCGCCGTTCTTAAGCGGCCTACCTTGCCCTTTCATATATTTCCATATCTTCTTCAGATTTACCGCTGAACAGGCAAGATTAAATTCCGTCCTTACCGCATCAATCCCTCTGGTCAAGAATGTTCGCAACCCTTTATTCTCCTTGATGTCCCCGATCACAGGCTCAACAATTTGCTGTCTCAGTTTATAGACTTCTTTTGCCGATGGCGTGTTCATTCTCGCCGTCATCATATTGCAATGCACTTCATGGGGAAACATTTTCAGCAAGCGTATGCCATCTTTCTGCTTGGTACACAAGTTCTGATTGTCACATTCCAAGCATCCTTGACCACGATAAATCCTAACAACCTTGCCCTTCTGTCGATCAAAGTGTTCAGCAACAAAGATCACCCGATGCTTGGCCGGGCAGATATACTCATCCCTCTGTATGTCGTACAAAAAGTTCTTTTTATCGTATGGGTCCTTCGCCCGAGCCCCGCTATTGTCAGGCATGTAGGCATCTATCTTTCTGTCCGATAGAAATGCAATGTTTTCACCGCCAAAATACCCGGCATCAAAACTCCATGTGATTTTCTCAGGGAGTGCACCCAGGTTCTCTGCCGTCTGCTTAACTTGAGGCTGCAACTCTCCAACATCTGCGGCATTCTGTCCTACATCATTTGCCACAATGAATCCACCCTTATCTACGGTAACTTGAGGATTGTAAGATAGCTCTATCCTGCCTTTCTTGTTCTTCATAAAGCGACTATCAGGATCCGTTGTGCTTACTTGCTTTAATCCTTCTGCATTCAACTCATTCTGTGCTTCTTGAAGAACTTCTTTGACGCGACCGATAAAAGATTGCCCCTCTTCCTTGACTCTTTGCGCATAGTACTGCGCGGCTTTCTGGACGAGTTTCTTGCCCTGACCAGACAATTGGTCGCTGCCGCGTAATTCACCAAACTGTTGATCCTCGCGAGCATCTATCTTTGCCCACTCGTGAAGCTCCCCTTCGACAAACCTCAACAAAACCGCCAACTCCTCCTTCGCCAATACCCTTCTGTTTGAAGCATTTGCTTTTACCTTAGTCCCATCAGTCGCCAGATACGATAAATCCAGCAATCCTTCCTCTTTGGCAAAACTAACGGTGTGCTTGAAAACATCCCTGAGTAGATCAGGATTGTTTTTTCTGAAATCACTGATAGTCCTGAAGTCGGGAGTCAGCTTCTCCGCCAAATACATATACACCACGTTCTCTCTGGCATTACGAGCCGAGACGATCGCACCCGATCCAGAACCCCCATGATCAGCAATTTTACCAGTATCTTCGGGTGATACGCCGGATGCCCAGCCCCCGAATACAGGCCATCAAAGCGACTGTAATCCAGAGAATCAACCAAGCCTTCAATAAGAAAACAAATATGATCCTCCGGTATCATATCTTCCAAGCTCGGTGGCAGTAACCAAGATTGGCCCCCATGCGACTGAATATATGCCATCAGTTTTTACTCCTTGAGCGCGTTATTGGTGAGTATTTTACCACCAGAGCCGCATAATTGTCGGACAGTCTGCTTGCCGCGCGGGAACCTTGCGTCGTCGGGGTCCAGGGCGTCGGAGCGGGAGGAAGTAAATGTTATCAAGACCCACATGGGTTTCGGTGGCCGAACCGAGCGAAATAACCAGCCTATTCTATCACTTTCCTCCCATGAGCAGTCGTGTAATAAGCTCATTGCACAGCCCCAACTGTATATGAAGACCTTTTTAGGCATTATAGAATTTACCACGTTCCACTTTTCTATTTCAATTTTCGTCGCATGTTTGCGTGCTTTGGAGAAACCGACCCCCTATTCTGGCCCTGGCCGGCTGGCAGTTCAGATATATCGGCCACCCATTCCGATTCATGCCGGCCACTTGTTATGCTCGGTTTCGGCTATATCTTTGCCTCCCTTTATAACTCGCCGCCTTTTCTTGCTGCTTCACCACGAGTCCGCACTGCTACCCTTCTTAAAGACAGCGCTTCGAAGAAATCATTTCTGTCTCGAAGCATGCACCTGTCCTAATGCGATAAAGGACACTTTAGCGATCGCGGCTGCACCGAGTCAACAGGTATGCCTAACTGCTACTTCTGCCGTATCGCCCTTATTCGTCATTCGGCGTTTCACCGGGCTCCTCGGTGTCGCCTGAAATAGTTGCCACCATTTGCTTCTTGCTGCCGAGAAATTTCTGAAAGTCCTCGTGAATTTCCCAGAACAGAGCTATGGCCCTTTCCCCTTCCTCCGTGACGTGCGTCCCTCCGCCCTTCTTCCCTCCGGTTGTAGTAACGACAAACGGCCGGGGAACCTGTCGGTTCATTGAATCAATAAGCACCCAGGCCCGCCGATAGGACATCTCCAGCGCCTTTGCAGCTTTTGCAATCGAACCATATTCCCGGATGCGCTCAAGAAGAGCCACTCTGCCGTAGCCGAGGAAAGTGCCTTCGCTTCCTTCAATCCAGATATGTCCCATTAGAGAGGGAGAGGCCAACTTGTGCTTACTGTGTTTCCTTTTGGCCATATCGCGTACTATATCAAAGGGAGCAACGTATTTCAATCTGACAGTAAAGTCAGACATAACAGCGACTTGCCGGATCTGTCAGAGTCACTCTTTTCCGGCATTTATGAGCATACGGACCTCGGTACTTGCCGGGGCAGCTTTGACCTGCTCCGTTAGACCAGCCTGGATGATCTTTCCGGCAGAATATATAATGATTTTTTCGGCAAGAAAAGCGGCTTCATCAAAATCATGGGTAACAAGGATTACGGGTAGTCTGAACCGTCTCTTTATATCCTGAAGTAAATGCTGCATTTCTATGCGGAGCGGATTATCCAGCGCCGAGAACGGCTCGTCCAGAAGCAACACTTCCGGGCGGCGCATGAGCGCCCTTGCAAAGGCCACCCTCTGCTTCTGGCCCCCTGATATCTCTGAAGGGTAGCGATCTTCAAGACCGGTCAGTTTAAATGCTGCAATCATTTCCCGTGCCCTTGAGAGTCTCTCTGTCTTCTGCACGCGGGGGGCGCCGAAAAGTATATTGCCCATAACCGTCAGATGCGGAAACAGGGCAAGGTCCTGGCAGACGTAGCCGAATGTACGTGCCTGGGGCGGGGTGTCAATGCTGGCGGTGCTGTCAAAATATGTCTTGCCGTTGCAGCGTACAAATCCCTCATCCGGCCTCATGAGGCCCGTTATCATCTGCAGTGTCATAGACTTGCCGGACCCGGAATAGCCGAAGAGCACTACAGGCTCATCACCTGTTTCCCACTTCACATCGAGGCTGAATCCTTTGACCTTCTTCTTAAGCCTGACCGACAGCCCCATCATATGCTCCGCTTGGAGTAAGTGTTTGCCATGTAGAGAAATACCCCTGACATGACAGTCAGGAGGATCACCATGGCATGGGCCCTGGTCCACTCCCCGCTGCTTGCAATGCTGTATATGGCAAGCGGCATGGTGTCGGTTCTGCCGGGGATGTCACCTGCCAGCATCAGCGTCGCCCCGAACTCCCCCATGGCCCTTGCAAAGGAAAGAACAGCACCGGCAATAATACCCTTCCTCGCAAGGGGAAGAATCACCCTCATAGCCGTCTCAGTTTCCCCGTGACCCAAAGTATATGAAGCGTTGATGAGGTTCTTGTCCACCGATTCTATGGAGGCCCTTGTTGTCTTTATCATGAGCGGCAGGGAGACAATAAAGGAGGCCAGGGCCGCCGCGTACCAGGTAAACATTATCGTAAAGCCCGTCCATTCATAAATAATCTTTCCGATCAGTCCGTTTCTGCCAAAGACCATGATAAGGTAATATCCTGTGACAGTTGGAGGCAGAACAAGGGGAAGCGTAAAAAGGACATCCACCAATTCCCTGCCCCTAAAATCCTTCCGGGCCAGCACATAGGCGATGCCTGTTCCCACAAAGATTACGAACACCGTCGCCACTGACGCCACCTGCAGGGAAAGCCTCATCGAAAAAAGCGTGCTGTTATTCATATCACGTTACGGATTTAATCCGGGCTCTTACTCCCTGAAGCCGTACTTCTTCAGTATCCTCTTTCCCACCGGAGAAAGGACAACCGATATAAAGTCCCTTGCGGCAGCCTCGTTTTCAGTGCCCTTAATAACGGCTATGGGATAAACCACGGGTTTATGACTTTCCGCCGGTGCAACTGCGGCTATCCTCACTTCCTTCAACCTGATTGCCGCATCCGTAGAGTAGACGATCCCTGCGTCGACTTCTCCCCTGGCCACATAATCCAGCACCTGCCGGACGTTCTCTCCATAGACGAGCTTATCTTTTATGGTTGGCAGAAGTTTATAGTACGCAAGGACCTCCATGGCATATCTGCCCGCCGGAACGACCTCAGGGTTCCCTACTGCTATCTCTTTGATCCCTCTTGCCGTGAGTCCTTCGAATGATGAAGGTGCATTGTGCGATCCCTCCGGGACTATCAGCACTACACCATTGGCTGCAAAATCGGATCGGGTGCCCTTGATGAGCAGTCCTCTTTTTTTGAGGTCGTCCATGTATTTCTCAGATGCGGAGGCAAAAACATCCGCAGGCGCGCCGCCTTCTATCTGCCCTGCCAGGTTGCCCGAGGCTCCGAAGTTGAAAAAGACCTTGACGTTGCCACCCCGAGCCTCGTATGCCGTTCCAATCTCTTCGAAGGCGTTCTTAAGACTTATCGCCGCTGAAACGGTAATGCCTGATGTTTTAGCCCGGGCAATTCCTGATGAAATTAATAGAATACAGACAATACTTAAAACTGACATAAAGAAGCTCCTTGTCATATTTGTCTCCTCATTCCAATCAGGAAAACTTCTCTTGAAGCCTGCCGCGACAGCCGGGGCCAGCAGGCGACGTGTGTAAAGACCGAGCTGACAGAAAACTACTCATTTCCCGAAAGGACATAAGGGATATCTGCAAGGATCGCACTTCAGGCACAATCCGCCATGTCCCAGTTCAGCCATATCCTTTCTTCCGACCTTCTCGCCGGCAAGAATCCTCGGCAGGACCAGGTCGAAGATGGTGGTCTTTGCATACATACCACAGGCCGGGATACCCATAACCGGAATGTTTTCTATATATGCCACAAGAAACATGGCTCCCGGAAGAACTGCAGAACCGTAAGTCATATCGGTTGCTCCGAGGTTCCTGATCGCTGATCTCGTCACGTCGTCAGGGTCAACGGACATGCCACCGGTGGTAATGAGCAGGTCAGCCCCGACCTCTATCAATCCTCTCAGCTTGGCCTGGATCAACGATTGATCATCGGGTGCATAACATATGCCGACAATATCACCGCAGACAGCCTTTATCTTGTTTCTTATGACCGGTGCAAAGGCGTCCTTTATCCTGCCACTATAAATTTCGGTACCGGTTATGACGACGCCGGCTTTTGGCCTTCTCATTGCCTTTACATCGATGATCTTTCCGGCCCTTGCGCCAACGCTTGCCGCATCCTGAACGATTTTCTTTTTTATTATCAGGGGTATCGCCCGTGTGCCGGCAACGGTCTGTCCTTTCTTCACAACTGTGTTGTTATGCAGGGTTGCACACATTACATCACCGATCATGTTGAACTCGAAGAGAGATTCCTTTTTTATTTTGAGGAGCCCGTTTCTCTCCGCGATTATATTTATCTTCCCCTCTTTCGGATCTCCCTTTATCTCCACCCCTTCACCCATGAGGGCGTTGGCAAGGGCATAAGCAGCGTCATCTTCGTGCATCTCATCTTCAGCAATATCCAGAACAAAAAGATGTTCCTTGCCGAGCCGCTGAAGATAACATACGTCCTCTTGCCCGACAACATGCCCTTTTTTAAAGGCTACGCCCTTGAACTCGCCGGGCCTTATCTCCGTTATATCGTGGGCGAGAACCGTCCCCACGGCCTTTTCAACCGACACCCTTTTTTGTTCAGAAGTCGAGGGGCCGCAGGATAGTTCACACATGCAAAATCCTTCTACAGCTCATCGGATTCAAATATATTCCTGAATTTTTCATCGGCCATCTCTCTTATCCCTTGTTCCAGTTCCTCGAATTTCCTCATGAATTCTCTTGCTTCTTCGGTGAGGGTCGTACCGCCTCCGTTTCTGCCGCCGGTTTGCCGTTGAACAAGTTTGACCTCAAACCTTTCTTCCATCGTCTTTATGTATCCCCATGCTTTTCTGTAGGAAATGTTTACGTGCTTTGCTGCCTGATTTATGGAGCCGTATCTGTCTATGCCCTCAAGCAAAGACATTCTGCCCTTTCCGAAAACAGGCTTTCCCCCAATTTCCATCCACAATTTTGATTTAATTCTTATGTCCATCGTTATGGGAGTTTTGCATAACGCACGTCATTAAATTTTCCGTTCCCGGCAGGTCATAATAGCCTGAACCCGCGCAGGGTCTGCACAGCGTCCTTCCGGCCATGTAGATCTCCCGCAAATCCTGCACGAACTCTCCGCAACTGTCGCACCTGACTCGCCGCAGGGGCCTGCCTGGCATGTCTTCGGGATTTACCCTGACTATGACGTCCATCACGTTGAAGAGATCCTCCTCGTCCATGATCTTATACCCCTTAAGCTGCGCCGCATATTTGTTTTCTATTCCAGGAAAATACTCCTTTGCCTTCTGGCGCGACTCTTCCTTCGCAATCACTCTCACCGCCCCGCCTGTGCGTAGATTCAGAAAAGTGGCGGCCATCTTACCGTAATCCATGAACTTCATGCTTCTATGTCCGAGGCTGCATCCCGTGACGGACTGGACTGCGTCCGTTGCGCACCTGTCCGTCTCAACGAATACCATTATGCTCTTCCGGTCCCTACCCCTTGGGTCCGATATCCCGATTTCCCGGAGTCCGAGGAGAGACATCCTTACCCCGAGGACCTGGCCGGGGCAGAGATGGCCGTGAACACTGACGGACTCTTCAAGAAGCATGTCAAAATCGTTCATTCTTTTTAAGCACTCACCTTTCTTTACAATGGCCGCCGATCAATCACGCTTTATCTATTCGAACGGCGCAAGCCTTATATTCAGGCGTTCCCGCTATGGGGTCCCTGTGCTCGGATGTAAGAACATTCGTGAGCGCGGTTTGGTGGTGAAATGTCATGAATACATTGCCCGCCTGGGACCGCCTTGTCACTTTGGCCTTAACAAATACCTCCCCCCTCCTTGAGGAGACTTTCACCCGTTCTCCGTTTGCTACATCCAGTGCAGCCGCATCTTCAGGGCTTATTTCTACGAGCTCTTCGGGAACTATCTCCGCGATTCCGGGGGACCGCCTGCTCATTGAGCCGTTGTTATAATGTTCACGTATACGTCCCGTGATTAGCACGTAAGGATAGGTCTCATCAGGCATCTCTCCGGAATCCTTCTGGTCGAGGGCCACGAACCTTGCCAACCCCCCCGGCCGAGAGAAGAGATCGCTGTAGAGAGTTGTCGTACCGGGATGGTCTCTCGTGGGGCATGGCCACTGGATACCATCCTTCCCGAGTCGATCGTAGTGTATCCCGCCATATATCGGCACAAGGCTCGCGATCTCGTCCATTATCTCCGAAGGATGGTTGCAGTGCATCGGGTAGCCCATCCTGGTCGAAATCTCGCAGATAACCTGCCAGTCAGCCTTTCCCGCAAGCGGCTCTATCGCCTTTCTTATGCGCTGAACCCTGCGTTCTCCGTTTGTAAAGGTACCGTCCTTTTCGGCAAAGCTCGCGCCCGGGAGTATGA
>JBJKPE010000015.1:0-3840 GCA_046706685.1 Thermodesulfovibrionales bacterium | reverse complement strand
GGCACTAACGAAAGAGGATACCATGGCAAACAGAGATGACTTGGAACGATTGGCTAAGCTTATCCGTTACTACATACTTGTATCGACTTCCGAAGCCGGCTCCGGGCACCCGACGTCCGCCCTCTCGGCAACCGATCTTTTGACGGCGCTTATGTTCGGCGGAACCTTTAAATTCGACGCCGACAATCCCGGTAATCCGAATAATGACCGGCTCCTCTTTTCGAAGGGACACGCCTCTCCTCTGCTCTATAGCCTCTGGCTGGCTGCCGGCAAGGTGACTGAAGATGAGATCATGACCTACAGAAAGTTCGGCAGCCCGCTAGAGGGGCATCCTACGCCGGCCTTCCGCTATGCCGAGGCTGCAACCGGCTCTCTGGGGCAGGGTCTTGCCATTGGAGTGGGCATGGCTCTGAGTGCCAAGTACATAGACAAACTTCCTTACCGCAGTTATATCCTCCTGGGCGACAGTGAGATGGCTGAAGGTTCCCAGTGGGAGTCCATCCAGTTGGCCGCCTACTACAAACTCGACAACCTTGTAGGAATTCTGGATGTAAACCGCCTTGGACAGCGGGGGGAGACCATGTACGGCCATGATATTTCAGCCTACGAAAAACGTATTTCGGCCTTTGGCTGGGAAACGGTGCCGGTAAATGACGGCCATGATTTCGATGAGATCCTGGCCGCTTACGAGAAGATCCCGCTGGTTAGAGACAAACCTGTCATGATCATCGCCAGGACCATCAAAGGTAAGGGTGTTTCCGCAGTGGAGGACAAGAACGGCTGGCACGGCAAGCCCCTCGACAAGGTGTTGCTCGGGCAGGCACTTGAGGAGATGGGAGAGGTCGATAAATCGATGCGCGGCAGCATCGCCAGGCCGGAGGAGCTTCAGCTTGTGGACCGCCGTCCAAGCGCCATAACGGCAGATATTTCCTATGAGACCGGCAAGTCTGTGGCAACGAGAGACGCTTACGGGAGAGGGCTTAAGAGGATTTTTCCACAGTTTCCGGATATGGTCGTGCTTGATGCGGAGGTGAGCAATTCCACCAGGGCCGAGTATTTTGAGGAGGCCCATCCAGAACGCTTTTTTGAGATGTTCATTGCCGAGCAGAATATGGTAGGTACGGCACTGGGCCTCTTTACGAGGGGGAAGCTTCCCTTCGTTTCAACTTTCGCCGCTTTTTTCACCCGGGCCTTCGACCAGATACGCATGAGCCGCTACTCGAACGCAAACATCAAGTTCTGCGGATCTCATGCAGGAGTCTCCATAGGAGAGGACGGGCCGTCGCAGATGGGACTCGAAGATATTGCAATGTTCCGGTCGATAGCGGACTCCGTCGTTCTTTATCCCTCCGACGGAGTGTCGACCGAGAGACTGGTGGAGGAGGCCGCCGGGCACAAAGGAATCGTCTATATCCGGACGAGCAGATCGGGGACACCCGTGCTTTACGACAATGATGAACAGTTCAGCATAGGAGGCAGCAAGGTGCTCAGGGAGGGCGAGAGCGATACTTTCACTGTGGTGGCAGCCGGCATTACCCTCCACGAGGCGCTTGCCGCATATGATGAACTGAAAAAGGAAGGAATCATGATAAGGGTAATCGACCTGTACAGCATCAAGCCTGTCGATGTGCCTGCTCTCAGAAAAGCCGGCAGTGTCACCCAGGGCCTCCTCATCGTGGAAGACCATCATCCCGAAGGAGGTATCGCAGAGACTGTACGAAGCGCACTGGGCAACTATGACATCCCGATACATTCCCTGGCGGTAACAAAGATCCCGAAGAGCGGGAAGCCGGATGAGCTTCTCGATTTCGAGGAGATTTCAAGAAAGGCGATCATCAAAAAAATTAAGGAGTTGCTGTAAGCTCGTGAAAAAGATATTTTACGCAATATGTTTAGCATTATTGCTGTCAGGTAATGGTTGGTCTCAAGATGTAGATACCGTTAAAACCGCCGTATTGGCGAAGACAAGTTCGAGCTGGGACGGAAGCGCTCTGCCGGACTACCCAGCAGGGAAGCCCGAGATAACGATCCTGAGAATAGAAATCCCTCCCGGGGTACAATTGCCTCTGCATAAACATCCGGTGATAAATGCCGGGGTATTATTAAGGGGAGAACTGACTGTGGCGACGGAGGACAATAAGGTTCTGCATCTGAAAGCCGGGGATTCGATCGTCGAGGTTGTCAATAAGTGGCATTACGGAAAAAACGAAGGCAGGAAGCCGGCGGAACTTATAATGTTCTATGCCGGCACGCCCGGCGTGCCGATAACCATCAAGAAATAGTAAAGCCACTTTACTTATGAATTGCAGGCCTGGGTTGCGGCACAAGGCGGGACAGAAGTCCCGAGCGGTTTCTTTTGCCCATAGGCCTGCCGTGCGTAAAAAAAGGAAAGAATAAGGAGGCAAAAGCCCCGGAGGTCGTCACTACCCGGAATGAGGGAGGTGCCCCTGTCCCGCCGGTGCCCCCTATTTTATCTCCACGACCTCGACGGCGAAGCTCAGGGTCTTGCCTGCCAGTGGATGGTTGAAGTCTATGAGGACCGAGTCCTTCTTTACCTTTTTGATTTTTACGGGGATTTTCTGACCGTCCTTGCTCTGCGCATATAAGGTCATCCCCGCCTTCGGCGTGATGCCGGCCGGCAACTGCTTTCTGGGGACTTCCCGAAATGCCTTTGGGTTAACGGGTCCGTAGCCTTCTTCCGGTTTTACCGTGAAAGATTTTTTCTGCCCGACCTTCATGCCCATTACCGCCTTTTCGAACCCCGGGATCAATTGGTGTGCCCCTTCCTTGAACTCCAGCGGTTTGCCGTCTTCGGATCTGTCCACCACCTTACCGTCGACCGTAAGGGTGTAGTTCAGCTTGACAGTGCTGCCGTCGGCGACTACGGCCTTACCTTTTATCGGCTTTTCTGCAGCCTTAGCCGGGGCCGCAACAGCTGCGACCGCAACGAATCCGAAAACAAGAGCCAGGAACATTAAATTCACTCTTCTCATACAACACCCCTTGTTTAAAAATATTTAGCTCAAGGAGCGGAAAACAAAAAAGCCGCAAAGCAGGATACTTTACGGCTGGAAGCCAAAATACTCCTTAACGCTTATACTAATTGTAGATGATTGGAGAACCCGAAAGCAACTTCAGCCCGGGCGGCGGAATCTGAAAAGACATGAAGACCGCTTCATCTGCTCCTGTGACTTTGCAAAGTACGATTACAGTCTGAAAGTCGTAAAAAAAAGGCTGATCGCCGGGATCAGCCCCTTTGATGCTCAATGATTACCTCTGTCTGGCCTGGGCCTTTCCCGTACCGGCCGACTTCGGCCTGGCAGCGCCCCACCTTCTTCCGCCACTCTTCGGGGCATCTGCTTTCCGTGCCGGCAGAGCCTGTCGCGGCGGACGGGCGAATTCGGTGTCTCTCCTCGGCGCAGCTGCGTTATAATCGAATCCCTCCAGCGTACGCTGCTCGATCCGCCCGCCGAGGACCCTTTCTATGGAGCGGACTATATCCGCATCCTCGGCCGTCACAAGGGTATAGGCATCGCCGCTTTTGGCCGCCCTTCCGGTCCTGCCGATGCGGTGAATATAGGCATCGGTGGTGTTGGGGATGTCATAGTTGATCACGTGTGAGATCTGTGTCACGTCGATACCGCGAGCAGCGATGTCTGTAGCCACGAGGATCTGATAAGTCCCGTTCCTGAAACCGGTCATCGCGGCCTGCCGCTTCTGCTGAGAGAGGTTGCCCTGAAGAGAGGCAGTCCTGTATCCCGCTTTCGACAGCTGTTCACCGAGACGCTTGGCACGATGTTTCGTGCGCGTGAATATGAGAACCGCCTCCGTGTCCGTCTG
>JBJKPE010000014.1:0-40794 GCA_046706685.1 Thermodesulfovibrionales bacterium | reverse complement strand
TGTAGGCGATAACTGGAAGTGCCCCAAGAAGGATAACCTGCCTGTTCCCATCTGAGTTGTTGTTCCCCTGAGTACCACGGTAGTATGATCTGACCTCTCTCTTCTTCATGGCGGTCCGGAGTTTCCATAAGATAGTGGATGAACGATACCAACCAGCAGCAAAGGAATTGCGTTTACTGCGGCCAATATTTCAAACCAGACCATCGGACCGGGACAAAGCAAAAGGCATGTAAGAACAAAGCTTGCCAAGCCAAGCGAAAGAAGGACAGTCAGCAGCGGTGGCTGGAGTCCAACCCTGGTTATTTTGCGGGCAGGTACGACAGCGTAAAGCAGTGGCGGAATGAGAATCCGGACTATCAGCGCCGATGGCGGGCAAAAAGACGTGAGATACAAGATTCGATGCCCCCTTCAAAGCCAATAAGGACGCTACGTTTGGTGGTACCGGCGGAATGGTTCAAAGGTGAGATACAAGACGAGATCCGGCTGGAGAGGCAGTGTGGGTGCGGGTTTTTCGTAGCTGGAGGGGGGATGCGAGATACAAGATTAGATTGCAGGACATCAGAAGTCCCTTTACCATAGAGCCACTATGGGAGGAACAGGCAATGACTGAAGACCTACGGCAGCGGATATTGTATCTGCGTGATGTGATGCAGCTAAGTTTTTATCAGATTGAGGATAAGACAGGGGTCCCAAGAAAGAGGGCTTCAAAGCTATATAACGGGGTTCTCCCCGGCAATAAGGCGGTCAAGCCCTGCATGCTCGACGGATATCGTTCTTTGATCGGCAGCTGGTTTGCCGACTATCCGGCACTGAAGGCCAAGCAGATATGTGGCATGCTCAAAGATAGGGGCCTGGATGTCAGTTACACTCTCGTGGTGAAGTATACGAGATCTTTCAGGAAGAAGAAGGGGAGGGTATATCATGCCCTTACCTTTCTGCCTGGGGAAGAGTCCCAGGTTGACTGGTGTTTTATCAATCACCCTTCTTTGGGGAAACTCTCCTGCTTCGTGCTCATCCTGAGCCACTCCCGGTATCTATTTTCCCATGTATTCCCCCGTGCCTCGTTTGAGTTCTTTATAGAGGGACATCTGATGGCGTTCTCCTCAATGAACGGCACCACCCGCTCTCTGCGGTTCGACAACCTCCGCACCGTCGTATTAAGACGCAGGCCGGAGATTGAGTTCAATCCCCGCTTTCTGGAGTTTAGCCGTCACTATGGCATTGAGATACGCCTGTGCAATCCCGGCGCAGGTAATGAGAAGGGCCGGGTAGAAAGAGTGATTCGCACGATGAAAGAGATGTTTTTTAACAAGATGCAGAACTACTCATCGTTTGAGGCCCTCAACCGGGGACTGCACGAGTGGGTAGATCATAAGAACCAGACTGTTCACAGGGCCACGGAACACCGACCTCTTGATCTGCTTCAGGGAGAAAAGCTGAAACCTCTGCCGGAGATGCCCTGGAGCAACGTTGTTGTCCATCCCCCGGTGAAAACGACCAAGACCGGCATGATGATCTTCGATACGAACTCCTATTCCGTGCCGGATTACCTTGTCGAGAAGTCACTCTCCATACATGCAACCCCGGATATGGTCAGAATATACGATGCAGATAAACAGGTGGCGTCCCATCCAAGGTCGTTTCTGCGGTACAAACAGTTCCTTAACCCCCTACACCGCAGTTATTGCCGAATGTCTCAGAAGGCCAAGATGCAGCGTATCCATGAGGTCATAAAAAATATGCACCCAGCCCTGTCCGACTTTCTTTTGAGGAATCAGGCCTGTGGTGAGGATCCGTATAAAACAGCGCATGAGTTTTTCAGGCTTATGAAAGAGCACAGCCGCGGCCTGCTTATAAGTGTTGCCTCGGAATGTCTTAAAAGAAAAAGTCCGAGACTCAAGACTTTCCTCTCCTATCTGGAGGCCGGGCCGTCTGAGGCTGTTGAAGCTGTTTCTCCTCAGAATGGTGGCCTTCTGAACATTACGTATAAACCAAGAGGACTGGAGGCTTACGATGACGAAACAGAATCTTGAAGCCCTGCTTATAGAACTCGGCTGCAGAACACCGGTAAAGGAGATTGCCTCCGACCGCTTCGGGATCATCGAAGAGTTTCTTGTTACGGAAATGGAGTATCGAAAGCAACATAAGATCAAAAGGCTCCTGAGAGCCTCCGGGATAAAACAGGTCAAAACGTTGAGTCAGTTCGATTGGCACTTCAATCCAAAAATCAGTAAAGAGGATGTTATGACCTTCGTGAACTCCCCATGGATCGACAGCGCCGCTAATCTCGTCCTGATCGGTGATACCGGTCTGGGGAAAACACATATCGGCTCTGCCCTCTGCTATGAGGCTATTGTGCAGGGATACACAACCGCCTTCATTACTGCCTTTGACCTTACGTCGAAGATCCAGAAGTCGTTGAATCCTACAGCCAAAATCGATTACTACTCCAGGATTAAAGTGCTGTGCATCGATGAACTGGGCTACACCTATCATAAAAAGGAGGATACCGATATCCTCTTCCAGGTTATATCCAAGAGATCGGAAATGCTCCCTACTCTTGTATCCACGAATCTGTCGCCGAAGGACTGGGGTTCTATCTTTACCGGCGCCGCTGCATCGGCCATCCTCGATCGGCTCAGCTTTAACGGCAGATTCCTTACTTTCGAAGGGAGGTCTTATCGATTATCCAGAAAACAGAAACTCAAATAGATTCAGATAATACTACAAAAGTCTCATCCTTCCGCTCGCCCGCAGTCAGGGGAGTGCTTGGAGAGCTGCGCCTGCTCTCAGGATACCACTGTCCCAATATTATCCTTTTTAGGGCAGTTCAAAATATCCCCTACATAATCGGTCTTCTGTAATCGTTGACTTCATTTCTTTCCCCTTAAGGAGTAATTTACCTTATTCAACAGATTTTATAAAGTTTCATCTCGGTACTGGAAGTTGCGGGAATCGCGGGCAATATCATTCATGTGGGGTGTATCGACATGATGGACGACACACCTGTTCTGGATATAAAGCCGCTCGTAGAAAAAGGCAGGAAGAACGGGTGTCCCGGTTTTGCCGGCTGATATCCCGCGGTGGCCGGGCAATAAAGCCGACGGGTCCGGCAATGGTATTTCTCCGCAGGCCCGGGGAACTTTTCCCCAGACTACCGATTATCATCTGTCAAAACGATATCTTTCCTGATGTCCATCAGGGTTTCCCTTATTTCGGCGAGCCTGGCTATGATATTCGCGACCTTTTTTTTCTTTTCAGTCGCCTCCTTATCGCTGCTGGCCCGTTGAGACATACCTTTTTCTATCGCCCCTGATATCCCGTCTATCGTCGCCTCGATCCTGCGCAGCATCTCCCATCTGAAATCAAGTTTGCTCCTGTCCAGTCTTTCTTCGAAGTCGGAACCAATTCGGCACAACTGCATAGTTATCACGCGATAGAGATATTCCTTCATCTTCCTGATAATGATCTTTTCGCCGATAAACTTTGGAAGTGACAGTGTGAGTGAAGATGCGATTATTTCGAGCCCTACCGGCTGTTCCGTAAACCTGTAGTAGAACCTTGACTTGGTCGACCAGATCGCCTCCGCCTTGACCGCGTCGTAGGGAACCTCGAAGAGCTCGGAGGAGAACTTGAGAAGCGAATCCACGATCTCATCGATCTTAATGATAAAACGTCTGCAGGCGCCTTCGAACGTCCTTGCCAGTTTGTCATCTTCCAGTCCCCGCCATGCACCGACCGCCCGCCTCACCTCGGAGACGACGCGTTCTTCGAGATGCCTGCGGAGTTCCTTGAGAGACAGTCCGGCACTTGCGCGGCGGTATTCCTCAAGACTTGTCTCAGCCTTTAATCGCAGTTCTTTCCCGTAGGCAGTCAGGTCTTCGTCGAGCACGTTCTTCATAATCTTCTTTATTTCGCCGTCCAGAAGCAGGTCGAAGTCATGCTTTTCAGTCAGGATCTTCTCCTTTTTATCCTCGAAGATCTCTATCTTTCCCTTGAGTTCCTCAAGGGGTGCCTCGATAGATTTCATTTCAAGGTCTATCTCGAACCTTGCCCTGGAGATAAACCGCAAAAGATTGTCTGTTACCGAAATGATCAGTATCTTTCCCTTCTCTTCCATGAGGAACTCATTAAGTACTTCTGAGAACCGGGGGAGAAGACTCTTTTTGAGCAGGTCATCGGCGCCGGAGAGCTTTCCTTCGAGAGCCAGCTTTGCCGAGACTGGAAAAATTCTGACTTCGCTCCCTGTTACTTCACTGAGTACGTCTTTTGAAAACGCCATTGCCTCCTGAAGATCGTTCTCACAGAAGTAGTCCGCCTTGTTGAGAAGAAAGAATATCCTGCTCGAATATTCCCGGACATCTCTGAGGAAGTCCAGTTCAGCCCTGCTCAGCGGCTGGTCCACGGAAAGGAGGAAAAGAGCCGCATCCGATTTTGGCAAATATTGATAGGCCACATCCGTATTGTGCTCGTATACGGAACCCACACCCGGTGTGTCGATGATCTGGACACCGCCCCTGAGGTAAAATGAAGGATAGGTTATAACTACCTCTGAAACGTCCTTCTCGTTCCTGGGGTTTCCCCTTTCCGTTACATATCCGGGAAGACTCTCCGGTTTAATCCCGACGACCCTGCCGTCGTTGAAATTTACATTGATCCTGAGTTCCCGGCCGTATTCTATGATGGTGACGATCGAGGTGAGAGGGACCACAGCCACCGGCAGAATATCCGCCCCAAGAAGCGCGTTGATCAGGCTCGTCTTGCCCAGCTTGAACTGACCCACCACGACGAGGTTAAAGGTATTCGTCTCGATCTTTTCCCGGAGTTCCTCACACGGACAGCCCCTGAGGCTTTCCACGGAAAGCATCTCGTCGATGCACCGTATCACCAGCCTTTTAAGACGCTCGTAATCGGATGCCGAAACGTGCTCTGTGTCTTCAGCTTTCACTGCGCCCGGCTCCTGGCATTTAAAATAAAAAACTCCCACCCTCGCACTACGAGAGCAGGAGTCATCAGCTCCGATGAAACAGGAGCGGTTAGCGGCGAACTCCATCACCTGATAGAAATTTACCAAACTTGGCGGAAGCAGTCAATTATTTTCTGTTTCGGGAAGCGGCGGCAGACCTTCCTTGCCGCCAAGGCCGTCCGCCTTATCCACGTTCTGCCCGATTCATGAAAGATAATCGGCCACTTTTTCCCTAAGACCATAAATGTCTCCCTTGCATATGTAGCCTTTTACATTATGCACCCGCACCAACTGCCTCAGACTATCTTCGTCGTTCGATGAGTAAAAGACGATGGGTGCTTTGGAATGAGAGCGCAGGACTTTGGAAAGCGTGTCGCCTGAAAGTCCGGGCATGTTGATGTCAAGAAGAATAAGGTCGGGCTCAAGTGTTTTTGCCAGATGGGTCGAACCGAAAGGCTGATAGTGAGTGTATATATCATGTCCTTCCATTTCCAGTATTTCCTTCACTGCGAGCAGATGTTTCCTGTCGTCGTCGATGACGAGAATCTTTTTACCGCTGGGGTTCATGATGTACCTCCTCTAAAGGCAGAGCATTATTTTTCACTGGCAGTACGACCTCAAAGGTTGTTCCCCTGCCGAATTCGCTTCTCAATGTGATGAGGCCTCCAAGCATGTCCAGGAGGCTTCTTGTGATTGTCAGCCCCAGGCCGGTTCCTTCGTGCCGCTTGGTTGCAACGTCTCCAACCTGACCAAAAGCGGTAAAAAGCCTCTCCATATCTTCCTTCTTTATGCCTGTACCGGTGTCTGTCACACAGACTGTCACTTCGGCCTGCGATGCCGCTACGGCGATCGTAATTGTTCCCTGCTCGGTGAATTTGGCTGCATTGCTCATAAGATTGGTCAGGATCTGCTTAACTTTGACCGGATCGGATATGATAGTCAGTTTCCGAAAAGCCACTGAAATGACGACTTCAACAGGTTTTATGCCGAGAAGAACCCTGGTAGTCTCGGCGACTTCCCTGATCACCCTCATCAGGTCGAAGTCTTCATTAATGATCTCCATCTTTCCCGCCTCGATCTTCGACAGATCGAGTATATTGGTGATGATTGCCCTCAAATGGGTGGCGCCGGACATTATGAGATTGAGCCTGTCCCTCAACTGATCGATGTAACCTTTTTCACAGGCCATCCTCATTAGCTCGGCGAGACCTATGATCGCATTTACAGGCGATCTCAGTTCATGTGTGACATTCGCTATAAACTGGGACTTTATATGGTTGACCTTTTCAAGTTCCTTCGCCCGCTCATGAGCCATCTCCCGCTGCACTACGCTATTGGCAAGAAGGTTGCTTTGCTGGATGAACATCTGTCGTACGGAAAGTATCCCCTTATATTGATCATCAACGTCCTTGATAATTATTTCATCATAAATATCCTGCACGCTCCTGCTCAGCGCCTTTTCTATTACCTTATCCAGTCTTTCATCCTCACAAACAGTCAGGGGGTCCGTATCGGCAATGACTATTATGGGCTTCTTTCCGTAAAGCTCGAAGCCGTACCGTCTGAATACCGAAAAGAGCAACTTGGATCTTGTGACAAGGCCGACGGCTTCTTTGCCTTCCACAACAGCCACAGCATCAAGTTGGGGGGATTCAAAGAAGTTTTCAACGACTTTTCGTACCGGCACACCGGGATGGACACAGTTGTCGGACACGATGAGGCCCCCGACTGCCGGAGAGTAATCCATGTCCGGTGTTTTTGTATCCTCCAGTACCGCGCTCGCCGATTTCTTCATAACGCCGACTCTGCACTGTTCATGCATTTATGATGCGGGCAGAATGTTAAAACATGATGAAGCAACGGTTAAGTTGTCGCTGAATCAGGTCTTTCTTCTGACACACGCCCTCTCCTGACGGATTTATGCACCTGTAAGGTTTATTTTCCTAATTTTCTATTCCTCCGCCGGTGGCGGGCCGATTACCTTGGCCGGGTATTTCAGGTAATATAAGTTATAAGCGATTGAGTTACCGTGATGATGAACTTTCTGGACAGCGTAAAGAAATCACTTGCCGGCAAGCTAATTGTCGCCATTGGTCTTATCATCTTCGTCGGGGGCGGCATATCGTGGTATTGGCTCATCAGCCAGAACAAGAAAAACCTCATGTCCAACGCCATAGAATACACTTCGTCATACTCCGACTTGGTCAAGAAAAGCGTACATTACAACATGCTCACCTTTAACAGGGTGCCCATACAGCACACGATAGAGGGCATAGGGTCTTCCGAAGGTATCAGGAGAATACGCATATTCGACAGCAGGGGGACGGTTTTCTACTCATCCCGGCGGCAGGAGATAGGGACCTTCGTGGACCGGACATCATTTGCCTGTGCGGGCTGCCACAGCAACCCGGAAAAACCCGTTGCGACCCTGATGAACAACAGACAGTGGGTTACTTACACCAGTAAGGACGGGCACAGAATTCTCACTTACGTGGATCCCATATACAACGAACCCTCCTGTTATACGGCAGCCTGCCACGTACATCTGTCAGGGCAGAAAGTCCTCGGCATTCTGGACACTGATTTTTCGCTTTCCTCACTGGACAAGAAAATTGACGTACAGACCATAGAGATGACGGCCTATGCCATGAGCCTGATGATAGTAAGTTCACTTATTATTTATCTTGTTCTCAGGCAGTTTATCCTGAAGCCCGTCTCGACTCTGTCGGATGGCATGAAGAAAGTCTCAGCCGGTAATTTGGAACAAAAGGTCGTCATTGAGTCGGAGGATGAGATAGGCGTGCTCGCCGCTACCTTCAATCTGATGACCAAAGATCTCGAAGCCGCCAGGGAAAAGGCGGATAGCTGGGCGCAGACGCTTGAATCGGAGGTGGCGAAGAAGGTCGCCGAACTGAAAAAGTCTCAGGATAAACTGTTTCAGGCGGAAAAGCTCGCTTCTCTGGGCAGACTTACCGCAGACGTGGCACACGAGATAAGAAATCCCCTCACCGCGGTGGGAGGGTTTGCTCACAGGCTATACAAAATCGTCGATGGCGAAAAACAAAAGGAATATGCGGAAATCGTCATTACGGAAGTGGACAGGCTCGAAAAAATATTGAAGGATGTCCTGACTTTTTCGCGGGACGCGAGGTCTCACCTTGAAAGGCGTCCTCTGGAGGAGGCCGTCCACGAAGTCATCAAGGTATACGAAGGCATCTGCAGAGAACAGTCGATAGAAGTCGATGTTCAGATAGCGGAAAATCTTCCCCCCGTCCTGATCGACAAGGACCAGGTGAAGCAGGCTCTCACCAATCTCGTCACCAATGCGATGGATGCAATGCAGCAGGGCGGCACGTTGACGATATCGGAGGGTCATGAGGAGATCAACGATGTGACATACGTCTTTTTGAGGGTTTCCGATACCGGCCCTGGAATACCTGAAGAAAAACTGCCACTGATCTTCGAGCCCTTTTTTTCGACGAAAGAGATTCACGGGACAGGCCTCGGCCTCTCCATAACCAGAAAAATAATCGAGGAGCACGGCGGACTTATCAAGGCAGAAAGCGCAGGGGGCAAGGGGGCGACGATCAGCCTCTATTTTCCATTCCAAAGTGAAGAGGACTCCATGCAGGAGAAATGCTGGGAGTACATGAAATGCGGAAGAGACCAGGACTCCGCCCTCAAATGCCCGGCCTATCCGAACTTCGGCCGCACCTGCTGGGCGGTGGCAGGGACATTCTGCGAGGGAAAGGCCCAGGGCACATTTGCCCAAAAATATGAAAGCTGCCAGAAATGCGAATTCTATCAGAAGATAAAGGACAAGGAGATATGAAGCAGGGCTGCGGGATATTGCAATGACAACGGCACGACCGGACATTAGACAAACAGGGGATGTCAAATGAGCCACACATCCGAGAAAAGACTGATCTGGAGTCTTGCCGTGACGCTGGTCATACTAATCGCGGAAGTGGTTGGGGGAATACTCAGCAACAGCCTTTCCCTTCTGAGCGATGCGGGGCATATGTTCACGGATGTCTTCGCCCTCGGCCTGAGTCTTGTCGCCGCTCTGATCATGAAGAAGCCTTCGGATTACAGGGCAACGTATGGATACCAGAGGATCGGCCTGCTCGCCGCCCTTATCAACGGCGCCAGTCTCGTAGTCATCGCAATCTTCATCTTTGTCGAAACGTACAGACGCTTCCAGTCGCCTCCGATAGTCAATTCCTCGCTGATGCTTATTGTCGCATCGGGCGGTCTCGCCGGGAACCTCCTGATGGCATGGATACTGGGCAGTGGTCATAAGGACCTGAATTTGAAAAGCGCGTGGCTGCATGTCCTTGGAGACACGATTTCCTCTGCGGGGGTAATACTCGCCGCACTTACGATCAAATTTACCGGCTGGGCCCTGGCCGATCCGGTGGCCGGCGGATTCGTCGGCATCGTAATAATATGGGGAGGAAGCCGGGTCATTAAGGAATCGCTTTGGGTTTTCCTTGAATTGAGCCCCGCAGATTTACACGCGGAAGAGGTCTCCCGCCTGATTTCTGAAATACCAGGCGTAATATGCGTACACGACGTCCATATATGGTCCATCGGGCACGGGATGCCGGCCTTTTCAGGCCACGTACAGGTCCCTGACCAGAAAATCAGCGTGGCGGACAGGATCAGGCACGAGATCGAGCACAGACTGTCGGACATCGGGATCAAGCACTCGGTAATACAGATGGAGTGCGCGGAATGCGAGGCAAACGGTCTTTATTGCAATATACGGGGATCCGCCGACACCCACCATCACTGAGGGGCAAGCGCTCCATGCTCCACTCTTTCTTCCGGCCATCGTCCTCCTTGTCTTCCCTTATCAGTTTTTCAGAAGAATATAGTCAGCGTCCGATATCCCGATATGTCCCGGATCTATGTCGTCGGCGACCTCGGGAAGTATCACGCGGTAAGAGAGGCCCCCCCACATATTGCTTACCTGTTGTGGAATGCCGCTTTTCCACGCATGCCCCGTTCCGGTCAGCACTATGACCTTCCTGTCAGGGTGCTTTTCGAGGTATTTGACGGCATGCCACGCCATCGTCTTGTCCCAGAGGACCTGTGCTTCACAGAAATGATCGAACCCTTTCTCGGGGATCCCATGGGCGGCGTACGCGCGGCGTATGAAGGCCATGTATTTCTCATCCACCGAGCAGCTGATACCGGGCGGAAGCTGCGCCAATTCCTCGTCCGTGAGTGAAGAGAAGCCTGACTTGGCCACTTTTGTAGAGATGCTCCAGGGCAGATTGAGTGCAATGGCCGGAATTCTATGGTCCCTCAAATAATAAAATATGTCCCTATACAGAGCCCACGGCATGTCCCAGTTCTTGTCGTATACCTGCATAAATACGGCGGGGTCCATTTTCCCGTCCACCCACTGATCAAGTTCCGCCTGGCTCCCCGCCTGAAACATCTCAAAACCGACCGAAATGGGCAGGCCGCTACTGTAAAGGGCCTTTATAACGTCCAACTCCCACTCGTGATGCAGTTTGTCATTATGAAACTCGCCAATAAATATGAGCTGCACCTGTTTCAGGTCGTCGATCATCTGCCCGAAGCTGATCTCCTCTCCGTCTCTGACACGGTACACATGCTCCGGCACAGAACCCCGCATCGCCTCCATCTCAAACAGCGCAAAGACAGCAACCAGAACAATGAGGAATTTTGCTCTCCCTTTCATAATTCCATTATATTATCTTTCACAGGAAAAGCCTTCCGAATATTTCCGGTCCCACCGCTCGCACCACTATGAACCGCATGAAATAAGACTGCAAAAGCCCCGGAGCGAAGCTAAGAAGGAGGGGCCTCCGTCCCGCCGCGCGTTCACGAATATTCGGGTTAAGGTCCGGGCCCATACGTGCTATCCATGGTCAAAATGCTTTTTTGAGAGTGATTAGCGGGCCGGTTTTATTCTACCGATGAAAAGAGGCGCTCGCTTTAAGTGAGGAAGAGTAAAGACATGCATGCTAGCTTTCCGCACCGGTCTTTTTCTCACTCTTCGCCATTAATTCGGCCCTCATCACGGGAAGGGATTCAGGATAGTTACGTCTCACAAAATCGATGAGTTTTTCCCTCACCTCGCAGCGCAGGTTCCAGGCATCCGAGGAATTTGCAGCGTCCATTATGGCCCGGAGCTGCATCGACTTTTCAGTCGCGTCGACAACCTGGAGCGCCGAGACGGTCCCTTTCCAGTATGTCGAATTCTTAAGTATGCGCCGAAGTTCTCCCCTTACCTGCTCCACAGGGACAGTATAGTCCACATACAGGTACGCAGAGCCTATCAGGTCGGCGGTCTTCCTCGTCCAGTTCTGAAAGGGTTTTTCCAGAAAATAACTTATCGGCACTATTAACCGGCGGAGGTCCCATGTACGCACCACCACATACGTCAAGGCTATTTCTTCAATCCATCCCCATTCGTTCTCAACTATCACCACGTCCTCCAGCCTGATCGGCTCGGTCAGGGCAATCTGGATTCCGGCTATCAGATTCGATAGTGCCGGGCGGGCGGCCAGTCCTGCAATTATTCCCGCAAGCCCCGCGGATGCGAGTATTCCTGTTCCCAGCCGGCGGAACTGCTCAAAGCCCATGAGAATTGCGGAAACTGCCACTACCACTATTGCAACGATAAGTATTTTCTTGATAATGCGGAACTGAGTATATATTTTTCTCGCCCTCAGATTGTCTTTGTCGCTGATGTCGTACCTACTGAGGATCAGGTCCTCGAGAACAGACGTCAGCCTTATGAGAAGCCAGGCGACTGAGAATACAAGGAGTACGCCGATGACTCTTCCGAGCGGTTTGTCCAGCTCGCCGGAAATCGAAACAAACTGAAGCGACAGGTAGAGCGCCGAAAGAGGGACCACCATTCGCGCGGGCTTTCTGCAATGCTTCACGAGGGAATCGTCCAGCATACCCGAGGTCCGTCTGGCCAGGCGGGACATAAGCCTGAAAAAAATGGAATAAAGGACAAGCCCGGCAATAGCGGCTGCCGCGAGGACCGCCGCCGAATGGAGCAAAGTCGGATGACTCACAAAACCTCCGTTTCTTCTCCTTTGATGCCTTTGCCCCTTAAGACATCGTCAGAGCAAAGCATTGACGGGCGTCATAGCAGAGGCAACAGGCGTGAAAGGAATGATGCGTCCCGCCCTTTTTAGAAAAGTATACCCGGGTAGCAGCGAACTGTAAAGAAATCGGCGTTCAGTCAGTACCGTCCGGACCCAAACTACTTCCCCTGCGCCGGCCCGATCCGGTTCAACTTCGGTTTATTCCGAATTCAGCAGACCCGCAGCGGCACAAAAAAACCGGCGCAGCCGGGGAGGCACTTATTTCTTCGTTTTCTTTTTCGAAACAGTTTTTTTGGTCTTTTCGATGGCGGTCGACTTTTTTTCGGGCTTCTCAAGCGCCGTTGTTCCCTTCCTGGGCTTCTCTACGGCAGTAGTCGTTTTCTTCTGAAGGGCGGTTTTGTTTTCCTCCCTCCCTCCCAGCACGCCGAGGATATAGGCCTCTCGAACCATGGTTATTTTCCGTCCGTCCAGCTCGAACTCCTTCGCCATGTACTTTTCGTACAAAACCCTGTCGCCCGCCTGAACTTCCGTGGCAACGAACCGCTTCTTATCTTCCTTCTTCCTGTCTTTTTCCTTCTCGTAGGCTCCGGGACCTGCGGATACAACGACGCCCCATTGCGGTTTACCCTTGGCGACTTCGGGGATGATGATTCCTCCCGCGGACCTTTCCTCTTCCTCCCCGGGTTCGAGCACTACCCAGTCGTGTAATGGCCTGATGTTCATAATAAGCCTCCTTATAACATAAAAATAAATTACAGTCGCAGAATTTTCCGCCCCTATCAGGCGTCATACTAAAACATACTATATTATATAAGACAAGAAGGGTAATTTATGTCAACCGGGCGTCATATGGCGCAATGCGAGGAAACATTGCAGCCGACTGTCAGCTGCAATGCTTAAATGAAACTGAGAGTCCTCCTGATAAACCCGTGGATATACGACTTTGCAGCAGCAAATGTCTGGTCAAGGCCTTTGGGTCTTCTGCGGGTTGCCGAGTTCCTGAGCGGGCATAACGTGGAACTCGCACTTATCGACTGCATGGAAGCCGGCAGGACGAAGAGATACGGCAACGGAAGCTTTCCCAAAGAGACAGTTGAAAAGCCCGAATGCCTGAGGACTATTCCCAGGAAATTCGGAAGATACGGGATAAAGTATACACTTGACCGAATATTCACCGATACCCGGGACACGCAGCTGGGACGAACTTCTCTCGCGAGGCGTCATTACTGATTCCATTGACCCTCTTCTGACAAACAACACCGTTTTTTCCTATCTTTTTTCCGGGTATGACCCGGCTGAACTCGAAAAGCTGAGGCTGGAAGTCAAAGAATACAACCTGACGACCGAATAATTGCATATTTTGCGCAGTTTGCGGATACCCGGAGTAGGTCTGCCAAATTTGACATTATCCCCAAATATGGTATTTTTTTATGTATCTATATTTTGCAAAAAATAAGGAGACGCGGAATGAAAATTGAACTGGAAGGGACACTTCTTAAAATGACTCCTGAAAACGAGAGAGAAAAGGCAGAACTCAATCAGCTCTGGACAATAATAATAGGCTGCGTAAACGAAGGGAAAAAACTGGTGCCAGTCGGCGAGTACCTCCCCGGCATCAAGGAAGTCGCATTCTTTAACATAGAGTAAGAGGCGGCCCGGACCGCCTCAGTTCTTGTCGGCCGGATAATTTTTGAAATATTCCGGGTATAGCTTATTTGCGCACTCGGGACAGATTCCGTGAGTGAATTCGGCCTCTGAATGCCTGCTGATATATTCCTCTATCTGGCTCCAATAGCCTCTGTCATCCCGTATTTTTTTGCACGAAGCGCAGATAGGAAGAAGTCCGCTCAGCGTCTTGACCTCGGCAAGCGCCTGTTTGAGGTCCTCTATCAGAATTTCCCTCTCCTGCTGCGCGGCCTTGCGCCGTTCTATCTCATCCTTGAGGGTCTCGTTAGCCTCCCGGAGTTCGGCGGTGCGCTCCGCGACCTTCACCTCCAGGTCTTCGTAAGCCCTCTTCAGTGCCTCATCGGCCAGTCTCCTCTGCCTCCTGGTCTCGGCGTCTTTGAGTTCTCGCTCGATTGCCGGGACAAGCCGCGCCAGCTTGCCCTTCAGTATATAGTCGTGGGCACCAGCCTTCATAGCCTCCACGGCGGTGTCTTCCCCGATCTTGCCCGAAACAATGATAAAAGGAAGATCCTGTCCGCTTTCGTGGAGTACCTTTAACGCCTCCAGGCCGCTGAACCGGGGCATTACATAATCCGAGATAACGACGTCCCATCTCCGCCCATCGAGAGCCTTCTTCATGGCCTCCCGGTTGTCGACACGTTCATGCGTAAGACTGTACCCTGCTCCTTTGATCTCCCGGCTGATAAGTATTAGGTCGTCTTCGGAATCCTCGATCATCAGTACACGAAGTAATGCAGACACCATTCCCGCTCCCCGTATGCAGTTATTTTACGCAACTCTTTTATACATTAGCACATGGGTTTTTTCTTTTCCAAGTGCCGGGCGGTGCGCAGGACGAATCATTGAGGCCAGTGAGAAGGCCGGTGCTCTTGTAATAGGAGAAAAAGCTGATATACTTTTCACAGGCCAAATTCGGAATGTTATAAACACGGGATACATATTCCGGCAATAATGATCATCAAGGAGGAAAAAATGGCTAAATGGACTATTGACTCAGCCCACTCAGTAGCCGCCTTTTCTGTAAAGCACATGACCGTCACCAACGTCAGGGGTCAGTTCAATAACTTAACAGGTGCGGTGGAGTTCGACCAGGCCGTTCCGGCCCGATCGTCGGTAACAGCGGAAATCGAGGTGGCAAGCATTACAACGGGGAACAGGAAGCGGGACGATCATCTTTTGAGTGCTGACTTTTTTGATGCTGCAAAGTATCCGAAGATTACCTTCTCAAGCACGAAAATCGAGGGCACGGGCGGCAATCGCGCCAGGATTTCAGGGGACCTGACAATTCACGGCATAACACGGTCCGTCACAATGGAAGCCGAATACTTCGGTCCGGTAAAAAGCCCCGAGGACCTGGGAGGAGAGACGACGATCGGATTTTCGGCCTCACTCACGATCAACCGCCAGGATTTCGATGTAAAATGGAATGTGCCTCTCGGAGGCGGAGCTCTCATGGTCGGCAACGACGTCCTGATAAACCTTGATATAGAAGGGGACCTCGCGGAGTAGCTGCCGGCTGCACAAGCCTCTTTAAAAGAAGATGAAACGCCTGATTTAGAAACTGTTTGACAATGTATGCACTCCGTGATAACTTGTCATTAGAAAGTATGGACATTAAGAAATAAGTAGTCCCGAGAAGGCCAAACCCTTTGCGAAGAGGGGGCGGAAAGCGGCGGATCTTGAAACAATAAAGATGGCCGAGCTGCCGAAGGAAAGATTCGGTGGACTCGGCTTTTTTTATTTAAGAGAATTTCTGGCGAAACAGGTAACTCAGGAAGGGAGGTAGTGACTATGGATGAAACATCGAGTTTCTCAAGTAAGTTAAAGGCACTGGAAGCGTCAGCAAGGTTCTTTCTGGCCGTGCTGGCTATTGCGATGTTTGCTTCTCTTTCCCTTGCGGGAAGGAGTAGTGCAATCGATTCGATGCCGGCGCAGGCGCAGGTCTATAAGGCAATTTACCACGACGTATCGCCGCCTGTGAGGGACATACTTCCGCTGCCGCCGCAGGCCGGATTTCGCGAGATACCACTTCTGCCCGTACCCCACAACCGCGTGGCATCCGCACCGGATACGGTCCTCCAGTATGTGACGGGCCCGACCGTATCAACAACCTTACCTGAAAGCTTTGATGGTCTCGGGGCGGGTTTTCCGGGGTTTACCGTGCAATACATACCACCCGACACCAACGGGGCAGCAGGGGAAACGCAGTATGTTCAGTGGGTGAACGCATCGTTTGCCGTATTCGATAAATCAACGGGCAAGGCGGAGTATGGCCCGGCAGCTGGAAACACTTTGTGGAGCGGATTTGGCGGTCCCTGTCAAAGAAACAATAGCGGGGATCCTGTCGCCCAGTTTGACAAGGTTGCAGGCAGGTGGGTAATGATGCAGCCCGTATTCAAATCACCTTATTATCTATGCGTGGCGGTTTCAACCAGTTCGGACGCGGCCGGCAGCTACTACCGTTATGCATTTCCTGTCAGCAATTTCCCCGACTATCCGAAACTGGGAGTGTGGCCGGACGGCTACTATATATCCTTCAACCAGTTTAAGGGGAATTCCTTTCTCGGGGCCGAGGTCTGCGCGCTGGACCGCGCCAGCATGCTCTTTGGCAACCCTGCGGCCATACAATGTTTCAACGTAGGCAGCGCCTATGGCGGGCTCCTGCCTTCTGATCTGGACGGTCTGACAATGCCTCCGGACGGATCGCCGGACTTCTTCCTTAATTTCGGCGGCAACTCTCTTAACATCTGGAAGTTTCACGTCGACTTCAATAATGCGGCCAACTCGACGTTCACCGGACCGGTAAGTATCCCCGTAGCTCCTTTTACCGAGGCCTGCGGCGGAGGCTCCTGTATACCGCAGACCGGTACAAACCAGCTGCTTGACTCGCTGGGCGACCGGTTGATGTACCGGCTTGCCTACCGAAACTTCGGAACCAACGAATCGCTGGTTGTAAATCATTCCGTAGACACAGGTAACGGCAACACCGGAATTCGCTGGTACGAAGTACGCGACCCGAACGGAACGCCCGCATTATATCAGGAGGGTACCTATGCACCCGATTCAGACTATAGATGGATGGGTAGCATCGCCATGGACAATGTTGGTGATATTGCCCTTGGTTACAGCGTTTCGGGCGACTCGATGCATCCTGCCATCCGGTATACTGGCCACATACCCGGCGTAGACCCCAAAGGTGTTATGGAAGGCGAGCAGTCTATTGTCGAGGGTGCCGGGTCGCAGACAAAATACAACCGCTGGGGCGATTACAGCGGCATGACTGTCGACCCCATGGACGACTGTACCTTCTGGTATACGACTGAATATCTCCAGACAACCGGGTACTACTGGAGCACCCGCATAGCCTCCTTTAATTTTCCTTCGTGTTCCAGCGGAACGGGGAGCGGCTACTCTTTAGCCGGGACGGTTGCGGTACCTGGAGTTACGATCAACCTGACGGGGGCGGGAAGCGGTACAGTTACCTCCGTCACAGGCGGCAACTACAGCTTCCCGGGCCTGGCCGACGGCGGCACCTATACTATTACGCCCACTGCTGCGGGTTATGCTTTCACGCCGACAACCATTACAGTAACCGTGAATGGCGCTAATGTAATCGGACAGAATTTCGCGGCGACATCATTGGCAAATGCCACCTACTCGATTTCAGGGACCGTTTCCGCATCAGGAGGTGGCACGCTGGCCGGGGTCACCATTACTTTAAGCGGAGCGGCTTCAGGTACCACAACCACGGACACGAATGGAAATTACAGCTTTGGCGGGCTGGCCAATGGCAGCTATACGATTACGCCCAGTCTGGCGGGATATACGTTCACGCCTGCAAATCTGACAGTCTCTATAAGTAACGGGGACATTGCCGGGGAGAATTTCATCGGCACGGCAAACACAGGAAACGTCTTTTCGATTTCCGGGACAGTTGCCACTGCGGGAGGAAGTCCCGTCCCTGGAGTTACCATCACCATCACCGGAACGACAACAGGATCCACAAACACTAATGGAAGTGGGACTTACATTTTCACAGGGCTCCCAAACGGCGCATACACGATCACTCCAAGCAAGAACAGATATACATTTAAGCCGACGAGTATCTCACTTAACATAAACGACGCGAATTGGACGGGTCAGAATTTCACTGGAACGAGGCAGTAACGGCTGATGGCGGCAATGAACAGGGCGGTGGACTTGGTCCATCGCCCTGTTTTGTTTGCTCCATCCCGGGAGGACCCCTTACGCCCGAAGGCTTTCGGGACCGCGCAATGAACCATTCCGGAAGTGAGGAAATATTCCTGACTTTCTGCTAAAATATCTCTTCTGCCGGGATAGCTCAGTTGGTAGAGCAGCTGATTCGTAATCAGCAGGTCGTCGGTTCGAGTCCGATTCCCGGCTCCACTTTTTCCTGATGTGATGCGTTTGGAGAACTGTTCAGGCGAGCGCCCCGAGTTTTGATCCGCAGTGCAGGAGGCGAAATTCGATTCCTGTTAAGTATCCTCTTAATGGAGCATCATATAAAGGCTTGCCGAAAGCATGAAAGCTGATGATTCTTCTTCCTTTACTTTCTTGTAAAAATCGCACTCCATGCAGCCGTCGTACTTCTTCAGGAACGTCTCCTGTATCTTTCCGTTGCAGAGCGTTCCGCCTACCACCCAGCATGCCCTTCCGGCATTCGCGCCCCCGTGTACTCCGTCCAGCTTCTTCTCCGTAGCAACAGGGCATGTTCCCAGTTCCCGGACATTGCCACCTCCGGGTTGCCTGCCGCAGTCATAGAACTCCCAACAGTTGATTTTGTCCATCCCCCACCGCCTCCTAAATAAATCTTGGTCTCCGAACAGTTATTTTGTCAAGCACAAAATTATTTTCACCACAGTTGCAATCTCCGTCCCTCCCGAGAGGAAACTCCTCCATTGCGGGTCTTACGGTTGCGATATCTCCTATTGAGTGATAGCATTACTATTATTGCTGCCGGAGGCAGGTAAACTTGCACTGTAACTTTTAGGGTTTTTAATTGCTCAAGTTATCTCTTAACTGACTTGCTTGACGGAGTTATGGAACAAGGGAGCAGCGTAAATGACACATACTCATAAAGAAACCAGGCCCCGAAAGCGGCAAAGCCCGGTGATCAAGACGGGGAAAACCACGCAGTATGCCTCCACTGAAGAGGCCCGGCCGAAGCTTGAGGTTGTGCTCAAATGCGACTCCGAAGGGAGTCTCGAAGCCGCGGAAACCGCTATTTCGGGGATTGTGATACCCGGAATGGATGTCAGCATCGTCCGGAAGGGGCTGGGCGCCGTTACCGCGTCGGACGTATTCCTGGCAGAAACAGCAGGCAGGCTGATTGTCGGCTTTCAGGTTGACGTGCTCCCCGGAGTCGAAAAGATATTAAGGATCCATAACGTCGAAGTCAGACTCTATAGTGTGATATATACATTGACGGACGATCTGAAGCTCCTCGCTGAAGGCATTCCTCCCCATCACCCGGGTGATCAGATCATCGGCTTCGCAAAGGTTATAGCGCTTTTCAAGAGCAGCAGAAAGGGGGTCATCGCAGGGTGCGAAGTCGTTGAAGGCCGTCTCGCCGTAGGTCAGCACTTTCGGATCATCTCTGCAATGGGGCCCGTTTACTCCGGCACGATAGAGTCGCTGCATATAGGGGAACATGCCGCACAGACAGCCTCGCCCGGCCAGCAAGCGGGCATAAGGATAAGAAACTTCAGCGGAGTGAAGGCCGGGGATCTCGTTGAGAGCTACCGCCCGCAGAAGAAGGCTGAGGTATGGCGACCCGCCGGCGCTGTCATACGGAAGTAAACACCTAGGCCGACACCCACTGGGTGCCGCAGATGTAGCGGAAGCTGCATCCCGGACACATGGACTTCCTGTCCGCCGTCGGGCTGAAGGAGACTTCAGGGTCGGCAATCTCATTGAGAAGGCCGATAGTCACCGTTTTCAGATCTTCTAAAGCCTGCCCCGGATCGGCGCCGCCGAAAAGAGGAAGTTCTATATCCCTGCTTATCACCGACTTGCCAAGGAGGAGAAACGTCGCATCCAGGTTATCCGCACTCGTTCCCGTCATCGCGGAGTATATCTGGAGATAAACGGGAAGCTGGAGGCTGCCTACCGCCCTCTCCCATGTTCCCCTGTCTTCAGGATCGAGCCTATCGAAATCGATCCTGAGCCGGTTCCGGCTCGCCCCCGTCTTGTAATCGATTATCCAGGTCCTGCCGCCTCTCTTCTCGACACTGTCAACCCGGCCCTTGACCCTGAAGCCGCCGAGCGCTCCCCCGATATTCTTCTCGCTTTCCAGGATCAGGAGCGGCTCCTCCAGTGCAAGAGGCAGATAGTATCCCAGGATGAGGTCGGCCAGATGCCGTCTGATCTGCATCTTGAGGAGATAGACCGCCCCTGAGAGATCTTCGCCGTATTCCAGGGCGAAAAGTTTATCCACAAGGCTTTCCATCTCTTCAACACCAAGGTCTTCAGCTTTCAAAGCGAACCCCTTCCTCGTGGAGAAATACGCCGAGACGGCCCTGTGTACGAACTTCCCTATATCAACCCGCTCGATCTCCCCGGAAACCCCTTCCTTCCTGTCGATCCCAAGGACATATCTGTAATAGAATTGAAGGGGGCATGAGAGGTATGTATCGAGGGCGGTCGGGCTGTAAGTGAAGCTCCGCAGGTATGCGGCCATATCTTCCGTTTTTCCTATCTCCCCCGGCTCACTGTTTTTCAGCCTGACCTTGTATTCCACCGTTTGCAGGTATCCTTTTGTCTCAGTAGTCCTGTCCTTCTTCTGCATTTCCCACAGGAGTTTTTCGACAAACCTCGATTTCTCCTTTCTGTCATTCTCGACGAAGAAGAGATGCACCTCCTTTGCGCCCCTGATCAGCGTCTCAAAATAATATGCCGCCAGCCTGTCCCTGTCGATGTACGTCGGCAGTCCCAGGATGCGCCTGGCCTTGAAGGGGAGGAGCGTGTCCTCCTTCTTCGTGCCCGGCAGAATTTCTTCGTTGGCGTCAAGGATAAAGACCCTATCGAATTTGATGTTCCTCGTTTCCAGAAAACCAAGCACCTGGAGACCCTTCACGGGGGCACCGTCAAAGGGAGTGTGACAAGTCGTTATATACTTGCGGAAGAAGCTGAAATAGCTCGTCCTTTCGGAAAAAACCATGTCCTTCATGAGCGAGCGGGAGATGACATCGAGGTGCCTGACAAGAGACTCTGCAAAGGGATGAAAGAGGGGATGCAGCCGGGCGGTGCTGTTATTGTGAATGTAAGTGAGGAGCTCCGTGCACCGGGAGGCAAAATCCATCAGGTTCCCGAAACAGAGGAATTTTTCTATGGTGTTTTCGTGAATAGTTCTCAGATGTTTCCTGACAGCGGTCTCCTTAAGTCCCTCCACCTCCGGGATGCGCTCCATCATGTTACGGAGCGTCTTCTCATCTCCTTCGATTCCGGAGAGTGTTATAAAGGTCTTCGTCCTGTTCCTTGTGAGTTCATCTTCCAGCGCATGGAACATTATCCTGGTCAACTCGGCATTGCCCCTGTAATAGATGTTCTTGGTATAGGGATGGAGGATGAACCTTATATAAGTGGGGATATAGACGCGGTCGCCATCCATGGAGTTTATGAGTTCCATAAGGCTGCTGAGAAAACCGAACACCGGGGTTCGCTGCAGCGGGTAGCCCATCGAAATGTTATACTCCTCTTCGTCAACAACCGGCAGTCCCTGCCGCAGCAGCGGGAAGAGCGTCTCCGAGGATGGAAGCACCACCGCAGTCCTTTCGTCGGGAATTATTCCAGCTTCGGCCTCCGAGTTAAGGTTCCGTCCCAAAGCATATACCTGGCCGTGGGTGTCGGGGCTGCCGTAAAAACTGATCTCCGCAAGGGGCGCTTCCCGGTCGTCACATTCGGCCTCCATCCCGAGCTGCCCGATTATCTCCTTCATGCCAGGGCCGTCCTGGAAGAGGAACGTCGTGATGCCGGAACCGCCCAGTCCGGCGAAGAGGGTCTTCTCCGCCCCGGTCAGGGCATGGAAGCCGGCGAATATTATCCTGCGGAACGCCGCGGGTATGAGTTCTTCCGCCCTTTCCGCCACACTCCGGTATCTGAGTGATCTCGTTGAAAACCCCCTGTCCTCCACATATCTGTAGAATTCCTCATAGAAAAAAGCGAGCGACTGCAGCCTCTTCACCGACTGTTCGGGTATCGTCTCATCTGTGTAGTGGCGCACCTCTTCAACCTTGCGGATGCCGATCCCCTCTATGTACAGTTCCTCGATGTCCCGGTATATCTTGAGGCCCAGGGGAAAAAAGCTGTCCGGCGTCATGAACCCGGCGCCTCCGAGAGGGTCCTTCATTTTTCTGTGGATGTCATACAGGATCGAGACGGCATCTATGGTCTCGACCCTTCTTCCTCCGAGTATGCCTTCACTAAGGCGATCGATGAATTCGTCCATCGAAAACACGGCCGGCGGGATGAAGCTGTCGCCGATTTTTCCGGCCAGGGCCTTTCTCAGAAAATGGGAAGGTCTCTTGCCCGGGAAGACCACCATGCTCGGTGAATAGTCGCGGCCCGTGCCTTCAAGACGGTGGAGAACTTCCTCTATGAGGTTCCCCGCAGGCGAGAGAAGGAACGCCTTCATATCAGCCTTATGACCTCCCCCGGATCGACAAGGGCGATGATGCCCTCCACCCTATTTCCAGGGTAGACCCTGCCCAATATCCTCATATATGTCCTGACCTGCAACATGTATTTATCCTGAGCGGCCCTGTCACGGCCTGTCTTGTAATCGATGACAGTCACCCTTCCCTCATCCAGTACTACGCGGTCCATTCTGAAGAGGTTGCCCTCCCTGTCGGAAAATTCCTGTTCCAGCTTCACTTCCCTATCCGACCTCCGCGTGAAGTACTCACGCAGCCCGTCAAGTTCCACCGTCCTTAGGACAGCCCCTGCTATCTCCTCATCATTGTAAACATCACCCGTCTCTTCCCTCAGCCTCTTTACGATCTCTGCAAGACGCCCATCGAACCCTTCGTCCACATACTCTACAAAACAGAATACGCGGTGAATGAACTCTCCCCTCCTCCGCTCTTCGATGCTTATCATATCATCCGGCCCTGCAGGAAACTCTATTCGTCTGTGGCGGTGGATAATCGTGGCCTGTGCGGGTTTCTCCGGGACAACGGCCTGCTTCCCTTCCGGCTTGGCAGAAGGCTGAAAAACCTCTTCCCCAAGAATATCGAAGGGGTACCCTTTCCCTCTTCCCCGGACGCCTATTACATGAAGCTCTTCCCCCGGACGCGTAAAGCCGACATACATGCTGTTCAGCCTGTTCACCTTCTCCCTGAGGGCCGCATCCCCGTAAAGCCCCCCGAAGACAGGGTCGCTCTCCATGGTATCCCTGGTAATCTTCAGGAGACGCACCCCCTCGTCGTCCTCCTGCACAATGTAATCGAATCCCCTGTTTCCCTCTTCGTAGAGGAGTATTATCACCACAGGGAACTCAAGACCTTTTGCCTTGTGGACCGTCATCACCTTTACGGCGTTTTCCCCTTTGGGCACCTCCATGTTCCATTCCTGCTCGCCGCTCTCATCTCCGGCAAAGGTGAGGAAATCCCGCAGACTGTTGGAACCCTGTCCTTCAAAGTCCTTGACCACCTCAAGAATCTTTACAAGGGCCGCCTCCTCCACGGCCATCAGATCAAAAACCGTAAAGACATTGAAGACCTCAGTCACAAGATCATAGAGCGGGAAATATCCCGCCGACCTGAAGAGTCCTGAAAAGTATTCGTCCCAGAGTGCTCCGAACTCCTTTTGGAAAGCCTTATAAAGAGGCCTCCTCTCCCTGTTTCTGAAGATGAAATCCCTCAGCCGCTGCCGGCCTTCCCTGTCTCTCAGGAGGAAGACACTTTCGAATATGTCACCCAGGACAAAGGATGCAAAGGAGAGGTCGTCGGTGGGGGAGTCGAGGAAATTCAGAAGCGAAACAATCTCCCCTGTGATCTTTCTCCTCCTTATATCAAGGCTGCTGTAAGAAATGAAAGGAATGTCTTTCTCATTAAGCCAGGCTGTCGTCCTGACAGCGCCTTCGTTTCTTGCCGTAAGGACCGCGATATCGCCGTAATTGTATCCGCGGCGCGTAAGCTCTCCGATGAGTTCCACCACTTTTTGCCTCTCCGGCGGGTCTTCGTCGTCTCTTTCGAGAATCACCACCTCCGAATACCCGGGGCTTTCCCTGCCGTCCCTCACCTTCTGGATATAACTGGTCAGCCCGCTCATTTCGCCAGCTGCACTGTACTCAGTGTTGGCGGCGACGATTTGCTTGAAAATCCTCTCGTTGAACTCCAGAATCCTCCAGAGGCTTCGGTAGTTCGTCTTAAGTTCCCTGACGATATGCTCGGCCGAAGGGAAGGGGTTTTCAGTTTCGCATTTTTTCATGATGGTGTAATCGGCGTTGCGAAAACCGTAGATCGCCTGTTTGGTATCGCCTACGACAAAAACGCTCCCACGCTGGGAAAGTGAATTCTCCATAAGGGGAAAAAGGTTCTTCCACTGGACCGGCGAGGTGTCCTGGAATTCGTCTATCAAAAAATGAAAGACCGTCTCCCCGATTCTGAAATAGATGTCAGGGACAAGCTCGCTCCGGAGATATTCCGAGAGGTTCCTGTTGATGTCTTCGATGAATACCTTGCCCTGCTGCCTCTTCAGGGACTCGACTGTCTCCCGGAATGCCTCATAGAGCCTGAGGTAGGGCGTATAACAAGACAATACATGAAGTGCCGTGTAACGCCTTGCAAGTTCGCCGAACTCCTCCCACATCCGCAGAATCAGATCGTAGGATGCCGCCGACTGGCCCCTCTTCGGTTTGTTTACAGGCGGGGCCTTCATCTTTCTGCCGATGAGGTCGGCAAACCTTCCGGCTTTCACCTCCGGCAGGACGGTCACATATGCGGAATTTGACCTCCGCTCAAGCCCTGAGGACTCGATCGCATGCTCGATCTCTTTCATCTGCGCGCGCAGTCCGTCCCTGAGCCTGCCGGCCTCCAGCGAGAAGTCCTCAACCAGCGGCTTCTTCCCGGTGGCGGCCAGGGCCGAGTACACCGCTTTGATCTCCTCCAGGAGAACCGCCGACGGATCCCAGAGGTACGACTCGTCCTTCTTCCTTCCCGCAAGCACAAGCGAGATAATCTCGTCGAATAGATCGGCACCTCCTGTCCCTTCCCGCACCGACCTTAGGAAGATGTCGAAGGAATATGCCATCAGTGAGTCGTTCCGCATCAGAATGTCGAATTCGGGATTGTAGCCAAAATCGACGGCTGATGCCTTGAATACGGTGGTCATGAAGCTGTCTATGGTCTTGACCTGAAAATCGGAATAATTTTCCAGTATTTCCTCTATCAGAAACCCGGCCTTTTCGATCATTCTATCTTTATCGAGTGAAACGATGCAGGCGAGTTCCTCAACCCTTTGCGCGTCACCGAAATAGACCGACTTGAGCCAATCGAGTGTCCTGGCCTTCATCTCCTTCGCTGCATTGTTCGAAAAGGTTACAGCAAGGACATTCCTGAGCCCGTTTCCCGGAACCCTGTCGGACAGGATGAACTGGACGAATCTCTTGGTGAGGGTATGGGTCTTGCCCGAACCGGCCGAAGCCTTCAGGACTGCAAAATGCGGAAAGTGAATGAGGCTGTCTTTCTCCAGGATGTCGGACATTTCATTTATTATATTGCAAAACGGATCTTTCGCTTGTTTTCCCCTATCCGGACTCCTTCTTTATTGATATGATTTTTTTAGGCTGCAACTCCATTTCGCAGAGAATCATGCGGCGCAGACCGCGGGCGCCTGTTATTTGAATGTGCATTCGGCGGGGTATTCGCGCAATCCCGATGCCTTCAGGAGCCGGGACAGGCCGGACCTGCCTGCCGGCAGGCAAGCCGGAATGACAGCCACAAGACGGCGCATCAAGTCAACCTACGAACCAACACGCTTACGCGAAGACCCCGAATGTCAGGACGATGCGGTGTTATAATAGAACATGGCCGTCACTCAAAAGAAGCCCGATATAGATCCGGATGCCTTCGATTACCTTGAAATGCCGGCCTTTGTCGTAGATGAAAACCTTGCCGTCCTTTCCTGCAACGTGGTTGCCGAGAAGGCATTCAATTATAAGGGGGGGGAAATCACAGGCCGCAGTCTTTCCGATCTCGTTATAATGGTCAATGGACAGCCGGATGAGAAAGCAGCGGGAGTTCATCACGAGTCCGCATGCAGGAAAAAAAACGGGGAGCTTTTTGCCGCCAGGGTTACCTTTATCCCGTATCCGGACGGGCGCAGGCTGGTAGTCGCCCAGGACATCTCGGACCGGAAAAAGTTGCAGCAGCGGGCCGCACAGAGAACAAAAGAACTCTCGGTGATAAACAACTTTGCAGCTGTTCTGACCAGCCACACGGATACAGAGACCATCATGCAGAAAACCATTGATATGCTCTTGCCCCTGATGGAGGCGGACGCGGGGTGGATCTATCTCTTCGACGACGATGCGGGTGAAATACAATTGAAGGCCCGCAAGGGCCTCTCACCGGAATTCACCGACGAGGTGAAGAGCCTGAAGCCCGGCGAGTGTTTCAACGGGAAGGTCTTCGCATCTGGAAGACCCCTGCTCGTAAAGAAGATGTCCGACGATCCCAGGATAACCCACAGGGCCGAGGGCCTGGAGAGCATGACCGGGGTCCCGATATCCTCCCGGGGCGTTATACTGGGCGTTCTCGGGGTCGCCAGCAGGCGAAGTTCCTATTTCACATCTCTCGACGCGCAATTGCTGTCGACCATGGGAAGCCTTCTAGGGGTCGCCATCGAGAATACGGGCCTCATCGCCCAACTCCAAACCAAGGTGAGCCACATAGAGCTGATAAATGAACTCAGCGGCATCATAAATTCGAGCCTGAGTATAGGGACACTCTTCAGGATAATGGTGTCCGAGATAAGAAAACTTATAGACTACAGCAGGGCAAGCCTGCTGCTCTATAACGAAAAAAAACACAATCTGCTCATCTTCGCCCTCGATACGACGATGCCGACGGTCATGAAAAAAGGAGTAAAAGCTCCTATCAGGGGTACAAGCGCAGGCTGGGTCATAACCCACAACAAGCCCTGGATCAATGATGACCTGAGCAGGGCGGCGTTCCCCCTTGACGCGAAGCTTTTCGACGAAGGAATACGATCAACGGTCAGCATACCCCTTTATCACGATAAGATCCTGGGGGTCTTCAATCTCGACAGCACGGAGCCTCATAAATACTCGAAAAAGGACCTTCAGATTCTTCTGCCGGCCGCAAAACATATATCTATCGCCCTGGAAAACGCCCTTCTCTTCGAGGAGATTTCAAGGGAAAAGAAGGAGTGGGAAAAGACCTTCGATGCAATTACGGACATGGTCTGGATAGAAGACGGCTCTCAGCGCGTCATACGCGCCAACCGGACCCTGTTGAAGAAGACGGGCCTGTCCGCAATGGAAGCGTCAGGAAAACTCTGCAGTCAGATACTCGTGAAGATCGGGGTGGGCGGGAGCGGATGCCTCTGCGCGGATACCCTGTCCACCCACAGGCCGTCCTTCACTGAAATCAAGGGGACGGGCGGAAACATCTTCAACTTCTGGACGTATCCGCTAATCGACGAGGAAGGCCGTCTCTATGCTATCGTGCATTACGTCAAGGATGTAACGGCCCAAAAAAGGCTCGAACAGCAGCTCATACGGTCCGACAGACTCGCTTCCCTGGGTACACTTGTGGCGGGAATTGCGCACGAAATAAACAATCCGCTCGGCATAATTGCAGGATACTCCGAGGCCCTGATCGACAGGGCAAAAGACAGGCGGCTGCTTGATGTTCCGGAATTCGAGGATTTTCCGGAATACCTGATGACCATCCATAACGAGATTTTCCGTTGTAAGGGAATACTGAGAAGCCTTCTTGATTTCGCGAGGCCATCCTCCTGGACGTTCAGAGAAATCGACATAAATGAGCTTATCAAGGAGGTGATCCTCCTGGTCAACCATAAGGCAAAAAGTCTCAGCCACAACATTGAACTCAGGCTGAACAGGGACCTCCCCGCGATATGTGCCGACGCCGGCAGCCTGAGGCAGCTTTTCATGAACATCATAATCAATTCCATTTATTTCACTCCCGAAAAAGGCAGCATCGTGATCAGGACCGAAATGGACGACGAAACAAACGGAGGGAAGGCCGGAGGTCCCGACCGGATAAAGGTATCGGTGTCGGATACGGGTTCCGGAATTCCGGCGGACATCCTGGACAAGATATTCAACCCCTTCTTTACGACCAAACCGGTGGGTGACGGCACCGGTCTTGGACTGGCGATCTGTCATAAGATCGTCGAGGAACACGACGGCAGCATCGATGTGGAAAGCGGGGAAAACAACGGCACAACTTTTATAATAAGGCTACCTACCCATGCAAGAGACCGTGAAGATTCTTGTCGTCGATGACGAAGAACCTCTCAGGAGGCTTCTCAGGAAGGAACTGGGAAGGAAGGGCTTTTTCGTAGAAACGGCCCCCGACGGCCAGTCGGCACTCTCCCTGCTGAAAGAAGCCCCCTTTGATGTCATTCTCCTGGATATAGTAATGCCAGGAATCGACGGGATTTCGCTAATGAAAAGGATGAAGACCGATCCCTCGTCGCCCGTTATCATCGTCCTTACCGGCAAGGCTACGGTTGAAACGGCGGTCGAGGCGATGAAGAACGGTGCATATGATTATCTCAGCAAGCCCTACAAGCTCGACGAACTGGTGATCGTCATCAACAGGGCATATGAATTCGGCAGGCTGAGCATAAAGAACCGGCTGCTCCAGCAGGAGCTTGTCAGAAAGGAATCCCCTTTCAACTTCATCCATAAGAGCAGACAGCTACAGGATATCCTTGCCCTCATCCGCAAGATCGCCCCGACCGACTCCCCGGTATTCATCCAGGGGGAGAGCGGCACAGGGAAAGAACTCGTCGCCAACACAATATGGCATTACAGCAAACGCAACAACTCGCCCCTGGTGGCCCTGAACTGTGCCACCCTCTCCGAAAACCTTATAGAGTCGGAAATCTTCGGCCACGAAAAAGGGGCCTTCACCAGCGCCTACCAGACGAAACACGGGATAGTGGAAGTCGCGGACAAGGGGACGCTCTTCCTCGACGAGATAGGCGAGATGCCGCTGGGGCTTCAGGCCAAGCTGCTCAGGTTTCTGGACTCCGGCGAATTCAGGAGGGTCGGCAGCAACAGGACCCTCCAGGTTGACGTTAGGATTATCGCGGCGACGAACAAGAACCTGGTCGATCTTGTGAAGGAAGGGACTTTCAGAGAAGACCTCTTTTACAGGCTGAATGTAATAAACATCACTATCCCGCCCCTGAGGGAACGCAGGGAAGATATTCCGGATCTTGCCCGCTGTTTCATCGAGAAGTACGGCAGAAAACTGTCCAAGCCTATAAGTGGATATACATCCGGGGCGATTGACAGACTGAACAGATATAGCTGGCCGGGAAACGTTCGTGAACTCGAAAATGTGGTCGAAAGGGCTGTCATACTTTGCGACGGCGAGAAGATCGCTCCGGAAGACCTCTCCATCCCGGCAGACGTTTCGTCGAAAGTGAAAAGTGCTCAGCCCTCTCTTGAGGAATGGGAAAGGGAATATATTCTCAGGGTACTTAACGAGGCCGGAGGAAACCAGTCGAAGGCAAGCCAGATCCTCGGAATAGACAGAAAAACCCTTTACCTGAAACTGAAGAAATACGGCATCAACTGAAACTCATTTCCTTTGACTATCAAGCCTTTAAGAGGCGCATTGGTGAGCATATTGCACTGTTTATGAACTAATTGACAATGCAAGTAGTGGATCATTATAATAAAACCTGAATTGATAGGACGGTTTGTTTTTCGTTCGTAACAGCAGTCGTCCCCCCGTCCAGGGGAATAATATGGGAAACAAATGGGGGAGTGCCTTATCGACAGCATCAAATTCAGAAATATTCGGGGTCTTTTTTTTGCACCAATTAATGATATAATAAAAAAAGGAGAGGAAAATGTCAGACACAACAAAGAAGAAAATGGCGATTATTGCGAGCAAGGGTACGCTTGATATGGCATATCCGCCGCTCATTCTCGCGTCTACCGCGGCTGCGATGGACGTAGAGGTTCAGATATTCTTCACTCTTTACGGGGTAGACATAGTCAACAAGAAGAAGTATCGCAACCTGAAGGTTGCCCCGATCGCAAACCCGGCAATGCCTTCTCCGGTGCCTTTTCCCAATATCCTGGGCATGCTCCCCGGAATGACTTCCATGGCCACGATGATGATGAACGGCATGATCAAGAAGATAAACTGGCCTTCTGTCCCCGAACTGGTGGATGCCTGCAAGGAGATGGATGTCAAGCTTATTGTATGCACCCCCACACTAGAAATGACGGGGGTGACAAAGGAAGACCTCGTGGACGGGGCCGTTGTTGCCGGCGCCGCGGAATTTCTGGATTTTGCGCTTGATGCAAATATAAGTTTGTTTATATAATATTGATCTACCTATGCGGGCATTCTACCCTCCAGCTCGCATAGGATTCCTGAGGGTTTATCCCCGATCCCCAGCCCTCAGGATAAGGGCCCTCGCCAGAGGGCCTATTTTTTTGTCCGTACGACACACCGTAAACGACGATTAACCAGAGATGAATACAGGAAGGTAAGCCGCGCAGATACCCCAGGACCAAAATAAAAAACAGCCCGTTATCAAAACAAATCAATATCCCCGGTCGGTGAAAACATCTATCCTTCCAGGCAACTGAATTTCTTTGCGATCTTTGCGGATCTGCGTTAATCATTGCTGTCTTCGGATTGATCCGTGCATAACGTTTTCAGGTCCGCCTCCGGGTTTACAAGCCCTCTGATACCTACTATTCTATAAACAGACGGCATGACCACAAATCATATGATAAAGGCTGATCCCAGAGCAATGTGGAGCGCAATTTTCATTCTTCTGCTGCACGTGCCGGCCTCATACGTCTATGCCGGCGTACCCTCCGTCGTTCTTCAGCAAAGGGCGGCACTGGTAACAGCTTATGCGGACACTATAGAAAGAAATGGGCAAGTCGGAGAAGGAAAAGGCTTTTTTGTCGATAAGGGCGGCGTTATCGCAGTCGAGTACAAGGCAATTCCGGGGAAACACCACTCGACTGGGACTGCCCTGTTCGTCAAGACCGAAGAGGGGTCTTATCTCCAGACAGAGCAGATCGTCGCGGCAGACAAGTTGCACGGCATAGCTCTTATCAAAGTCGACCTGCCCGATCCCCCGGTTGTGACGCTTTTTCCCGACAACGGCCCTGCTTCCGGCGAAACTGTTTTTATTACTGGAGGCCGTTCCGCCTTCGGGGATGGAGTCATTGAAGGAAAGACGGCGCTCCTGCCGGACGGGGAAGAGGTTGTACTCCTGATGCCTTCCCCGCATCCGGCGATCACAGGATGTCCAATATATAATTCAGCCGGCAAAGTGATCGGCATGCTGGCCAGAAGGACAGAAGACGGCAGGACTGTGAACCACCTAATCTCTGCTGTATACATTGCGGGTCTTCTGGAAAAATACAGGAACTCCGAGCCACAACAGGGAGCCCTGTTCCCCTCGGAGGAGGAAACCGGTCCGGGAGCCGATGAACTGGAGGAGAAGCTGGAAAAGGCCAAGTCTCTCGTGGAACAGGATCCGGGTAATGTGAAAGCGCTTGTAATGCTCGGCTGGGCCTACTCGAAATTAGGGATGTACGCCGATGCCATAGACGCATATAAGAACGCCGCGAGTCTCAGGCCCGGTTTTGCGGGCATCCATAACAACATCGGGGTAATATACGCGATGAACATGGGGATGTACGATAAAGCCATCGTGGAGTTCCGGAAAGCACTCCAGTTGAAGCCTGATTACGACGAGGCACGCTACAACCTTGCAATTACCTATGTTTTCTCGGACGACAGGGACTCGGCACTGAAGGAATACAGGAAGCTCAGGAAAACAGATCCGGAAAGGTCCGTAAGATTATTCGATCTCATCTATGAGAAGCAGGAGGGAAAAGATGACTCTCAGGGACAGCAATAATATGATTAAGACTCGGTCTGCAGGTTAATGCGAAATCAACGTCATTACCTCTTCCGCAGGAACGGCCTTGCTGAAAACATATCCCTGCATCTCGTCACATCCGCTGAAACGCAGGAATGAAACCTCGTCTTCGGTCTCCACTCCTTCCGCAACCACTTTCAGTTTCAGATTGTGCGCCAGGGCAATTATCGCATTTATTATCGCTCTGTTACCGGGCCTCCCTTCAATATCTTTCATCAGTGATTTATCGATCTTCAGCTTTTCAATCGGCAGCTTCCTGAGCCATCCCAAAGATGTGTATCCCGTGCCGAAATCGTCGATGGCGAAACTTACACCCATGTCCGTCAGCCTGGTCAAGTTGGTCATGTTCATCTCGATGTCGCGCATTACGGTGTTTTCGGTAATTTCAAGATCAAGGTACCGGGGGCTGAGGCCGGTCTCTCTCAATACCTCGGATACTTTCTCGGCAAAGTCCGGCTGCTTGAACTGCCTGGCGGAAAGGTTTACCGAAACACAAATAGGAGGAAATCCGGCCTCTTGCCAGGCCTTGTTCTGTGCGCAGGCCTCGCGCAGAATCCACGAATCTATGGACAGAATAAGTCCGCTCTCTTCGGCCAGCGGCAAAAATCCCACCGGGTTCAGGAGACCCAGTGTAGGATGCTGCCAGCGTATCAGCGCTTCGACGCAGGTAACCCTCTGCGTAGAGACATCCACCTGAGGTTGATAATATACCAGGAGCTCCCCCTGTTCGATCGACCGGCGAAGGTGGTATTCCAGCGACGCCCGCTCCAGCGTTCTGACATTCATGGCAGGTTCGTAAAACTGAAAGGTGTTCCTGCCGCTTTCCTTCGAGTGATACATGGCCATATCCGCATGTTTAAGCAGATCAGCGGCATCTCTCCCATCGTCGGGATAGATACTAATTCCTATACTTGTTGAAACATGAAGTTCATGCCCGCCAATCATAAACGGCTCATTGAAGACCGATAGCATTTTCCCGGCACTTATCGCCATTTCGTCAGGCTCGGTGACATCATACATAAGTACATTGAATTCATCTCCTCCAAAGCGCGCGACCAGGTCAGAGGCGCGAACGCAGGACCTGAGACGTCCGGCTACGTCCTTCAGCAATTCATCGCCCGTGGCATGTCCCAGAGTATCGTTGATGGCCTTGAAATTATCAAGGTCCAGGAAAAATACCCCCATTTTCTTGTTATTGCGGTGCGCATGGGCCATTTCCAGATTAAGGTGTTCGACAAATAACCTCCTGTTGGCAAGATCCGTGAGAGGGTCATAAAATGCCTGATGCCTTATGGTTTCTTCCATCTGTTTGCGTTCGGATATATCACGGACGATGCCGACAATGAATTGCTTCCCCCGCTCGTCCGTATATAAGCTTTTTTTTGTCACCGTGGTATGAACGATACTTTTGGCGTCGGTAACCTGCTCCTCGTTTATGTTTTCCTTTCCCGTGGTAAAAACACTCTCATCGTTTGCCCAGAATATCTCAGCTTCGTTGCGCGGGAAAATATCATAATCCGTTTTCCCCCTCAACTGATCCCTGCTGTATCCCATAAAGCTGCAAAAGGCATCGTTGAGTAATACCCAGCGGTGCTGCCTGTCTTTCACGAATATGGGGTCCGCTATGGAATTGATGATCTTTTTCAGGTAGTTAAAAGCAGTACTGTAACGCTCCTCCAGTTCCGCAAATTTTTTTTCCATCAACCTGCGATCCGTGACATCTTCCACCGCAAGCAGGATCACGTATGTGCCGGTCTCCTGAATGTAAACGCGACGGCCGTTGACCAGCATTTTTTTGTGCCCGATACCGGGAAAAGTATTCTCAACGTCGTAGCCATCGACCGCAGCGTTTTTTGGAAGAAGCTCCCCGATCAGCGTTCGCATTGCCGGGATGTCCCATTGCCCGTTTCCTATTTCATAAAATTTTCTTCCCAGCATGTCATTGGGTAATAGCTTAAAGGTGTCCCGGAAACTCTTATTCGCGGAGATAACCTTCAGGTCGGCAGCCAACATCAGCATAGGTCCCCGTGCTCCGTCGACGATGCAGGCAGCGTATCTCTCTATTGTCTCATAAGCCGTCTTCTCATTCGCTCTTAACTCAGACACAAAACCCTTCAATCTTTCAGGATCTTCATAACTGCCTCCCTTTCTCCCTGCAGGGTTGGAGTTCACCGTCGCCGCCCTCCACCGCGTAACAACTTTATTATGTCACTCGAGAATATCAGATTGTCAGAAACTGCCGCATCTGCCATATCAAACTATTGTCCTGTTCTCTTTCATGAATCCGCAGAAAAAAGAACGCATAATGTATATTCCTTTTAACCCCTCAATTAAGATCGACTTGCTGTCATCCCGGTTTTTGTCCCGTGACCCGCCGGGAGTGCTCCGAGCTCCTTCTTAGTATTCAATGCCTCCCGTCGTCCGGTCGCAATGAGCGAGCGCGACGGCTTGCGATATTTTTGTCGACCGCTTAATAAATTAAAGAAGCAAAATTCAGACCAATTCCGTCACGACCAAATCTGCCGTAAAACATGCAAAGTCGTGAGAAAGTGACACTTTTGGGTAACAATATGGTTCCTTTGGACACAAACATGAACAGAACAGCGGGGTTACGATGGAAGCAGGCGAAAATCCAGAGGACGCTGTTTGTGTTTGTGAGGTAAAAGACAAGAACGGTTACCACCTGCCATCAGTACGACCCCTGAAAAAGTGAAAATGAACCCGCTCAAAATCCTGCGATCTTTGTATCCCGGATGTTTCTTTCGAAGGGTCTCTTTATTAAGATTCTGGACGTCAGAAAGATCATGAAAAACATCATCGTCAGAGGATCCCACCATAGACCCAAATGCTTGGTGAATGGTCGAACCAGCTCAGGAAGAAGCCCAATTGATAAGCCTATAAATGCCAGGCTCCATCCAAGTTTCGGGCTGACTTCCATCTTGAGGTAATAGACGGCATAATATGCAATGCTTGGAGCTACAATAACATAACTGTTTACCTCAGTCATCGGATTAAAGAGCATGAGATACGTAGTTGACAACCCTAGCAGAAGGAATGAACGTTCAGGTTCAGACATTCGCTTGGAGCCTTTCCACCATAGCCCCGCAACCAGGATTCCGGCTATGATTCTAATGCCTTGCGATAACGCTCCAGTGAGGCCCATTCCGAGTGACCTAAGAAGTCCATTCAAATCTGAAAAACGATTTTCCGTAGTAAGCGAGGCAGAAAACAGGTGTGCAAAGGATTGCTGATATTGTGAGAAGACATATGAAGGATCAGCAAAAAAGAAGGGTAAAAGCAAAAAGATGCAAAGACAGATAACGAGCTTCCTGATTGTCAGACGATAACAGATCGCCGCCAACGAAATCAGAACCAGCCCTATGGGCTTGATAGCAAGCGAAGAAATCATGCACATAGCGGCAAGCCACCACCGAGACTCAGCAAGATAGACAACAGAGGTGACTGTCAAAGCTGCAAACAACACGTTAGCCTGACCATCACGCATAGCTCCTATACATGGGGTAAGCGCAACGAGCGACATGTATAGAAAAAAAATTCCTCTTTCCGATGAAGGCAGCAGTTTAACCATTCTCCATATGCCCGTGATCAGCAAACCGGCTTGAAATATACGCCACAGGATGTCACTGAAGGGCATAGGCAGGTAATGAAACGGAGCAAAAATTAGAACAAATTGCGGAAAATAAAAATAACTCGCATGGAAATACAGGGATTTTGCCGTCAGCCATCTTTCGACGGCTTCATGGTAAGTGGGCGTAACACTATGTTTCAGCGGAGCGATGAAAACGAGAATACTTATAATGAGAACAGTTAAAATCCATAATGAAAAACCGATGTTCCGATAGGCTGATTTCTTATTTATCAGTAACCGTCTAAAATTCAAAACAGCCCCATCAACCGGACGATTTAACAGACAATCCAACAAAAAGGGCTATGCCAATAAAGCATAAGTCCCTGATCTTTAAATGGTGGGCGATACTGGTTTCGAACCAGTGGCCTCTGCCGTGTGAAGGCAGCGCTCTCCCGCTGAGCTAATCGCCCGTTTTTTCTCTTCCTACGCTGAAGTAGTTGAACCCGAGCTTAATCATTTTCTCAGATTCGTAAATATTTCTCAAGTCGAAGAAGTACGGCGTTTTCATGAGCTTCCTTATTCTCGCCATCTCCAAGTTCCTGAATTCATTCCACTCGGTAACAATCACAACCGCATCGGCGTCCTTCACGCAGTCGTAAGGATCCACGGCGTATTTCACCTTTTTATCAAGCAACTTCCTGGCATCGGCTATGGCCACCGGGTCAAACGCCTTTATCGCCGCTCCTTCTTTCAACAGCTTGTCTATTATATACAAAGACGGGGCTTCGCGCATATCATTTGTATTCGGCTTGAAGGAAAGACCGAGTACTGCTATCTTTTTACTCTTAATCTTGCCCAACCCCTTCCTTATCTTCCCTATCATCAACTGTTTCTGTTCTTCATTGGCCCCAACCGCGGCCTTCACAACACCGAGTTCCACCCCGTGGCCGTCCGCAATCGCGATAAGAGCACGGGTGTCCTTCGGGAAACACGATCCCCCGTACCCCGGCCCGCTATGAAGAAATTTGGGGCCTATTCTCCTGTCCAGGCCCATCCCCCTGGCTACCATCTGCACATCGGCGCCAACCTTTTCGCAGAGGTTCGCCATCTCGTTTATAAAGGATATCTTAACCGCCAGGAAGGAATTGGAAGCATACTTGATGAGCTCAGCCGTCTTGATATTCGTAGTTATGAATGGTGTTTCTATAAGGTAGAGAGGTCTGTACAGGTCTTTCATTATGGCCGCCGCCTGCTGGCTTTCGGCGCCTATAACGACCCTGTTCGGTCTCATGAAATCTTCAATTGCCGACCCCTCCCTCAGAAACTCCGGGTTGGATACGATATCGAAGTCGACCTTCTCTTTTAACTTCTTCGAAATGGTCTCCCTTACCCTCGAACACGTCCCGATGGGCACGGTGCTCTTCATTACAATGACTTTATAACCGTTAATGTTTCCGGCTATTTGCTCAACCACTTCATCGATATACCTCATGTCGGCGGACCCGTCGCCGCGGGGAGGCGTTCCCACCGCAATAAATATGACCAGAGAGGAGTCAACGGCGTCTCGGATCCTGGTTGAAAACCTGAGGTGCCCGTTCTTTATATTTCTCTTTACGAGGTCCTCAAGTCCCGGCTCGTAGAACTGTATTTGGCCCTTTCTCAGAGCCCGTACCTTTTCGGCGTCTTTGTCGACACAGGTCACAAAAATTCCGAATTCCGCGAAGCAGACCCCTGTGACGAGCCCGACATACCCCGTACCGACTATCCCTATGTGCATTTTTTCCCTCTGATTAATTACGGAAGTTAGTAATTATGCCAAAAAAAAGAACTTATTGTAAACATGGCCTCGACATCACGTGTATATTCTATAATAACTTGAATGCGTTCCGACTATGAGACAAGAAATGGATTGAAGGCTTGAATGTCCTGATCCTGAACGGCGGCAAGGGGTGGGGCGGAATCGAGTCTCATTCCGTTACCCTCGCCTCAGCCCTCATAAAGAAAGGGCACAAGGTTATCATAGGATGTCCCCGCGCAGGAACCGTAAGCGGGAATGCCGTCAGGACCGGTATTCCCGTGAGGGACATAAAGGTTGTAAATTCGGCCGATCTTACGGCCCTGTGGAGGATCATTGCAACAGCAAAGAGGGAAGGCATCGAAATCATCGTTGCTAACCTCGGCAAGGAATACTGGCCCGCCACGGTTGCAGCGAAGGTCCTCGGCATCAGGATCGTCTTTGTGCGGCACCAGGTGGACAGGCTCAAGAAGGCGACCCGCCGCCTGATTGAGCGTCATGTCCATAGAGTCGTCGCTGTGAGCCTCGCCGTAAGAGACGCGCTGAAGGAATGCGGCGTTCCAGATGAGAAGATAACAGTGATTTATAACGCCGTCGACGTCGGGTGGTTCGAACCTTCGGGCGGTCATCGCGAATCAGCTCGGAAGGAACTCGGGTTTACAGAACGCGACATCGTAGTCGGAACAGCAGGAAAGCTTCATAGAGGCAAAGGGGTTTTTGACCTTCTCCGGGCAGCAGGAAGTCTGACCGTACGATATCCCGCCCTCAAGCTGTTGTATGTGGGCGAAGGACCTGAAAGGACCACACTCGAACAGGAGGCCATTCGCCTGTCTGTCCGCGACAAAGTCGTTTTCGCGGGCCTTAGAAGTGACATGGAGAGGATGTACGCCGCTATGGACATCTTCGTCCTTCCCTCCACATGCCGGGAGGCATTCGGAATGGTGATCATCGAGGCGATGGCGATGGGCAGGCCCGTGATAGCAACAGCGACCGGCGGCATCCCCGAGGTTGTGAAGGACGGAATGAACGGGATCCTTGTGCATCCGGGAGACCTGGAGGGGCTGGCTGATGCAATCTCGCGCCTGATAGACGACAAAGCGCTGTCTTTCCGCCTCTCCGGAGAAGGCAGAGCGACGGTGGAACAATATTATTCGGAGGATGCGATCAGTGTCGCCTTCGAGAACATGCTCAGAGATGTGCTCGCGACGGCGTGACAGGCGGGGAGAACAGCTTTTCCCGGGGGGCGGCTCCCGATATAACCTCAGCGAAGACTTCACGGCGGCACGCAGACCCCCCTCCTATCCCACCCGGGGAATTCTTTAAAAATATCATGCTTTTTGATAATATACAGAGGAATTGAAACTAGATATTGTGCGTAAGTCCGGCCGATATACGATCCTCTTTAACCTGCTGCCCATATTCGCAGTATTAATGCCTGTTTCCAAGAGTGCCAACACCTTGGTCATGGGCCTCATCTATGTTTACTGCCTCGTTCTTGTTATTCGTCACCGGGAGGCAAGGAGCGACGTTTACCCGTCGTTTCGGCAACCTCTTGTAATACCCATCGCCCTCTTCATTCTCGTCGCTGCGGCGGGACTGTTCCTTTCGGGCGACCTTTTGAAAGGCTTATCCGGTATAAAGAGCATCTCGAATCTTCTGCTCATTTACCTTATGATCTCCGGCATCCTGGATATGGAGCATGACCCCGAGCTGAGGCGTAAAAGGACTGAAGAGGTATTGTTTGCGTTCATAGCAGGCATATATGTTCTTGACCTGATTGCTGCACTGAAATACTTCGGCATTATCGGAGGCGGAGCACATATGTTACCATTAAGCCCTCCCGGCATGCATCACATCTGGTTCGGTAATCTCAATGCGATAGGGCTTTATGCGGCTCTTTCCCTCGTCTTTTTCAGTTCTTTTTTCCGTAATGCCCTCTCACGAACTGCCCTCATTTCATTCGTTGCGGCGGGGACGCTATGTGTACTTTTTTCCCTCTCAAGAACGGCCTGGGCGGGGATCATGGTTGCCATAATAGTCCTGATTTATTTTTTGACAAGGGACAAAAAACTGGCCTTTCTTTCTGTCCTCCTGTTCCTGGCCGCAGGCCTTGCCGCCTACCTTTTTGTAGACATCGTTCACACCAGAATAGACCAGATATTTTCGGACATATCCATGTTCTTCTCTGATGTAAGATCGACGTCCCTGGGCGGCAGGTTCGTGATGTGGAAAGCTGCATGGCGGATGTTTCTTTCCAGCCCGTTATGGGGCGTAGGAACCGGCAATTACGAGGTAACCGTTTTAAAGTACGTGCAGGCTGGCAGGCTGCCCCAATTTGTCCTGCAATACAATCAGCCTCACAACATGTATCTTTTTGCACTTGCCGAAAACGGGCTCCTCGGCCTGTCCGCCCTTCTTTATATCTTATACAGGGCATTCGCGTCGGCGAGACTGATGCTCCAGGCCAGGGAATCAAGGCCTTTAGGGTTCATTGCCATGGCGGTGTCGTGCCATTACGCGACAGGCGGCTTCACGGAATCCCTCTTCAACATCCACGTTTTGATCTGCTCTTTTGCTCTCATAATGGGCGTGGCTCTCAGGAAATCGTCCCTCGCTCCTTCCGCGGCCTGTGAAAGCAATTTATTTCTCCATCCCACGGCAGGGAGAGGATGATTTCGTGATGGTCAGATTCCGGTGCGAACGGATCGTCTCCCGTCTTTTAGCGGCCTGTCTGACATCCAAAGGCAATGTTTATGGAAAGTAATAGCAAGATACCGGTGTCTGTCAGCATCATTGCTTATAATGAGGAAGCTGCTATCGCTTCATGTCTTGAATCTGTAAAGGAATTCGGTGATATCGTTGTCGTTGTAGATTCAAAAACGACAGATATGACCGCAGAGATAGCCGGTGAGTTCGGTTGCAGGGTATTCAGAGAGGAATGGGCCGGCGACGGCCCGCAAAAACAAAAGGCTATCGACAAGTGCAATTTCGACTGGGTGCTAATGCTGGATGCCGACGAAAGACTACCATCTGAATCACTGGAGATTATCAAGGGTGCCCTGAAGCACCGGCCGGCTGATGCCTACCGTTTGAGGAGGAAGAATTTTATCGGCGATCGCGCAATTCGGCACAGCGGATGGTGGCCGGACAGGCTCGTCAGGCTATTCAATAAAAAGAAGTGCAGAGTGAAGGGCCTCACACATTCCTCGGTCAGCGTGCAAGGCAAAATTCTGGATCTTGATGCGCTCATAGAACATCGCAGCTTTCAAGATTACGCGGATATGATCGCAAGGATGAACACATATTCTTCCTGGATTGCAAACGAGCTGTTTTTGTCCGGCAGAAGGTGCAACTGTCTGACACCGCTGGTTCATTCAACGTGGATGTTTTTTCGAACATACTTCTTGAAGCTCGGCTTCATGGACGGCCTGGACGGAATCGTTATTTCCCTTATGAACGCGGGGGGATCTTTTCTGAAATATGCAAAGCTTCT
>JBJKPE010000013.1:0-12645 GCA_046706685.1 Thermodesulfovibrionales bacterium | reverse complement strand
AATCGTAATATTATCTGCCGATATTATGAAGAAATTATGAAGAGAATGTGAAGCTACTCGGGATAGGCGATGCTTCTCGGGATTTCGGCCTGCTCTTTTCTGACCGGCATATACCAGAGGATACCGTCAATGAACATAAGGGTTCCCGCCAGGACAAGGAGTATGTCGATTACGGTAAAAAGCCCCACGCCGAAATAGACCAGCAGACCGAGGCCTATGCTCAAAAAGGAAAAACCGGTACGTATGAAGGCCAGGCCCGTCCTTGCGCGGGCGTATATCGTGCGGTAACAGGCCGCGATTGTTCTCTGAGCGGCCAGGACGTTCCTTTCGCGTGCGAACATCGTCCGTACTTTGCTCGACGGCGACGGGTAGAGGATCGTGCAGTGGTCGGCCAGAAAGTCACTCATCCTTGAGAGCATAGTCCCCTTCGTCTCGGGACGGACCCCCGTTTCCTCGATGAAATGATAATTCTCAAGGAATATAAGTGTAGCTGCAGTTACTTCCACGATAGTCTGATTGCCCGGAGGGCTTATCCGCGATTTTCTTACTTTAAGATAGACCGGAAGACCGTATGAGCAGATGGCCAGCCCCAGGATCAGCACCCCTATATATATGTGTGGTGAATTGCTGACGTTCTTGTTTTTCAAAAGTGTGTTGGCTATTGCCGCGGTTCCGAGCCCCCAGCGGAGAAAGGCGAGCCCGGTCCGCGCGTTGGCAAGATCGGTCCTGTAGCAGGCAAGTCTGGTCCTCCACTGGGCCATGGTGGTCCGCCAGAAGGCGAGCCCGGTCCTTTCCGTGCCTATCAGCAGGCCAGGTTTGGCATGCAGGAAATCCTGGATAAACCAGCGGATGTCCTCCTCGAGAGCGACTCTGAATTCCAGATTTTCGGCGTTGAGATACTTTCCTGCCTCTTCTCTCACCGCCGGGCTTTCCGGGTTATTGGCGGCGACCACAACTGTACCGTCCTCGCATCTTATCAACGGCATCCAGAGACTGCCGGCAAGCACCTGTGCGTCAAGACCCTCCAAAAGCTCGGGAGGAATCGGAAGGCGTTCATCGTACTCGATGAAGGGGCGGCCATAATACATCGAAAGGGCCTGAATAAGGAGATATTTGGGCACTCTGTACTCTGTCAGGAGTATTCTCTCCAGGCTGATGCCCCTGGCCCGTGCTGCGGTTTCAGCCTCCCGCAGCCGCTCCGGGCTGATGGCTCCCAATTCCGTTAATGCGTCGAATTCCAAATCTTTCTCCAGGTCAGATATCGTCATGACTGAAGACAGCCTTTCCCCACCGGCGAGCCGGCTTGCCGTAATCAGGTACGACTATTTCCATGTCCCCGTAACAATACGGGTACTGGGCCCTGATCCTCTCGGCCGGGACTGCCCAATAAAAGCCATCTGCCACCAACGTAAGTCCCCCGACTATAAGTGCGGCATTGAATATGGTCCAGCCGACCGCTGATATTCCGAAAAAAACCATCAGGCCCGCCCCTACAGCGGTGATACTGATACCAGTCCGTATGAAGGCAAGGCCGGTCCTGGCCCTGGCCATTACGGTGCGCAGCCGGGCCATCACACACCGTCTTTCGGCAAGTACTGTCCTCTCCAGGGCAAGGCCCGTGGTCGCCCAGATTCCGGGGAAATGTGATGCATGTACCGGCGGGCAGGCGCGGTCTTTCCTCGGCCCTGTCCGCTTATGTCGGAGCGGGATGACAAAGTCCCATATGTTTTCTTTCAGGTTCATGCGGCGGACGGCCCTGAAGCTTTCTATGCCGGCGCTTCGACCGCCAAAATACCAGTAAAGGCCTTCTGCCGACATCAATACGCCGGCGGCTATCAGCGCCAGATCGAATATTGTCCAGCCGCTGGTGTGAAAATGTCTGATCAACCCTATTCCCAGGCCCGCGAAGGCTATGCCGGTCCGCGTAAAGGCAAGCCCGGTCCTGGCCCTGGCGAGGACTGTCCTGTGGCCTGCCAGAGCCGTCCTTTCCTCGGCAAAGTCGGATCTGTCGCATGCTATGAACCTGCGCCTCATGACCGGCGAAAGGAGGTCCCATCCTGCCCTCAGTTTTTCAGCACCTTCTACTATTCCGGTCCGCCTGAAAACTGGGTGGCCGTCTTCGATCGAAACCGTCAGGGCGCTTGTAGCTCCTGTCGGCTCAGTCGAAGAACTGTCTATGGGGCTTCTGCCCACCGCCCGCGAAGGGATATACCATTTGGTGCCGTCAAATATCATAACAATACCGGCCAGAATGAACGGTGCCTCCAGAACGGACCAGAGACCTGCTCCGAAGACCCTCAGGAAGGTAAGAGAAATCGCGATGAAGGCCAGACCTGTCCGCACAAAGGCCAGCCCGGTCCTTCCCTTGGCAAAGAGAGTACGGTAATGCGCGAAGGTAGAACGCCTGTAGGCGAGAAATACCCTGACAAGGGCGAGGGGAGTTCTGCCCCCTCCGAAGGGAAAGCCCGGGTTCACATCGAAATTGTTTTCGACGATCCGGGTAAGGTCTGAGGGAAGGGCGACGCGAAAGATGATTTTTTCAACCCCGAGGGTCTTTCGTATGTCTGCGGTCACTTGCGGGTCGCCGGGATTATATGCAACGACCTCTGCGGTATCCCCCGTAACAGAGAGAGGGAACCAGAGTGCCCGCCTGTGTTTTTCGAGCTGCAGCCTCATGGTAATCAGGTAGGGGGCCATAAGGCCTTCATCGTATTCTGCGAAAGGGCAGTTGTAATAGCCGGAAAGGCAGAAGAGGATTTCGTGTTTGGGGATTCCTTTTGCGAGAAGCAGTTCCTCGGGATATTTCCCCGACGACTCAGACGCCGCCATTATCTCGCTCAGCTCATCTTCAGTGAGCAAGCGCTTCTTTAAAAGCCTTTCGAATTTCTTTTTCAGCATGATGTTTGCAGAACCCCCCGGATTTGCAACAAACAATGGCATAGTTTACCGTTTTCGCGGCTTATTAGGCAAGGGCCGGCGCAATGCGCAGCAACCTTCGTCCGCAACGATTTGAGCGATATCGGCGACAAGAGGCGGCCATTCTGTTACCACTCCCGCCTGTCATACAGGCAGTTTGAGTCTGTAACCGACCCCCGGTTCGTTAATCAAAAACTTCGGGCGGGCCGGGTTCGCTTCGAGTTTGCGACGGAGCGAAGTCATATATACGCGCAGGTATTGCGTTTGACCTGAGTATCCCGGTCCCCAGACCTGCTTCAGCAGCTGAGTGTGTGTTATGACCTTGCCCGCATTCTTAATCAGCACCGTCAGGAGACGGTACTCGATAGGAGTGAGGTGGACTTCTCTGTCCCTTAAGAATACCTGCCTGGTTGCAAGGTCTACCTTCAACTCCTCCAGGACGAACACCGGCTCCTTCTGCCCGGACTGTTTCAGTGCAACATGCCGGAGGGCCACCCGTATGCGCGCCAGCAGCTCACTGGCACCAAATGGTTTGGTAAGATAATCGTCGGCGCCTGCATCGAGCGCCTTGACCTTGTCCTCTTCCTGTTCCCGGGCTGAAATTACTATGATAGGCACCTCGCTCCAGGATCTGAATTTCTTTGTGACATCTATCCCGTCCATGTCGGGCAGCCCAAGGTCCAGCAGCACAACGTCAGGATTACGCGTTGCGGCCTCGACGATTCCCTGCTCTCCTGAAACAGCCTCATAGAGCCGGTAGCCATGGCCCTGTAATGTTACCCTGAGAAAACGCCTCATCTGGGGTTCATCCTCGATCAGCAGAATCGATGCATTGGCTTCCGTCATGGTTTACTCATCATTTTCTGCCCGTTCTGCCATTGCGGGCTGTTCGCCGAGAGGCAAAGAGAAGCTGAATATTGCACCTCCATCCACGCGGTTCTTCGCCCGGATTTGTCCCCCATGTGCAGTTACGATCGCCCTGCAGATAGTAAGACCGAGTCCTATTCCCCCTCCTCCAACGCAGCCGCGCACGAATTTATCAAATATCCTTTCTTCCTCGCCGGCGGGAATACCCTTGCCCCTGTCGGCGACCTCGACGAACATTTCACCGTCTTTTACATAGGCCGAAAGCTCTATCGGCGTCTCAGGCGGAGTATATTTGATTGCGTTATCCAGGAGGTTCACGAGCACCTGCTCTATCAGCAGAGGGTCGAAGGAAGCCAGCGGCAAATCTTCAGGCAGAGATGTCTTTACGGGCCTTCCCTTGAGTCTTTCTTCAAGGCGGTTGAGTACTGCACCGATAATTTCCTCGACGGGCAGCCATTCTTTCCTTATCGTTATCGCCCCTGCCTCCAGACGTGTCATGCCCAGGACGTTGCGGATGATCTGGTTGAGGTGCTCCGCCTCCTCGTAAATGGTTTGCATCAACTCCTGCCGTTGGGACGCATCAAACGTAACATCCTTCTGAAGGAGAGTACTTGCCGCGCCAGTGATTGCGGCCAGCGGGGTCCGCAGGTCATGGGAAACAGAGCTTAGGAGGGTATTCCGCAGTGTCTCCGTCTCAGCCTTAAGGAGCGCCTGCTGGGCTTCATGGGAGATCATGGCGCGATCAATAGACATCGCGATCTGATCTGCAAAGCTTTCCAGGACGTGGACCTGCTCCTGATCGAAGAAGCGTTGCGGCGGAGCCGGAAGGATGCCGAGCACACCGATGGTCCTGGATGCGGCTGCGAGGGGAAGGTATAGCGCCTTCGCGCCCGAAAGGGTATCGGTTCCCAGCCCGGCCCTCTGGCGATGGTCGAAAGTCCACTGAGCAACGCTCAGTTCTTTTTGGTCAAGCGCGAAGGTGTCCGGGCCTGTCACCGGGACCGTGAGGTTTCCGTTGTCGTCGGGGACGAGCACTACTACTTGGCTTGAAAAGAGCTCGCTGATATGTTTTATGGCTATGGCGCTCAATTGTTCCATGCCGCGCTCATGCACGAGCTTGCGGCTCAGGCTGTAGAGTGCGGCCGTTCTCCGCTCGCGCTGCCTCGCCGCACTCGCCTGGTCGCTCACCTTCAGGGTAAGCCTGCTGATCACAAATGCAACCGTGAACATGACCGCAAAGGTGATGAGATAACTGGGAGAGCTGACCTCGAATGTGTAGCGGGGAGGAACGAAGCAGAAATCAAAAGCCAGGACGCTGAGCAATGTGGCAAGAAACGAGGGGCCTTTCCCCGTTCTGCTTGCAGCAAAGACGACACCCAGGAGATAGACCATCACAAGATCGGCTGGTGCCACGAATTGGACCATCAAAGCCGCCACCCCCGTGCAGACACCGACTGTGGCGATGCTCAGGTACCAGTCTTTCCGCGTTGTTCTTCGTCTCCGGGATCTGAACACCTGCCTGGGCACAGGCTCTCCGGTGTCGCCGCTTATGACATAGACATCGATGTCTCCGCTGCCGCGCACCACCTCATCCAGCATGGAGCCGAACAGCTTGTCTTTCCATCGGGCATGGGTGGGTTTGCCGATAATAATCTTAGTGACATTGCGGCTGCGTGCATATGTGAGGACCTCCTCGCTTGCCTTGTGGCCGGAGAGTGTCGCAGTTTCGGCACCCAGGCTCTCTGCTAGACGCATAAGTTCGGCGAGCTGCCTGAGGTCAGCTCCAGAGGGTTTTACCTTGGCGGGGGCCTCTACGTATGCAGCGATCCACTCGGCCCTGAGTCCGGCAGCCATGCGCTTTGCGGCACGGATCAATCGAATTGCGCCGGGGTTTGCGCCCACGCAGACGAGGATTCGTTCCGCAGCAGGCCAGACCTGCCTGACCCCCTTGACCTCCCGGTAGTTCTGCATCTGCTCATCGACCTGCTGGGCGGTGCGGCGGAGGGCCAGTTCCCTGAGGGCAAGGAGATTCCCCTGCCTGAAGAAATTCTCCCTCGCCTGCGCCGCCAGTTCCGGAATGTAGATCTTGCCTTCCTTCAGCCGCTGCAGGATCTCTTCGGGAGGAAGGTCGACAAGCCCTATCTCGTCCGCGCGGTCGAGGACCGAATCCGGAAGGGTTTCACGCACCCTGATACCGGTAATCTGGGCCACGACATCGTTGAGGCTCTCAAGGTGCTGGACATTCAGCGTGGTATAGACATTGATGCCGGCGGCCAGCAGCTCGAACACGTCCTGCCAGCGTTTCTTGTGTCGCGAGCCCGGGGCGTTCGTGTGGGCAAGTTCGTCGACCAGGATGAGAGCGGGCTTCCGCTTGAGGGCGGCATCTATGTCAAACTCGGCGAGGGTAGTCCCCCGGTAATCGATGGGGCGGCGCGGCATTATTTCAAGCCCTGCAAGAAGAATTTCCGTCTCTTTCCGTCCGTGGGTTTCGGCAAGACCGACGACAACATCGACTCCCTCGAACCGCCTCCGCTGAGCTGCTTCAAGCATCGCGTAGGTTTTCCCCACGCCCGGAGCCGCACCGAAAAAGATCTTCAGCTTCCCATGCCGGGCGCTTTCCTCTTCCTTCTTTACCTTTGCCAGCAGCAGATCAGGGCTTGGCCTTCTCTCTTCCATTCACCCTCTCAGTGTTTACCAGATTTTCCCACTTTTCAGCTGGCCGGGCAATACTCATCAGTGCGGCTGATGGTTGCAGAATCCTGCCGAGATAACAAGGCATGAGACATTGTCTTTTTTTGCGATATCATCGCGTTTGATCTCTCCGTCCACGACCTCGCCCTTAAGATACGTTTCACCGACAAAAGAAAGAATCCTGATTTTCCCCACCACAGTGACCCGGCACGATGAGTCGATTCTATCGACGGCAAGAATATCGTTGACGTGAATTGTACTTCTTATGTCGGCCGTCCCGCTCTGAAACAGGTAGACGGTATCGCCTCTCAGGAACGTCTCGCTCACTCCGTGGCGGTGAAAGAGCGGCGGTTGGTAGGATACGGCTGAAGCCGTAAGAGGGATATTGACTGAAAGACAAAAGAGAAGGACGCAGAGCGTTTTTGCAATATTGATTTTCATGGTTTATCCTTTCGAGGCTCTCGTTTTGACAGTTCATCGAGAGCCAGATTCAATTCAAGAACATTCACGGCCGGTTCGCCGAACAGACCGAGCCAGCGTCCCCGCGTGTGGCGTCTAATCAGTGCGCGGACGGCTGATATGTCGATCGCGCGCGCATTTGCCACCCTCGCGGCCTGGTATTCGGCGGCCGCCGGGCTGATCTCCGGATCCAGGCCGCTTGCCGATGAGGTGACCAGGTCCACGGGCACTTTGCTCCGGTTGTCCGGGTCTGCGGCCCGGAGCGCCTCAATACGCACCTTCACTGTTTTCAGGAGTTCAGGGTTGTCCGGCCCGAGGTTGGAGCCGGAGGACGACGCCCCGTTGTACGGATATGGAGCTGTGGCCGAAGGTCTCCCGCGGAAATAGCCGGCGTCTCTGAACAGCTGTCCGATAAACTCTGATCCGACAGGTCTGCCGTCCCTGGTCAGGATGCTGCCATTTGCCTGGGAAGGAAAAATCACCTGCGCGATGCCGGTAACGACCAAGGGGTAAACGAATCCGGTGATTATTGTAAACAGAAGAAGCGACATAAGTGCATTACGGATCATAGTAAGCATCTTTGTCTCCATTTCATACAACCTTCAGGGCCGTTATTATCATGTCGATCAGCTTAATGCCGATGAACGGGACGATCAGCCCCCCCAGCCCATAAATGAGAGCGTTGTTCCGGAGGATCACCTGTGCCCCAAGGGGACGGTATTTCACTCCCCGAAGAGCAAGAGGGACCAGGAATACTATTATGAGTGCATTGAAAATCACCGCCGAAAGCACCGCGCTCCGGGGAGTCGAAAGGCCCATTATGTTGAGCGCTCCGAGCGCCGGGTACGTAGAAACAAAAGCGGCTGGAAGGATCGCGAAGTACTTCGCAACGTCGTTTGCGATGCTGAAGGTAGTCAGCGTGCCGCGCGTCATTAGCAGCTGTTTGCCTATCTCGACTATCTCTATGAGCTTCGTGGGATTGGAGTCGAGGTCCACCAGGTTGCCCGCTTCCTTCGCCGCCTGCGTTCCGGTGTTCATAGCGACCGCCACGTCCGCCTGGGCAAGCGCGGGCGCATCGTTAGTGCCGTCGCCGGTCATGGCGACCAGCCTGCCCCCCTCCTGGTGCTCCCTGATAAGCTTCAGCTTAGTCTCGGGCGTCGCCTCCGCCAGAAAATCGTCAACCCCGGCCTCAGCAGCCACTGCCGCCGCGGTCAGGGGATTGTCGCCGGTGATCATGACCGTCTTTATGCCCATATGCCTCATTTCGGCGAACCGCTCTCTGATCCCGCCCTTGACAATGTCGTTCAACCTGATCACGCCCAACACTTTTTCCCCCTCGGCGACGACGAGCGGAGTCGCCCCTTCTCTGGCCACATCGTCAACTATAGAGCGGACATCGTGGGGAAATGTACCTCCGTTTCCCCTGACATATTTTTCCACCGCATCTGTTGCCCCTTTGCGGATCTCCCGCCCCTTAAGGTTTACGCCGCTCATCCGCGTCTGGGCGGTGAAGGGGACGAACTCCGCTCCGAGCGCATGGATGTCCCTCTCGCGGATACCATACTCCTCCTTTGCGAGGACGACAATGCTCCGTCCCTCCGGTGTTTCATCCGCGAGAGACGCGAGTTGGGCCGCATCGGCAAGTGTGCGGCTATCCATCCCGGCTGCGGGCAGAAACTTTGTGGCCTGCCGGTTGCCGAGGGTGATCGTCCCGGTTTTGTCGAGAAGCAGCACGTCCACGTCCCCGGCAGCTTCCACCGCCCGGCCCGACATGGCGATTACATTCGCCTGGATCATCCGGTCCATGCCGGCTATGCCAATGGCCGACAGAAGCCCGCCGATGGTCGTCGGTATGAGGCAGACCAGGAGCGCAACTAGCACCGTTATGGTCACCGGGCTGCCATGGCCGGCGGCCTTTACACTGAAAATGGAGAAGGGAAGCAGGGTCACGGTCACAAGCAGAAAGATGATGGTGAGGGCTGCCAGGAGTATATCGAGGGCTATCTCATTCGGGGTCTTCTGACGTTTTGCGCCTTCGACCATCGAGATCATCCTGTCGAGGAAGGTCTCTCCCGGATTGGCGGTAATCCTGACCACAAGCCAGTCAGAGAGGACCTGCGTTCCCCCCGTAACCGCGCTCCGGTCTCCGCCGCTTTCCCTGATTACCGGCGCACTCTCGCCGGTGATCGCGCTTTCATTGACAGATGCGACCCCCTCTACCACCTCTCCGTCTCCGGGGATGACATTGCCGGCCTCCACAAGTACATGATCCCCTTTCCTCAGCTGTGAGGAGGGGACATATACCACCTTCGATTCCCTGTCCGGGGAGGAAAGCAGTTTCGCCTCGATTTCCTTCCTGGAACTGCGCAAGGAAGCGGCCTGGGCCTTGCCGCGTCCTTCGGCCATGGATTCAGCGAAGTTGGCGAACAGCACGGTGATCCAGAGCCAGATGGATATATTGAGGATGAAGCCGGGAGATCCTTCCCCTTTTCCGTAAAGCGAGTAGAAGAAGAGAAGGCTGGTGAGGATGCTGCCCACCTCGACCACGAACATGACCGGATTTCTGAGCTGGTAAATGGGATTGAGTTTCTTCACTGAATCCCGGAGGGCGCGCCTCAGGATAGAGGGGTCAAGTAGAGATTTCTTTCTTGTTTTTCTGCTCATATTCTCCTCACTGATAACAGGTTCATAACCTTCCGGACATCAACTGCTCCGCTATAGGCCCCAGCGCCAGGCTCGGCATGAAAGTCAGGGCGCCGACAATCAGGATGACGCCGATCAGAAATGCCACGAAAAGCGGCGTATGGGTCGGGAGGGTCCCCAGCCCGGGAGGGACCTGTTTCTTCTTTGCCAGAGCCCCGGCGATAGCAAGCACCGGGATGATCACCCAGAAGCGGCCCATAAATATTGCTATTCCCAGGGCGACATTGTAGAAGACTGTATTGCCGTTCAGGCCCGCAAAGGCGCTGCCGTTATTGTTGGCCGCGGACGAAAAGGCATACAGGATTTCGGTAAACCCGTGGGGGCCCGGGTTGGCGACGCCGACTGCCCCTGCCTTTGTCGAAACAGCCACCGCGGTGCCTATCTTTACAAGCGCGTTCACGATAAGGATCACGAGCGCGGCCATCTTCATTTCGAACATTTCTATCTTCTTGCCGAGATACTCCGGTGTGCGGCCAACCATCAGGCCGGCAACAAAGACGGTGATTATGGCGAATAACAGCATACCGTAAAGCCCTGAGCCAACGCCGCCGAATATGACCTCGCCCAACTGAATCAGCAGCAAGGGAAACATGCCCCCAAGGGGGGTGTAGGAATCGTGCATGGAATTGACGGAGCCGTTTGATGCGGCGGTGGTCGCCGTCGCCCAGAGAGCGGAATCTACTATACCGAAGCGTGCCTCCTTGCCTTCCATGTTGCCTCCGGCCTGCATGCTGCTTGCCGTCTGATCCACCCCGAGCGCATGGACGCTGGGGTTGCCGTTCTGTTCGGTCCATACACACAATGAAGCCAGAGTGACAAGAACGATCAGCATCGCCGCGATCAGCGCCCGCCCCTGCCGCACATCGCCCACCATCCTGCCAAAGGTCATGCAAAGCGCCGCAGGTATCAGGAGGATCGCCAGAAGCTCCAGGAAATTGGAAAAGGGTGTGGGGTTTTCAAAGGGATGGGCGGAATTGACATTGAAAAATCCTCCGCCGTTTGTGCCGAGCTGTTTGATGGCGATCTGCGAGGCAGCGGGGCCCGCGGGTATGACCTGCTGCGTTACCTCTTTCTTTTCGATGACAGACCTGCCCTTTTCGTCCAGCTTCTGACTGTTGTATGTGAGAGGCTCTATGAGTGTTACGGTCTTATAAGCGCTGAAGCTCTGGACAACCCCCTGCGAAACAAGGAGCAGTGAGAAGATGAACGAAAGCGGCAACAGAATGTAAAGCACTGTGCGGATGAGATCGACCCAGAAATTGCCGATTGTCTCTGCAGAATGTCTTCTGAACCCCCGGATCAGGGCGACGAGCACCGCCATCCCGGACGCGGCCGACACGAAATTCTGCACAGCAAGCCCGGCCATCTGCGTAAGATAGCTCATCGTCGTTTCCCCGCCGTAGTTCTGCCAGTTGGTATTGGTAGCAAAGCTCACAGCAGTATTAAAGGCGAGGGCTGGAGCAACGGCCGGAAACCTCTGCGGGTTCAGAGGGAGTGCACCCTGGATGCGCTGAAGCAGATAGAGCAAAAGCATCCCGGCTGCGCTGAAGAGTAGCACCGCCGCTGCATACTTCTTCCAGTCCATCTCTTCGTCGGGCTCGATGCCGCAAATCCGGTAAAAAAGGCGTTCAAGAGGACCGAGGAAGGGGTCAAGGCCGCAGGGTTGACCCTCGTAGACCCTCGCCATGTAGATACCCAGCGGCCCTGCGAGGAGCAAGAGTATGCTGAAGTATAGAACGATCTGCAGTACGTCGTTTCCGGTCATGAAAATATCTCCGGTTTAAGAAGGGCGACCACCAGATATACAAAGAGACAGCCGGCGATAACGCCGCCGATCCAGTAAAATATATTCATTCTTTTTCCTCTATACCAGCTCAGCCAGTTTCACGAAGAGCCAGCTTAGGATGAATAACCCGATCATGATGCCGGCAAAAACTATATCCATACATTGCCTCCTCAGCGAGAATAACCTGATGCTCGTCTCATCAGCGCTCTTTGTCCCTGTTGAGGGGAGAAAGGCCTTCCACGATTCCGATGAAACGATGTCCATAATCAGATCATATCAAGTAATCATGTAAAACAGGTGCTAAGAAGAGGTTCGCGGATATAAAGATAGTGTTAAAAGACGTCAAAGGCGTCTCCGGACACTGAAAGGAAAGAATCAAACTGCTTCTGCTACGTCGGGTCGGCGCCGGGAAGAGGGCACGAGCCGGAATAGACCAGGCCCGTTGAGCCGTCGATGCTTATCAGTGCACCGTCAGTTACTGTATAAGTCCCGATTGTCGCGTATAAGTCACCCCTGTCGTCGGTCCTGATGACCATGTCCGAACAGCCCACTACCGCCGTCAGGTCGAACTTCTGGGCCAGGATGGAGGCGTGGGATGTGACCCCGCCTGCAGAGGTGAGAATCCCGTCGATTTCAGGCATGAGGGAGACATCGTCCGTGCTGGCAGATCTCCTTAACAGGAGAAGCGGCATATTATGCTCTTCACGCATTTTTCTTATGAGTTCGGGAGAAGAGGTGAAGGTCGCGATGCCGCTCAGGGCGCCGCCGTGAACCCCTGCTCCCCTTCCTACTATGGATTCCTCCATCCTGCAGACATCCCGGAACCTTTTTGTGAAACCCCGGTGGAATTCCATCCGGCGAGTCTGAAGCACATATATCAGCCGCTTGCCGTCAGGCCTTTTCACGTAAGTGGCTTCAACCTCCTGGGGAAGACCCCTCATCGCCTCTTCGACCCGCCCTGCAAGGTCACGGTGAAGCGAGAACAGTTCAGGGTCGGCTTCTTCGAGGCTCTCCTGCCCGGCCAATGCCTGCTGCTTTGCCAGAGGGCGGTTGGTGAATCTGCCGTATACAAGATCGTCTCCGGTCGCCCTCTCCCTTGTGTCGCCGAATACGCCTCTTTCCAGTGTAGATGGATTCCTGGTGAAAAAAACCGAGGCACCGGCTCCGCTGTCGTTTCCGGGGACCATCTGCATCAGGGTTACAGAAGTGCCCCAATGTTCGGA
>JBJKPE010000012.1:0-10849 GCA_046706685.1 Thermodesulfovibrionales bacterium | reverse complement strand
CCGGCAGACCTGAAGAACTGACGTTGTTCAGGTACCAGCCTCTTACCCTCAGGTCGCCGGCGATGTTGATCTGCGTCGTTCCTGTTGCCACCACCGCCTGCGTCTCCGACGGAATCTCGGCGTGGATGGCAAAGGCAGTGGCCGACAAACTCATGACAAAAAAAGTACATAAAACGGTCGATAAGAATTTTTTCAATGTTCCCTTCCTCCTTATGATGGTGTATTGTCCGCTGATATTTATGGTCCTTTAATGGGGAATTTCAGTATCTTTTCTTCCCGTCTCAGAAAATCATCGAAATCCTTCTGCAATTTCCAGAAAAGGACGATTGCTGCGTCGCCGGCCCTGGTCAGTCGGGCCCCGCCTCCGCCTTTGCCGCCGGTCACCGATTCGACGAGCGGGTTCTCCGCCTGCCTGTTCATCGAGTCCACCAGTTCCCATGCGTGGCGGTAAGACATCTCCATCGACTTCGCAGCTTTCGTTATGGAGCCATGTTCCCGAATTCGCTCAAGCAGGACGATGCGGCCGTAACCCAGAAATGTTTCCCCAGGACCGTCAAGCCAGATGCGGCCCCGAAGTCCTGACGAAACCTGATGTTCCTTGCGTGGATGTGCTTTCCGGGCATGCATGAGCGCTGTATTATACAGGGAATAATGCTAAAAAATCATCTGCAATTTTACTTTTCTTCGAATGAAACAAATATTCTGGTATCATGGTGAAAGGATGACGACTGGAATGCCGGGCGAGGAAGGAATGGAACCTTTCGGAGAATTGATCGATGAACTCGCGGAGCTTTGCGGGCTCATGCCGGACTATTATGATATCTTCGGCAACAGGCACGTAACTCCGCACGAAACAAAAAAGACTATACTCCGGGCCATGAAGCTGAGGGTCGATTCCGCAGAGGACACAGCGGATCAAATTGAGAGGCTTCGACGGGGTGGATGGCAGGACTGTGTAGACCCTGTGCGCGTTATATCGGTGAACGAACAGCCAATGACCATCCCTCTCCGCCTGCAGGTTGATGAGGGGCGGGAATCGGAGCTCTCGGTTTCATGGTCAATAGAGGACGAAGAGGGCGGCAGGGAAGAGTTCGAGGTTTCGGGAGAGCAGATCCGGGTTTCCGGTGAGCGGCCGATCGGGGGGAGACGGTATATAGAGATGACCGTCGAGGACAGCGCTTTCCGGAACATAGGATACTATATCCTGCGCGTCGAATTCAGGCATCCCCGCCGGATCTTCCAGGGCGGAAAGAAGAAGCTCGCAAAGACTTCGCGCGTCATCATAACACCCGATGCCTGTTACCTGCCGCCGACACTTCAGGAGGGCAGGGCGTGGGGTGTTTCAATCGACCTCTACTCGTTGCGGTCCGGAAGGAACTGGGGGGCCGGAGACTTCACCGACCTCGATGCCGTAATGAAATGGACGGATTCCCTTGGGGGGGCGTTCGTCGGCATCAACCCGCTTCATGCGGTCCCGAACACACAGCGCAACGGGATCAGCCCCTATTCTCCGGTCAGCAGGCTTTACAGGAACTTCATATACCTCGACGTCGAGAACGTACCGGAGGTCATAGAATCAAGGGAAATCGCGGCGGTCATGGGCTCCGAACCCTTCAGGGAAAGAGCGGCCGGGCTGAGGGACCGGGAATTTATAGATTACGAAGGCGTGGCGGCGCTGAAAGAGGAGATACTCGGCCAGGCATTCCGTTTTTTCTATGAGAGACATTACAGGAAAGATACCGCGAGAGGCGGGGAATTCAGAAGATACGCCGCCAGTGAGGGAGAGCCGCTCGATGCCTTTGCGCTCTACCAGACGCTCAGCAATCATATGAAGGAAAACCACGGCGCCGTCACCTGGCAGTCCTGGCCCGAAGAATATCATGATCCTCATGGCCCCGCAGTGAAGCAGTTCAGGAGAACTCACTGGCGGAAGGTTTTATATTACAAGTACGTCCAATGGCTTGTGGACGGGCAACTACGGGCGGCGGCCGACGTGGTCGCGAAGTCCGAAATGGCACTGGGGTTCTACCACGACCTTGCCGTGGGTTCGATGGGCGGTGGAAGCGACGCATGGAATTACCGGGATGTTCTGGCTGAAGAGGCGGATGTGGGCGCGCCACCGGATGATTTCAGCCCGGACGGGCAGAACTGGGGATTTCCCCCTTTGATACCTATTAGGCTGAAAGAGACGGGTTACGAACTGTTCATCCGCACAATAAGGAAGGGCATGGAGTACGGCTGCGCTCTGAGGATCGACCATGCACTCGGGCTGTTCCGGCTCTTCTGGATACCCCGGGGCATGACCGCCAGGGAGGGCGCCTATGTGAGTTATCCCTTCGAAGACCTCCTCAGGATCATCGCGCTCGAAAGCGTCCGCAACAAGACCGTGATCATCGCAGAGGACCTGGGCACCATCGGTGAAAACGTGAGGGGGAGCCTCCGGATGTTCCGCATGTTATCTTACAGGCTCTTCTATTTTGAGCGAAACTACCCTGACCCGTCCTTTGTTCAGCCCGGGAGATATCCCGAGACCGCCCTATGCTCGGTCACCACCCATGACCTGCCTACGCTGTACGGCTACTGGGCCGGCCGGGACCTCGATGTCAGGCGGAGACTCGGGGTCTACGATGATGACGACCGCTGGAGGGAAGTCGTTGCCGAGAGGCACAGGGACAAGGGGCTCATCCTCTCGGCCCTCAAATCGGCCGGTATCCTTCCTGAAGATCATCCTGCCGACCCTGACATGGTGCCTCAGATGACGCCCGAACTCTGCACAGCGATCTACCGTTACCTGGCCGCCACGCCCTGCAAACTAATGCTTGTCAACCTTAGCGACGTCATAGGCGTCATGGACCAGCAGAACCTGCCTGGCACGAACGAGGGCTATCCCTGCTGGATGCGGAAGATGCCGATGGGACTCGATGAGATGATGGCGGACATACGAATTGCCGAACTGTCGGCCGTGCTGAGGGACACATTCGCCGCGTCCGGTCCGCAGTAGGCTGCTGTATGTGCTCTTAGGTTTCGGGGCATATCGGGATATAATTGCATCAGGAGTTCTCGATGGGTGTACGTTCAGCATTCCATATAATTGCAGCCGGCATCCTCATGGTTTGCATGGGAAGCCTTCTCTCTGCCGCGGCCTCGCATGGCGGAAGAGGCGGCGGCCCGGCCCGGTCCGTACTGGAATATCACAACGGTCCCCGGCGCGACGGTCTTTACGTCGACCCCACCCTGACTAAAGCCTCGGCCGCAGGTTTTCACCTCGATCCGCGTTTTAAGGCGAAGATCAGTGGCGCAATCTATGCCCAGCTGCTCTACGTTGCCGGCGACGGGGGAAGAAACATGATTGTCGCTGCGAGCGAAGAGAACAATGTGGCGGGATTCGATGCGGTTGCTGGCAAAGCGGTCTGGACCCGCCACCTTGGCGCTCCCGTGCCTTTGTGGCGTCTGCCGTGCGGAAATATCAACCCTCTGGGCATAACAGGGACACCGGTAGTAGATATTGCTTCGCACACAATCTTTTTAGACGCGATGACGACGCCTGACAACGGCGCTACGAAGAAGCACCTCGTATTCGCTCTTTCGCTGAAGGACGGTTCGACGCTTCCGGGCTGGCCTGTCGATGTTTCCGCCAGAGTCACTTTCGCCGGGACGGCCCTGGACTCTGCGGTCCAGAACCAGCGCGGCGCTCTCGCTTTCGTTAAAGGTAGGGTGTATGTACCTTATGGAGGGCATTACGGCGACTGCGGCGATTACCACGGCTGGCTCGTCGGCATCCCTGCGAAGAGCCCCGCCTCGCCGAAGGCATGGGCTACGGCCGCTTCCGGCGGCGGTTCCTGGGCTCCGGGCGGTGTCGCCTCTGAGAACGGCTCTCTTTTTATAGCGACGGGAAATACCTTTGGTGCTGGTGCATGGGCGGGCGGTGAAGCGCTGTTGCGCTTCGGCGCAGGCCCTGTTTTCAGCGGCCGGCCGGTAGATTTCTTCACCCCGGGAGACTGGCGGACGCTCGATTTATTTGATCTTGATATCGGCGGCGTGGGACCGGTCATCCTGGATATGCCTGGCTCCAGACCCTCAAGGCTCCTCGTGGGACTTGGAAAGGACGGCAGGATCTACCTCATCGACCGTGCAAACATGGGTGGAGTCGGTCATCCGGCAGCAGCAGCCCGCGTGGCCAGAAAGGCGATCATCGGAGCGGCGGCGGCATATACTACGGCTCGGGGGACCTATGTTGTTTTCAACGGAAGCGGAAGCGATTGTCCCGTCGGCCAGTCCGGCGATCTCACGGCCGTGCGCATCATTCCGGGTGCGCCGCCGACTGTACAGACGGCCTGGTGCGCAAGACAAAACGGCAAGGGATCGCCCATGGTCACTACCACAGACGGGCATAAAGAGGCCATTGTCTGGAGCGTTGGCGCAGAGGGAGACAACCGCCTCCACGGCTTCGATGGAGATACCGGGAGGATCATATATGCAGGCGGCGGCCCGGATGATGTTATCGGCCCTGTTCGCCGCTATCAGACGCCTATTCTTGCCGGCGGGCGCATCTTCATTGCGGCCGGCAATGTGATAAGATCCTTTGTGAAGTAGCTCGGTGGGGACCATTCTTCGGGCATCTTGATTAGGACGGCAGAGTTGTTTCTTACTTCCCGCAGATCATCCTGACAGTCGTGCAGAGTGCTGCAAGGAAGAATTTACCATGGGAAGGGAGCGGACATGAAAAAAGCAAACGGGGTTGTTATCTATGAAAATCTGGAGGAGATCACCGACCCGTCACATTCCTGTCTCGTCGTCTGGGATGTTCAGAACGGGCTTGTAGGGAGAATATTCAATAAGGAAGAGTTTCTTGGCGATCTGTCGGTGCTTATAAAAAGATTGAGAGATAGAATGCCGGTTGTTTATACGATGATCACCCCGCCTGCCAAAGGGTTTCGGTCCTCCTGGTACATCCATTCCATGATGAAACGGCATAAAGTCCGAGAAGTTGACCAGTTACCCTCCTTCATGGCCAAAGGCTCAAAGGAAAGGGAGATACCGGAAGCGGTGAAGCCTGAGAAGGGGGACATCGTCCTGGAAAAACCGACGGCGAGCATATTCATCGGTACGAATTTCGAATACATGATGAGGGCAAGAGGAATAACCACTCTGCTGTTTACGGGCATAGCGACCGAGATCGGCATCGAATCCTCGGCGCGGGATGCCTCAAACAGGGGGTTTTACCCCGTGGTCGTCTCCGATTGCGTCTCTTCGATGGACAGGGATGCCCACGAACGCTCTCTGAAGAACATGGAAAAACTGGTGATTGTGACCAGCTCGGGCGAGATATTGGGATGTGCCGGGCGATGAGCCCCGGCACTGAGATATTCCATGATCCGGCCCGGCCGAAGGCGGTGAATCATTTCATCCATGGCGAAGTAGTCACCTTCTTCGGGAGGAGGTGTCCGGAGACAGTTGACCTCACGAATTCGCTGCAATAAAGGCGTAATTTCGAATTTCTCAAAGAATGACGTTTGATAAAATAAAGTTGGAAAGGAGACAGAATAATGTTGACTGTCTCCCGCTGTCTTTGATATAGTGAGGACGATTATTCGGCCGTATACCTCGAGAACTGCGAGGTAAAAACTGCGCCGAAAATAAAGGGGGGTCGGAATCTATTATGCGTCCAGCACGATTCTTGAATGTCCTGTCCTTATTGATGCCGGTAGTATTCCTTGTTGTCCTGGTGTCCCTGAGTCCCGCATCGGCAGCTGCAATCACCGTAACAAATACGAATGACAGCGGCGGAGGATCTTTGCGGGATGCGATTACTGCCGCCGCGCCGGGGGACACCATCGATTTTAACCTGTCGGGTTGCCCCTGCACAATCACGCTTACAAACGGATCGCTTGTCATAAGCAATAACCTCACGATAACGGGTCCGGGGGCAGCGGGCCTGACGATAAGCGGTGGCGGTGCCTTTCAGGTGTTTAGTATTACCGGGGGGATTGTGAATATCTCCAGGCTCACTGTCAGTAACGGGAATGCCAGCGGTAATATCCCCAACTTTGGCGGGGGCATCTTCAACGGTGGCGATTTAACACTGAGCGATGCCACCGTCAGCGGCAACTCGGCCGACCTTGGCGGCGGCATCTTCAACACTGACGCTTTAACACTGACCAACGTCACTATCAGCGGCAACTCGGCCAGCCTTGGCGGGGGCATCTTCAACGGTGGCGCTTTAACACTGACCAACGTCACTATCAGCGGCAACTTGGCTGACCTTGGCGGCGGCATCCTCAACGGGGGCATCGCCGTCGCGGCCCCCTCGGCTGCCGGTGACGGCATATCGAACCCCGGCGCTTTAACACTGACCAACGTCACTATCGGCGGCAACGCGGCCAGCCTTGGCGGGGGCATCTTCAACAGTGGCGCTTCAACACTGACCAATGTCACCATAAGCGGCAACTCAGCTGTCGACCAGGGCGGCGGCATCTTCAACGCGGGTTTCGCCATCGTCGGCAAATCTTCTGCTGTAGCAGGCATATCGAACCCCGGCACTTTAACGCTGACCAATGTCACCATAAGCGGCAACTCGGCCGGCCTCGGCGGGGGTATCGCCAACAGCGCTTTAACACCAACCAACGTCACCATGAGGGGCACGTACCAGAACTCCGGCACCGGAACTGTATGGCTGATGAGCACCATTGTGGCGAACAGCACCTCGGGCGGCAACTGTGTCGGCACCATCACTTCCCTCGGCCATAACCTTGACAGCGGTACCACGTGCGGTTTCACGCAGACGGGTGATCTTTTCAGTACCGATCCAATACTTAGCAATCATGGGTTGCAGAACAACGGCGGGCCGACCAAGACCATCGCGCTTCTTGACGGCAGCCCTGCGATTGACGCGGCAGACCCTGCCAATTTCCCGCCCACCGACCAAAGAGGCGTGATAAGGCCCCAGGGCGCAGGCCCTGATATCGGCGCGTATGAATATGTTTTACCAGTCCCGGCACCCACAATGACCGGATGGGGGATGATCGTCTTCATGCTTTTTGCGGGACTAGGGTCTGTTTATTATCTGAGGAGACGAAAAAGGGCTGAAGGCTGAGGGGGTTGTCTGGGAGAATGACCTTGGGCGGGACTCACGTCCCGCCCTTTTTGTTCCTCGTCCTCGCGACCCAAAAAGGTCCCGGGGGAGTGTATGCGCCGCTCCCTGCGTTTCCTTCTTGTCCGGGCCGGGATGAAATATCATCCTTGACAGTACATGTCGTAGTAAAAGATCCCGTTCTCAGTCACGCTTTCCAACAGGCGCGAGGTAGATGACGAACTCCTCAGCACCATCAACACCCAGAAGATTGTCCATCAACTCCTGATGATACGCAGCAACCGCACAGGTGGCTGCGTGGATCGCCTCGCAGGAGGTATAGAGGTTTTGGCAGACATGACCCGCATCAATCGCAATAACCTTGTGCGCGGCTATGTCGTATCGCCACTCCATCCGATACGGTATGGCAGTCCAGATGAACGTGACAGCCGACTTACCGACGAAATCCTGGTCCAGTGCCGCTTTCGAGAGCAGAGCGGACAACCCTGCCGGCTGCGATACCAGCAGAAGCCGGTGTTCCACCGGCAGATATCGATAAATCCCCTCTTCCAGCCCTGCAACATTAAAAACGCAGAGATAGGTCTCAAGTGCATGGCGGCATCCCGCGGACGGAACGACTCTGAAGGCGGTGCCAGGGGCGGCAATCTTCCGGATCCCCTGGGTAGCCCAGAGCAGGAAGGAAAGCTCTTTCAGAGTCAGCGGAGACGGAGTGAAAGCGCGGCGGCTCCTTCTGTTAGCGATGGCGGTAAAGACATCCATGTCTGAAATGTCGTGCAGTTTTTCAGCAGGGACGAGATCAAAGAGTAAAGCCCCGTCAGGGGTCGGTTTTTCGATGGGTGGCGGGGCAATCCGTCTGTTCTGATCGGTATTGCTGAAATCAACCACCTGCCTCACTGCATCCTTCAGAAAGTACCTGAACCTGTCTCTAGATGATTGATCCATGTTGATCCGCCTTTCTTCTTGAACGCCCGTCGCTCTATCCATTCTACCTCATAATTACCGCGGCAATTAAATACTTTAACCGCCGCCATTCCCGCAGTCCAGAAAGCCTTCGGCGTTCGAAGGGCGGCTTCTTGCAGGGCTACAGCACCGACGATCTGGAGAACGGCAAAAAATGACGAGCGGAAAGCATGATTTTGCAAGGGAGTATGAATGCCACCACAACGCTAATGGGGCACACATTTCTGGCAGGCGTAAACCCGATACGACTCTTTACGAACAAAAAGTGACGAGGAAGAACAAGGCTGGAAGAGTCACATAGACAGCTTCTATTACCCGCTATAAGTAATTCTCGCCCAAATCCTTCCGCCTCCTGACTTGCCTTGACAGGAACGATATAGCGCATCTATAATACGCCGAAAATCCGGGAGAAATTATGGGGAACTCCATGAAAATTGGCCAAAATTTACGATTGCTCTTTTCACTGTGTGTGTTATTTTTTCCATTGATAGTAGGCATGAGATCTGCTCAAGCCGGGAATAACTCATGGACGAGCGTCAGCCCTGATTATGCTTCAGTCTCCAGCATTTTAGTTGATCCCACAGACACTTCTAAGATCTATGCGGGAACCGCACAGGGACTTCTCTTCCAAAGCACAGATGGGGGGACAACTTGGACTGCCATAGATATAACTGCAAACTATACTCAAATCAATGTTCTTGACATAAATCCTGCAGATCATTCGATTATCTTTGCGGGGACTAACAGTGGCCTTTTTAGGTTCGTACAAGGAGGCGGCGGTTGGTCCGCATTGAACGTAGGCCTGTCAAATACTAGCGTGACCGCCCTTGCGATAAATCCCACAAATCCATCTACGATGTATGCGGGCACTGCTATGGGACAGATACTCAAAACTACAAATGGAGGGCTCAGCTGGGAATCGGCGGGCAATGTCGACTGGGCGCCTCAAGGCGTAATTTTTTCTGTTAATGCGCTTGCGATGGACCCCAGCGGCACAACTCTCTACATAGGAACTCGTGCTGCTTTGTTTGGTGGATTCGGTGAAAGCACCGACGGCGGCACCACTTGGACCGGGTCCTGGTTTATGGAGGACGTTTACGGAATTGCGATAGACCCTGTAAATCCTTCCACAATCTATGTGAATACATCGGGGCCTTCAGGAGGGATTTATAAGAGCACGGACGGGGGAAAGAGTTGGTCTCCCATCAATACCGGCTTGTCTGGTAATACTTTTGTCGTGGCCATGGCATTAGACCCTTCGAATCCGGCGGTCATCTATGAGGCGCCCGCGGGACGGGGTATCTTCAAGACCACTGATGGGGGGAATAATTGGGCTGCCATGAATACTGGTCTGAGTGCTACCACCACTTATGCTGTTGCATTAGACCCCAAGATCCCTTCGACTATCTATGCTAGTACATCTGCCGGATTATTGAGGAGTTACGATTGGGGACAAAACTGGTCTGTACTTGGGCCTTATGACCCTAGTAGTATCACGATAGATCCTCTTGATCCGGCGATTATTTACGCGGGAGTTTACAAGAGCACAGACGGAGGTGCCACCTGGGCCGCTATGAATATCACCTCAAGCGGGTATTTAATCACGATTTTCTTAGATCCCACAAATCCTGCAGCAGTTTATGCAATTTGTAATGATGGCATTTATAAGAGCACAGACGGGGGAAGCAGTTGGTCTCCTTTCTATAAACCGGATAGTAGTTCGTCCTTGGAAGGCGCTTTTGCAATAGACCCGACAAACTCCCAGACAATGTATGTCGGCGTTTCCACACTTGCGGTGACGGGGGGTAACATTTTTAGCCCCAGATTTGAAGGGCAAATTTACAAGAGTATAGACGGCGGCGCTAACTGGTTTGCCATATACAACTCCGGTCTGACATACAGCGGCTTCCACAGCCTCACAATAGACCCCACGAATTCTTCGATCATTTATGCTACTACCACTGGAGCAGTCTATAAGAGTATTGATGGAGGGAACAATTGGGCTGACATATATGATACATCCGTTGCAGCTTTCGCAATAGACTCTGCAAAACCTACTGATCTTTATGTTGCAACTCTAAGCGGTGACGTATTGAAGAGTACAGACGGGGGCAGTAACTGGGCCGCCATGGATAACGGCTTGATGAGTTCCATGGATATCATGTCCATCGTCATGGACTCAAATACCGGGACTCTCTATGCTGGAACTTTTGGCAGAGGAATCTTCAGCTATTCAACTTCGAGCATTGATGGTTGCACGGCAACTTTGTCAAATGGCTTCTCCCTGCATGTTCCACTTATATCTTTCGATGGCCAATATTACCAGGCTGACTTCCAATACTCTGAGAATTCAGATTTTAATTTAACTAGCGTAAGTCTTGTATCAGATATGACACCTTTTACTGACTGCTCTCCTTCCACCCTTTCATCGGATTATGAACTCCACGTGCCAAATGTCATTTATCAAGGAGTTTCCTATTGGGCTTATTTTCAATATGAACATGATTTGCTTTTTACCCTAACCACTGCAGGCGGGAACTGACGGAAAACAGATCGTAATAGTGACTCTCGGTCTTTCAGGAATTGCACCCATATAAAGAGCTTGAGAGAAAAATTACGTTTTCTAACATGGTATACTCCTTCATGGTCGCTGGTTTGCCCCGCTCTCAAATTATTGATACAACTGATAACGTAAAAATACTTTTCGCACAATTGGTCAAGCTAATATTTGTCGAATTCCGGTAGAACTCCAAAGAGCGAGGGGATTGCTCAGGAATCCATCTGGAAGGATGTCAAGGC
>JBJKPE010000011.1:0-5655 GCA_046706685.1 Thermodesulfovibrionales bacterium | reverse complement strand
CGTGAAGGAGAAGATGGTCCGGGTCATGGTCGACTCCTATGTTCGTCCTGTGCATGGCCTCGCAGACTTCCCTGTCGACACCGCGAGGCACTATGCCCCACTTCTTCCACCTCTCCTGCGTTTTCTTCGGGGCGCGGGACAGATAATTTATGTCGCCCTTCTGCCTGCCGAAATCTTCGATGAGCTTCGTTGCGACGTCCCTTGCGACATCGTTCACGGCTCTACCTTCAAATTCAATATTCAGATAACCCGCTACGCGGTAGAGCTTCCGCACGTCGGTTATTTTGAAGTCCTTTGCCTCGCCGTTCGCAACTGAAAGGAGAGTGAATGCCATCCCCCTGGCGTGGTCGGAGTGGGCGGCCGTTCCGGCAGCGATCATCCTCAGGAAATTTCTGGCGGCCACCGTAGGCAGTGTTGCTCCGCAAACGCCCCTGGCTTCTTCCTCCGCGTTCTTCCCCACGAGCCTGCAGGGCCCCATATGGCAGACCTTGCAGCATGCGCCGGTCGCTCCGATGGGGCAGGGTTTCAGCTTCTGCGCCCTGTCAAAACATGTCTCGATTTTACGGGACTCACCCCACTCGATGATCTTTTCTGCCGACTTGTTCGCGCTCTTTATGTTCTCTGACATATATCCTCCTTACTGCAATTATGCCGTTTACCTGTCATTTCCCGACCATCACGGGGAATCTTTCCGATGTCTTTACAGAAGGATTCCCGACCTGCCTGCCGGCAGGCAGGCGCGCTTCACTTGCGGGAATGACAGTCCTTATCAACAAATTTATACACATACTTCCTTATCGTCAGAACATCGGGTCCATTTCGAGCGCCGGATGTCCCGCGCTCGTCAGGAACTCAAGGAGTTTCTCAGAATCTTCCGCAACCGATTCATCGGCGATCTTATCGATGAGGTCGGGTACTCCCTCCTCTGCGGCCCTCTGGTTGAAGGCTTCCTTCAGACTTTCCTTCAGGTTCTTTGTCATCCAGACTATCCTCTTCAGCCCTCCGTCGGCATAGAGGAATTTCTTGCTGGTGATGAAGTTCCTGCCGATACCCATGAACCCGGGGGTCTGCATGCCGCCGCCAACGCTGCCAGCAAGGGTCGAGAACTTCATTCCGGCGGGCGTCATACCCGTGTGGCCGCGCTGAACTATCATAACGCCGTTTGCCTCCGGCACAATTGCGATGATGCATTCGAAGCACCCGCACGAGGTCATCGGGTTATCCATGATCGTGTAAGCGTTGAGCGTTTCGACGGCGCCGCCCGAAGCCTGTGTGAGGTATTCATCCACCCCGCTCCATCTGCCCTTTACAGAGTCCAGAACCTCGCCTTTTGTGATAGGCTGGTTTCCTCCGGTAGGGTCTATCTCGTATGCGGCCTTGCCGTCGAGCCAGTTGTAAGCACCGCATAGACCAAGCCTTTCAGGAGTGATCACGCAGGTATGGCTCGGGGCAAAGGACTGGCAGAGCAGGCATGAGTAAAAGGTATCGACCGACTCATCCGTCATGCTGCCAAGCCTCTGGTCGCGCTCGCGGTACGCCGCCCTCGCCTCGTCCTGGATGGCGAGCACGTCCTTTTCGTCAACATACAGTGTCACCTGGACCTTATCGACAATGGACTTGAACCTCGCGTGAGTCATCGTCGCCTGGATGACGCCGATGTGCTCCAGGGTAAGACCGTCTTTCTTGGCATTGTTGCTTATCCTCACCCAGTTTATGTCGCGCTGTCCCATGTGCCACAATCCCTGGGCCTCGTTGAGGTTATGGTGTATTTTCCTCTCGATGACCGACTCGAAGTCCTTCTGCATCTTTCTTCCTGCCACGTCGATCACGATCCCGAGGGGCATCTTGCCGCCCTGCTCGAACCTTTCCTGCCAGTTCTCCCCGACGATCACGACCTTGTTGTCCTCTATCTCATCGAGTTCCCTGGTCCTCACCCATTCAAATGCAGGGGTCCTCTGTCCGCCGAACTCGATAAACATATCCTCTTTTCTGATCCTCTCGCCCTCAAAGGCCGGTCCGTATGCAACAGGTATCGGAGGTCTCTCGACGACGATCTTCAGTCCCCTGACCTCTATCGCCTTCTGGACGATGTTGTCGTGATTGAACTCCTTGTCGACTTCCTCATAAATACAGACACCGGTCGGATGTATAACGGGCACGTCTGTATCGCAGACAGCCGGGAAGCCCATGTTGATCGCTCCCGCACCGGTAGACCATTTGATATCGTCGAGATCCCCGAGCGCAAGGGCAAAGGCGAAGACCCTGTCCTTCTGGTACTTCAGGTGTTCCTTATAGTCGCCGGGCTTCTTGTTGCCGAATATCAGGGATGCCCTGATCGCCCAGTCAAGGGCGTACAATGTATGCTCGGTATCGGGCCCCAGGGGTACGATCCTCGTTTCCCAGCCCAGTTCGACGCCTTTGTTCAGAAGCTGTTTGGTCACGCTGTTTCCGTTGCTCTCTCCCGACAGGAAGGTCAGAATATTCTTCTCCTGCAGTTCCCTGACGATCTTCACGGCGATGTCTTCGTCCGGCGCCGCCCCGATGATGGCCGCGAACCCCGGCATCGTCCCGTCAACAAGCTGGATGCCCAGGTTACGCTGAATGGTGTCTGTGATAAAGCCGTTATAGACATAACCGGTATCCGGGTCCTTGCACGGCTCCAGACCCTCGATGTATCTGAGGGCCAATATGATCTCTTCGGCAAAGAGGGTGAGCATGCCCGAATCAAGCGCCTCGCCGAGATAGGGTTTCCAGAGCGCCGCCTCCGGTTCGGGGTGAATATAGACCTTCGCGCTTTCGAGTGCGGTCTTCATGTCCCCGATGGTCTTGACCGGGAAACCGGTCATCGCATAAATCATCGGGAGATAGAAAGCAGTATCAGGAAATTCAAAGGCGTAACTCTCACCGTGCGCGGCAATCGCCTTCTCAAGCATCTCCTCTGCCCGTTTTACAAGACTGTGGGAACCACGTATAGCCGCCGAGGCTATTAACTTTGACATCCTGACCTCCTCTGGATAAGGGACGGGGGGATCACGAAGTTGGAATCTCCCATCCTAACTGACTAATATTCTATTTTTTAATTTTTTGCTATACAAAAGCAACCTTCCCCGCATACCTTCTCTCATTCACACCGCAACTAGGCCGCCCGGCCTTTCAGAAAAGTCGGTATCGCATTGGCCTCGCGGGGACCGACCGTGATCTTCCAGCCCGGCAGCTTGTCCTCGATCGAACCGCTCAGGATGGCCACATAGCCGGGAATGATCAGTTCCTTGCTCGCTATCTCTTTATCCACGCCGCTCTCGGTAATGAACTGGGCTATCTTTGAGGCGGTAAACTTGCCTGCGGCCCAGGCGGTCAGGACCGAAAGCCCCTCGCAGTCCATCACCGCGAGCCGGCTGGCAACCTTGCTGTTCTCTATCTCACCGGACACGATAAAGTACGTCAGGGAGAAATTGGTGGTGATAAACAGAGGCGATTCCGGTTTAGGCTCGCCTATATTGTAGACCTTCTGTTCGACCTGCATCGGGACCTGCGGGTCCGTATAGATGTTCTGTCTCAGTGCAAAGAGAGCTACGTTCTTCCACTTCTCTATATTTTTCATCACGACGATCGAGGCGTACTTCGTCACACCAAGGGAAGCTACCAGGGCCTCCAGAAGGGCGTCGTCCCTCTGCACGAAGTTTATTATCGGATATCCCAGCGGCTTGAAATTCTTCTTTACCGCGGCCCTCCTGATCAGGGTATTATGCTCAAGGATGTCCTTCGCCTTCCTCGCCCCCGAATCCATGACCATGTCTTCCACGCCCAGAGACTTCACCTTCTCGGTCAGAGTCGTCAGTTCATCGAGACCGTCGGCGGATATGCCGAGTATTGCCTTATTGGCCTTGGCGATATTCGCCATCGCCTCTGCATTGGTAGCATTGGCGCCATAAAGGAGCGGCTTCTGGCCCGCAAAAACCTTCACTGCCGCCTCGGCTGCCTGAACGTTTTCGGTGCATATGATTACGGGCACGCCTGGAGCCTTTGCCGCAATGGTCTTCGCAGCAGCCTCAAGTCTTCCCGCATCGCCAGACGCATTAGTAAGGGCGATGGCGTCAACCCTCAGTTTTTGCCCGACCCTGTCTATCTCCGAATTCATCACCTCTTCGGCGACGCCGGCTATTTCAGCATCAGAAAGGGTATCCTGTATTTCCACGGCATATGCACAGGGGTTGACAAATTTCTTGTCATGCCTGAAGAGGACCGTCTCCTCTCCCATTTTCACCGCCTTGTCACCGACGCCCAAAGTGATCGGCCTGACAGGCGGGGCAGAGGCCTCGCCAAGAACCTTTTTTGCCTCGTCGGAGACATCCGGGCAGGAATCAAGAGAGGCCTGCCTCTGGGCAAGCTTCATGGCGAATGCCAGACAGGTTGGGAATCCGCATTTCTTGCAGTTCGTCTTCGGTAAAAGTTTGAATATCTCAACGCCCGATAAAGCCATTTCAAAACCTCCGTTTTTTTCGTGATTCGTGTTTCGTGATCCGTAATGCGCTGTCCACGTTTCTCATACGAGCAACGAATCACGCATAACGTTGTTTTATATCAGTTCCTCGATCATCTTCTGAACCGCCTCTATCGCCTTCGGATGCCTCATTATCAGCACTTCGGCGCCCGATACGAGAAGCGAAGATGCCGTGACGGCCTCCCAGGCTATCCCTCTTTCCTCGGCGGCGCCCCACTGCGGCATATCGGCCTCTGATGCCTGGGTTTCCTTGATCTTCCAGACATACATGCCGACGTCTCCAAGCATCGGCGGCTGCATGATCGCATCGTTTTGCGTCAGGGCGGCGAGCCTTATCCTTTCCATCACAGAATAGGTATATTCAAGGCCGTATCCCAGAGCCGAACACATCGGATCAGTAATCAGCCTCTCCTTCTCGAACCCCATCTGGGTAATGAGGATGTTCAACTGCTTCGAAAGGTTGATGTCAAGTTCCGACATCGCTATAAGCTTATGGTTGTTGGCCATGGCCGCAGCCGCTATTGTCTTGTAATTGGCCTCCTGCGCCTTCCCTATTACGCAATTCTTCCCCTTGGCGGCTTCAGAGACGGCCACCAGGACAGAAGCGTCCTTCTCTGCATGGTTGCTGCCGAGGATGATCAGGGGGACGCTAATAGCGGCGAGCACATCTTTCACTGTCTTCGAGGCGTCCTCCGGAGAACGGTTCTCCCTGTCGGGATGGGTGCCGATCAACCGCAGGGCTATTGCCTTCGCCTTGAGCTCGTCCTGACAGTGCCTGGCCCATTTTACGGGGTCATCGGAAATGCCCTCGTATGGCTTCCTGACGTTCTCCGGCCAGTCCGCCGGCGGGACGTCCTGTATTTCATAAGCGATCAGGGGGCTGTTCGGAGTAACCCCTTCAAAGGAATGGAACGGCAGGACATTCTCTCCGCCGAAGGCGACCTCACCCTCGCCTGTTCCGATGGAAACCGGATATACCTTTCCGGAATACGTCTCCTTGGTCGGTGTAAAAGCCATCTGTAACCTCCTCACTTAAAGTGTCAGTGTCAGTGATTAGTGTCAGTTGCCGGCGCCGACACGAAGCACCAACACCGCCTTATTTCAGTATCAGCATCGGTGATAGTGATTAGAGCAGGTAGTCAGTTACTGACACT
>JBJKPE010000010.1:0-3081 GCA_046706685.1 Thermodesulfovibrionales bacterium | reverse complement strand
GCACCTTCACCATATCGGCCAGCACCTGGAGCAGGCCGAAGGGGCCGACGCGGTTGGGGCCGTATCTGTCCTGCCACAGGCCGAGCAGGCGCCGCTCGACCCAGATGAGCCCGCCCCCTATTGTGAGAACCACGCCCAGCACGAATATGACAACCAGTATAGACCTGAGTGTTTCAGTCATTGGCCGCCTTCCTTTTTTCCGCCCTTCTTCAGCTTTCCCCAGGAAGGGAGCGGAATTCCCTCCAGTCCCGGAAGCCCAGCCGGCAGCGCAGCCGTTCCAGCCGGCAGCGACGATATCCGTCCGGCCCTGAGGAAAAGGGTCCGCGCCCCTATCCTTATTTCCACCTCGTCTCCTTCACTTAAACCAAGATCGTCCAGCGACTCCGCATTCAATCCGATATACGGCACCGGCACAAGACCGGAGATTCCAGGGGACCTTGCGCTCAACTCCCCTGAGCCGAAGATGTGGTATCGGGGCAGAACAAGAAGCCTCCCTTCTTTTCTTTCGAAAGGGGGAGGGACTTTTCTGAAGTATGGTGCCTCTCCTTCCGCCTCCGGTTCGATCAGGCGCCGTCCGGGATCGCCGCCTGTCAGCGGCCCCCCAACCTCGCTCTGGAACTTGTTCACGGACTGCACCGAATTCCACCCGGGTGCCCAGAAATGCGTTATTAGAGGCGATGGCGGGTTCCCGCTGTATCCCTCCATGGAGTAGGAGAGTGGGGAGTCCGGGTCCTCCGGCGGCCGCGGTTCATGGACACTGATACCGGCATGGATGGCGGTCCGGCCGCTGTACCGGTGAGGCTGCCTCGGAATTTTCTGCCCGGCGATGCGGAACCCCGAGCCGGGGGCGATCTCAGCGGCCGGTCCCAGCACCGGCATTGCTGCGGTCATGGCCGCCCTTATATCGTCCAGGCCCTTCCAGGCGGACGCAGCCTCCCTTCTCGTCCGGATCATCATGTCGCGTATCCAGCGCCAGCTCTCCTGTATCTCCCCTTCGGGGACGAAGACCTGATAGAAGCCCTGGGCCCGGCCCTCGTTATTGACAAACAATCCGTCGCTTTCGGCGAAGGTCCCTGCCGGAAGCACCACATCGGCCCTGAAAGTCGTCCGGTTGAGGTAATGGTCAATGACAATTACATGACTCGCCGTCCCGAAGAAGCTGTCGAGCTTGTCCGTCTCCATTCTCCTGTAAAGATCGTTTTCAAGGACGATGACCGAATCCGCTTCCCCGTCGACTATCCGTCTTACCGCCCTGTCGAGACCTTCGCCTCCCATGAGACCGAGACCGAGGCTGTTGCACTCCGGCACGACGTAACAGAGCCCCGCCTCTCTGCCTCCCTCGCATAATGCCCATGCGATATTCGCCGCAGCCCTGATGATCTCTCTGCTCCCGCATCCGGCACCGGAAACTATGAGCGGACGCTCCGCTGTCTTCAGCGCCTTCGCAATCTTTTTGGCGAGAGACGCCGTTCCCCTCGGCAGATCATCGACAGCCGGGAGATCTTTTCTTATCTCGTGGGCAACTGCGCATCCCAGCCGGGCCAAATCGTCTGGCGCGGCGCGATAGATTTCTGTCCCGATGTCGTCGATCCCGGTATCGCAGGACGAGCCGATGAAGAGGGGGCCCTTCTCATCCTGGACCGCCTCCCGGACCGCCGCGTCGTTCCATTCGGGTATGCGGAGCTGCCGGACTCTCTCCATCGGTTTCCTGCGCACAGCCTGCCTCAGGGCGAGGGCCAGCATCGGAGCGGTGTTGGATACGTCCTCACCGAGTACGAAGACCGAATCGGCCATCGAAACATCCTTAAGAGAAGGGGAGCGGGCAGGGCTCTTCTGAATGATCCCGGCTATCTCCGAAATGGTCTCGTGCTCCTTTTCCGAAAGACCCTGATAGAAGTTCCCGGGACCTACGAGGGAGCGGAGCGCGAAATTCGCCTCCATCGAGGCCCTCGGAGAGCCGATGCCGATGACCCTGGCGCCGAAGTGGAGTATCCTGGCTATATGGTCAAGGGCTTCGTCCTTTGACGCAGGTCCCCCGGTCGTGCTCTTGTGGACGTTCAACAGGGGCTTTCTGATCCTGGTGTCGCTGTTGACGAACCCGTAGCCGAAGCGGCCGCGGTCGCAGAGGAAATAACCGTTCACCTCGCCGTTATAACGGTTGCGTATCCTGCGAAGTGAGCCGTATCTCTCGCCCGGTATGGTGTTGCAACCCAGGCCGCAGTGAACGCAGATCGACGGCGCCGTCTGGAGGTCCCACTTACGGGTGTAATGGCTCTTCAGGGTCTTGTCGGTAAATACCCCGGTGGGGCAGACTTCGATGAGGTTGCCGCTGAATTCGCTCCTGAGGATGCCTTCCTCATGCCTCCCGAAATATACTGAATCATGTGCTGAAAAAACCGAAAAATCCCGTCCTCCCGCATAATCGTTATAGAAGCGTACACACCTGTAGCACTGGATGCACCTGTTCATCTCGTGATTTATGAACGGGCCGAGATACTGGTTCCGGTGGGTCCTTTTTCTGAACCTTGTCCTCCTGTAGATGTGGCCTGTCATCACCGTCATGTCCTGGAGATGGCATTCTCCCCCTTCGTCGCAGACCGGGCAGTCGTGGGGATGGTTCAGCATCAGCCACTCGATGACACTCGCCCTGAACTGTCTCGCCTCCGGATCGTCGATCGAAAGGCGGGTGCCGTCAGTGGCGGCCGTCATGCAGGACATGACGATTTTCCCTTTCCTGTCGTTTTCATCCCTGAACACCTTGACCGCGCACTGCCTGCAGGCACCGACGGAATGCATCGCCGGATGCCAGCAGAAATAGGGGACATTGAAGCCCAGAGAAAGACAGGCATGCAGGAGGTCCTGGCCCCCCCGCACCTGATAGGGTTTGCCGTCTATATATATGGTAACCATCTTTTCTTTCATCCTGATTCGTCACCGCCACAACCAAAACACATTTCACCACAGAGACGCAGAGGGCGCAGAGAGAGTAAATTATATATTTCTGCTGAGAGGGCAGAAATATATAAACTGCCGTGACGAGCTTTTTTTGTTTTCCGGCCTCTCACCGGAAAACAAAAATCA
>JBJKPE010000009.1:0-8269 GCA_046706685.1 Thermodesulfovibrionales bacterium | reverse complement strand
GCAAATGGCCACAGAAGGCACAAAAATAATATAGAAAAAACAAGAGGTTGAAAGCGGGAAAATGCTCACCAAATGGGTGAAGTATTTCACTAACGTAAGTTTTTGATTTTTTTGTGTTCTATGTGCTTTTTGTGGCTCAGCTGCCTTATTTAGGATAAATGAAATCAGTCCGCCGGGATTAGATAAAGACAGGCCGGAGCACCTTCCGATACAGACTGCTCCCTTACCACATTCTTTCCGATCAGCTCCCTGTAAAGCTGGAGTTCGTGTTTGCAGGCTTCGCCGAACTCACGCGCAACCTTGCTGATGGGACAATGATACTGTTTCAGGTGGTAATGCCCGTTGTTCCTGCTCAGATCGACAAGGTGTCCATCTGCTTCGAGAAGCTTTTTGAATTGATGCAGGGTGTCCTCGATATTCTCGCTGCCTGCAAGCACCCCCTTCTTCAACTCCAGCATCCTGTTTCTTCGCCAGCCGAATATCTGATCGATTTTCCCGGCTCCCTCGTACTTGTCAATGTCCCGGAGAAGTCCGAGGGCAAATTCGTCATACGTCTTTGGGAACAGCTCATTTGCAGCATCCGTAAGCATGTAAATAAAGCCGGGGCGGCCTATGCCCCGCTTTCTTACGGTGTAGGTCACCAGATCCTTTTTTTCCAGGGCAAGAAGGTGCTGCCTTATGCCCATAGGAGTTATATCGATGCGCTTGCTGAGTTCGTCTATCGACATGCTGCCGTTTTTTTTCAGTAGCATGACAATGTTGTTTCGCGTAGAATTCTCATCAACAAAAATATTCATACTAGCCAAAATAGCATAAATAGAAGTTTTTGTAAATATTTAATTTAGAAAGTCCCTGCCGGAGTCACAAATCGTCAGGTTCATGCCCGCTGTTCGGAGCGACTCATCGCGGTCATCCGCTTCAGACTGACCGGCTTGAAAGCCGGCCGGCCATCAAGCCGGTTGCCGCTCGCCTATTGCCTCTATTCTGGTGTATCATATTAATATCTTTTAAACGGGGCCGTGAATAAGAACGAAAAAAGGAGTGGCGATTATGGTGACGGGAAAGGAAGATCTGCTTCAGTCTCTTATGGAGGCTTTTCTCATGGAAAAGGGGACGCATGATTTCTATTCCGAGGCTGCCGTGAAAGCTCTGGATCCGGAGGCAAAGCAGACCTTCAGGGACCTTTCCTCATGGGAAGAGCAGCACATGGATTACATTCAGTTCCTTTACCTGGCTGTCCAGGACGACCGGGACATTGAGGGTTTCGAAAAGTTCAAAAAAAGCTCCGCAGCCCCAGTCGCTGAGGGAGGCATCCCGCTGGAGGACCTTGAATCGAAACTGGAGGAGCATAATTTCATAGATGATCTGGGAGCCCTGACATGGGCGCTGGAAATGGAAGGCAAGGCCTACAACCTCTACCGGAAATTGTCGGAAGACGCCCCCGACAGCAATGCCGCAGTCGTATTCAAAGAGATGATGGGACAGGAACTCAGGCATATCGACTACCTCAAGGAAATGAGGATGAGACTTGCTGAAACTTCGTGACGGTGTCGTAGAACTCTACAAGAAAGTTGCCACATCTCTTCCGCCCGACATAGAAGAGGGGTTGAAGGCCGCTCTCTCCCGGGAAAGTGAAGGTTCCCCCGCTGCATCATGCCTTGCCGTCATGCTGGAGAACGTCAGGCTGTCACGAGAAACACTGCGGCCTATATGTCAGGATACCGGCGTACCTGTCTTTTACGTCAAGATACCAGCCGGCTTGAGCCAGCGCGATCTGAGGGAAACCATCATCGACGCAACCCGGATCGCCACGATAAAAGTCCCGCTGAGACCAAATGCAGTCGACGTGCTCACCGACGAGAATTCGGGAGATAACACAGGAGTGGGGTTTCCGATTATTTACATGGAAGAAACGGCAGGCAATACCCTCACTATCGACCTCATGCTGAAAGGCGGGGGGTGCGAAAATGTCGGTCAGATTTACAAATTACCGTTCGACGATTTGAATGCCCAACGTGATCTTGACGGCATTCGGAAATGTGTACTGGACGCGGTGCAGAAGGCCCAGGGAAGAGGTTGTCCGCCTTATGTAATAGGCGTCGGCGTCGGAGCGGCAAAGGACCAGGTCACCGTACTTGCAAAAGAACAACTCATGCGAAAGCTGAATGACGAAAACAAGGTCGGCCTGCTGTCCGCACTTGAAAAGAGAATCCTGGAAGAGGCAAACGAACTCGGCATAGGGCCCCAGGGACTCGGGGGCGGGACCACAGCCCTCGGGGTGAAGATAGGTGTCAACCACCGTCATCCGGCGTCCTACTTTGTCGACGTGTCGGTGGGCTGCTGGGCAACCAGACGGGGCAGGCTGATATGGTGAAGCCGGTCTCACTTCCGCTGTCCAGCGAGGATGTGGGCGCTCTGAACGCAGGCGACGCTGTATCGATTACGGGCCGTGTCGTGACCGGCAGGGACAGAGTTCACAAGTACCTCTTCGAAAAAAGGCCGCCCAAAGAAGACATACCTTTTGATCTCTCGGGAGCCATTGTCTACCATTGCGGACCCGTGATGAAAAAGCTCGATGGCGAATTTCAGGCCGTGTCCGCCGGGCCTACGACAAGCATGCGCGTTGAGGCGTATACGCCGCAGATCATCGAAGAGTACGGAGTAAGAGGGATTATGGGCAAAGGCGGTATGGGAGAAAAAACCCTGCGGGCACTTAAAGATCATTCCTGCGTATATTTCCATACAATCGGAGGCGCTGCCGCCTTTCTTGCGGACAGGATAACGAGGACTCTGGGCGTCTGGAAATTGGAGGAGTTCGGACCGACCGAAGCCATGTGGCTTTTTGAAGTAGAGGAGTTTCCTGCAATAGTGACTATGGACGCCCGCGGGAATAATATACATAAGGAAATCGAAAGGGCGTCTTACATGAAGCTCTCGGAGCTGACAGGGCCCCGAACATCGCAATCACTGAGCCGGGATTACTCATGAATGGGCGACAGGACAGAGGCCCCTCTCTCATTCTCGCTGCGCTCCGAGGCTTTTGCCTCCTTATTTTTCCTATAAATACTGCAGGACCATCGGCAAAAGAAACCGCTCGGGACCTCTATCCCGCCTTGTTCCAGAGCCTTACGTCTGAAGTTTACTGATGAAGTGGTTGGAGAATAACCGGAGAGATACTGAGACGCGGGGTAACCGTGCGAGACAAGAGAGCATCTTAAACTGATCCTGTCTCTGTGACTCAGTGTCTCTGTGGTAAAAAAAGGGGGGGGAAATCATGATATTTATCGCAGGAGCAACCGGTTTCGTTGGCAGCCACCTGATCGACGATCTTTCTGCAAAAAATCACCGTCTCAAATGCCTGGTCCGTTCCGAAAAAGCGGGAGACCGTCTTGCGGCCAGGGGAATTGAAACAGTAATCGGCGATATAACCGCTCCTGATACACTTAAAGGAGTTCTGGGGGCCGGCGACCTCGTGATCCATCTCGTCGGAATTATCCAGGAAAAGGGAAAGTCGACCTTCCAGGCCGTCCACACTCAGGGCACATCCAACCTCGTCGAGGAGGCGAAGCGGGCAGGTGTCGGACATTTTTTCTACCAGTCGGCGCTCGGCGCAGACAAAAGCTCCTGGTCGGGCTACCTTAAAACCAAGGCCGAAGCGGAGGACATAGTAAAACAGAGCGGACTCCGGTTTACAATTTTCAGGCCGTCGTTGATAATAGGCCCCTGGGACGGTTTTACTAAAAAGATGGTGGAGATGATCAAACTCTCCCCTGTCCTGCCCGTCCCCGGCAAAGGCAACGCAAGATTTCAGCCTGTTTACATCAAAGACTGGCTTAGGTGCATCGGCAAAGTGATCGAAACCCCGGCTAAATACCTTTCAAGCTACGAAATCGGCGGTCCCGAGCAACTCACTTACAGCAGAATGGTGGAAATAATGTCAGAGGCCCTCGGGCGAAGGAAGACGGTCCTGAATATACCCATGGGAATAATGAAATTTTCAGCCTCCCTGCTCGAAAATATACTGGCGTCTCCGCCTGTAACATCGGACCAGTTGAGGCTTCTCGAAATAGACAATATCTGTGATATCGATGCCATCGAAAAGAATTTCGACTTCAAACCGGCCAGATTCGAAGATGCCCTGCGGGAGTTCATCAACCAGTAGGGCATGCCGCAGACCAAAGTCAGAAGTTAGAATGCAGAAGTGAACGTAGGAAGCGACTCAGGCTATATGAACCTATCTCAAATTCAATTTTGGAAAAAATCCGTCACCCTCGCGAAGGCGGGGAGCCGCTTTAGACCCTGAAAAACATGGATTCCCGCCTTCGCGGGAATTGCGCAAACACCCCGATAATGGCAAAAAATCAATGCGGATGTTATTTCACCACTAGAACCGAACAGTCGGCGTGGTCTACGATTTTTGAAGAAACGCTCCCGAGCAGGAATTTCTGGGCGCCGTGGCGTCCGTGAGAGCCGGTAATGATCAGGCTCGCCTTCATCTTCCCTGCCTCTTCGAGGACCACTTCCGCTGGGTTGCCCCTTTTCAGCACGGTCTTAAGGCGGAGCTGTCCCTTATGTCTCTCCTTGATCTTCCCCAGCATCTTTTTTGCCTCATCTTCGAGTGTTCTCACGATCTTCACCCTGTCGGCCTCCAAAAGGTCAACGAGGTAAAATTCGGGTATGACCGAGACAACAGTCACCGACGAGCCGAATTTGCCGGCTATATCAAATGCCTTTCTCAGGGCCTTTTCGGATGGCTTGGAGCCGTCGTGAGCAACGAGAATTTTCCTCATATCTCCTCCTTTTGAGTGAATTTTACCAGAATAATCGCACCTCTGTCTTTTTTTTTTAAGGCAAAAAAGGTACACTAATAGTTCAGTTTATATTCAAAGGAGAATCCCTATGGCGAAAAAGGACTACTTTTTTACATCGGAATCGGTGACAGAAGGCCATCCCGACAAAATTGCCGACCAGATATCTGATGCCATTTTGGACGCGATAATAGGGCAGGACCCTGTAGCAAGGGTCGCCTGTGAAACATTGGTTACGACAGGCCTCGCTTTTGTTTCAGGAGAGATTTCCACCACGTGCTATGTCCACATACCCGACATAGTTAGACAGACGATAAGAGATATAGGATATACCCGCGCGAAATACGGCTTCGACTATGAAACCTGCTCGGTCATCACGTCGATAGACCAGCAGTCGTCGGACATCGCTATGGGCGTTGACACCGGGGGCGCCGGAGACCAGGGGCTGATGTTCGGGTTCGCGTGCAACGAGACCGAGGAATTGATGCCCCTGCCTATCATGCTGGCCCACAAGATAGCGATGCGTCTGTCGGAGATGAGAAAGCAGGAGATTCTCCCCTATCTGAGGCCGGACGGCAAGTCACAGGTTACGATCGAATACCGTGACGGAAAGCCCTTCAGGATAGACACTGTTGTGGTTTCCTCGCAGCACAGCCCTGATGTCCACCTGAAAGACCTCAAGGAAGACATAATCGAAAAAGTCGTTAAACCTGTTTTGCCGCAGGAACTTCTCGATGAGGAGTCCGTCAAATATTATATAAACCCCACTGGCCGTTTTGTCGTAGGCGGACCGATGGGAGACACCGGCCTCACGGGGAGAAAGATAATTGTAGACAGTTACGGCGGCGTGGGAAGCCATGGGGGAGGCTGCTTCTCCGGCAAAGACCCCACGAAAGTCGACCGTTCCGGCGCCTACATTTCGAGATATATTGCCAAGAATGTTGTTGCCTCGGGCATCGCGGAGAGGGCGGAGGTCCAGCTTGCTTACGCAATAGGCGTTCCGGATCCCGTTTCGATCCTTGTCGATACCTTCGGCACGGGAAAAATAGAAGAGGAAAAGATAGTCCCGATCATAAGGAAGAACTTTGATCTCACACCTAAAGGGATTATCGAAAGTCTGGATCTCAGACGTCCCATATTCCGTAAAACGGCCGCCTATGGCCACTTCGGAAAGAACGATCCGGACTTTTCGTGGGAAAAAACGGACAAGGCCGCTGCACTGAGAAGGGAAGCCGGACTGTAATAGTAAACAGTGTCAGTGTAAGTGTCAGAAAAGAGCTGCGCTTACCGGGGCAATAAAGCGCTGGACAACCATGGGCTATATGAGTCTGCGTTATTCCCGCCACTGACACCGACACCGGACACTGACACTAAGAAATAAGGAGGATTCATGATCAAACACGACGTCAAAGATATCAAGCTGGCCTCAAAGGGCCAACTGAGAATCGAATGGGCCGCAAGGGAGATGCCGGTGCTGAAGAGCATAAAGGAAAGGTTCACCAGGGAAAAACCCCTTAAAGGCTTGAAGCTCGCGGCCTGCCTTCATGTGACGACCGAAACCGGAAACCTGATGGAGACTCTCAAGGCCGGTGGCGCCGATACCTATCTTTGCGCTTCCAACCCGCTGAGCACCCAGGACGACGTCGCGGCATCCCTGGTCAAGAACTCCGGAATTCCGGTTTTCGCCATAAAAGGAGAAGACCACAAGACATACTACAAACATATAATGGCGGCCCTCTCAGTAAAACCCAATATCACAATGGATGACGGAGCCGATCTGGTATCCACAATTCACACGAAGGAAAAGAAACTCCTGAAAGACCTGATAGGGGGCACTGAAGAGACCACCACCGGCGTAATCAGGCTGAGGGCAATGGCCGAAAAGGGCGTTCTTGAATATCCTATAATTGCGGTCAACGATGCCTACACCAAATACCTCTTCGATAACCGTTACGGCACCGGCCAGTCCACTATCGACGGTATCCTGAGGGCGACAAACAGGCTGATAGCCGGGTCGGTATTCGTGGTAGCCGGCTATGGCTGGTGCAGCAAGGGCATAGCCATGAGGGCCAAAGGCATGGGTGCTCGTGCGATCGTCACCGAGGTAAACCCCCTGAGGGCGCTCGAGGCAACGATGGACGGGTTCGAAGTGATGCCCATGAGGGAAGCCGCAAGGCTCGGAGACATATTCGTCACTGCTACGGGCGACATCGATGTAATATTCGGGGAATGTTTCCGCCTGATGAAGGACGGCGCTATTTTCTGCAATTCGGGACATTTCAACGTCGAAATTTCTATCGAGGCCCTCGGGAAGATGGCAAAATCCAGACGGCAGATCAGGGATTTTGTTGAAGAGTACACGCTGAAAAACGGCAAGAGAATTTATCTTCTAGGCGAAGGACGCCTGATCAATCTCGCCGCTGCGGAAGGTCATCCCTCGGCGGTCATGGATATGAGCTTCGCTAACCAGGCTCTGTGCGCCGAATACATGGCAAAAAATTACAGGAAAATGGAGAAGAAGGTTTACGGCGTTCCCGAGAAGATCGACAGCGATATATCGAGGCTGAAACTGAAGTCCATGGGAATAAAAATAGATACCCTCACTCCGGCCCAGAAGAAGTATCTCAGCAGCTGGGAAATGGGAACGTAGGCAGAGGGCCTGCTATCTTGGCAGCCAGCGCTTCTTTGAGTATATTCGGTTGTCCTGGCCGTCATTCCCGTGCAGACGGGAATCCAGGTCTCTTTGTTTTTAGAGATAATGGATTCCCGATTACTACCTCGGGAATGACGATAAACAGCACACTAGCAGTTTTTGAGGTGCTCAATGACGGGAACCGTCATCTCCGTTAACATAAGCGACAGAAAGGGCGTCAGGAAGAAGCCGGTCGACACGGTCACCCTCCGGGAAGAATACGGGATTGAAGGGGACGCCCACGCATCTTCCGAATGGCATAGACAGGTGAGTCTTCTTGCCGTCGAAAGCATAAGGAAAATGAGAGACATGGGGCTTGACGTGTCTCCCGGAGATTTCGCCGAAAACATAACGACCGGCGGACTGGATCTCGTATCCCTGCCCGTTGGGACGGTCATGACCATCGGGGATGAAGTCATGGGCGAAGTCAGCCAGATCGGCAAGGAATGCCATTCCCGGTGCGCCATTTACTACCAGGCGGGCGACTGCGTCATGCCGAAGGAGGGCATCTTTATCAGGGTCCTCAGGGGCGGCACTGTGAGGGCAGGAGACAAAATAAGTGTCAGTGTCAGTGATTAGTGTCAGTGATTAGTGTCAGTGATTAGTGTCAGTGATTAGTGTCAGTGATTAGTGTCAGTGGGCGGATAACAACATGGCAAAGATTAACAGTATAGAAGAAATGGAAGTGTTTAAGAGGAGTCACACCCTTACTCTAAAGATATACAAAATGACAGATTCATTTCCTCAGTCGGAAAGACTCGGACTTACA
>JBJKPE010000008.1:0-6809 GCA_046706685.1 Thermodesulfovibrionales bacterium | reverse complement strand
TGACACTGGAGGCAGAGAAAGGGCACCGCAACGGTCAGGAGGTTATTGTATATAGAGCCGTGAGGCCTGTGGCAAGTGCGGCAGTCCTCCGTGTTCTCTGCATGTTCGTATAAGAAAGGTCCTTCTTTTTCGGCGTGGCACTGGGTGCAGGTCTCCTTGACTGTCGGCTTCCTGAGCAGCTTGTCGTTGATCGTGCCGTGAGGATCATGGCAGTCCGTGCAAAAGACACGCTGCTCCGGCACCGGGTGATGGCTCGGCAGTGAAAACTCCGCCTTCTCCTGCATGTGGCATCTTTCGCACATCTTAGCGGTGTCCCTCGGTTTAACCTTTAAATCCGGACCCGCGTGGACCTTGTGACAATCGGAGCAGGAGACGTCGTTGATGGCGTGAGTACCGGCGTTCCAGTCATTCAGGTTGAACGTGGCGTTACCGGTGTGACACTTGAGACAGATCAGCGATTTAGCTTGTGCCGGAAGGTCCTTGATGTCTATGAGTGTTTTGTAGTTGCAGGCGGTCTGTATCCCCTTTTTCGCGTCCTCAGCCACTTTTTCCGGTGTGAGCCCCTCGATCGCCAGACTTCCGGGGCCGTGGCAGGACTCGCAGTCCACAAGGGGCAGGCCGGACTTCTTGGAGAGCTGGACGCCCATCGTGCTGGCATCGAAGTCGCGCTTGATCCTGTCGTGATAATGGCATGAGGCAAGGCAGTTACGGGTGCCCACATAGTTTGCGTCGAGCCTGCCGGCGATCATCCGCTCGTAGTCCCTCATCGGTATGATCGGCTTGGAGGTCTTAAGTGTTTCGCAGCCCGTTATCAGCAGAGAAGACAAGACTATGATTGAAGCTATCTTGCTGAATTTCTTCATACTCCCTCCCTTTTATTGGTGTAAGATAATAAAAATTATTCCATGTAATGTCAACAGTTGCCGCAGGCGTCCGCGGGCATGAAAAGTCGGAAGGCCGCATATGGTAAAATATAGAAGACGGTTACAGGACGGATACGGTGGGAAAATGACGGGAACCGGAGCAAAATCAGGGGAAGGGCTGGAGGTAGAGGAGAGGCGGAAAACGGGGAAACCGTCGCTCTATAGGGTATTTCTCCTGAACGATGATTATACGACGATGGATTTTGTTGTTTACATCCTTGAGAGGATTTTCGGCAAGTCTCTTGTCGAGGCTACACAGATAATGCTGCATGTCCACAAGAAGGGAGTCGGACTTGCAGGTGTATACACCAGAGAGATCGCGGAGACCAAGGTGCAAAAGGTGCATGAATTGGCCAGGGAGAACGAGTTTCCCCTGAGGTGCATGATGGAGAAAGAATGATAAACAAGGAATTTGAACTTACGCTTGAAGCCATAATAAGGGACGCAAAGGCCAGACGCCACGAATATCTGACGGTCGAGCATATTCTTTTTGCTGTCCTTCATGATGAACTTGGCATCAGTATCATCAGGGCCTGCGGCGGTGAGCTGTCGAGACTCAAGGAAGAAATCGAAGGGTATTTCAGGGAGAGTGTTTCAAAACTGGAAGCAGGGTCCGATGCCTATCCGCAGCCGACGCTGGCTTTTCAGAAGGTCTTCCAGCGCGCCCTTCTTCATACGGGATCGGCGGAGAAGGCGGAGGCCGATGCCGGAGATATCCTTGCGTCCATATTTTTGGAAAAAGATTCCGAGGCTGTATATTTTTTGAGGTCAGAAGGAATAGAACGCATAGATGTGCTGAATTATATCTCCAGCGGCGTATCTCGTTACGGCTCCGACCACGGGGAGGAGAGCGACGAGGAGGAGGTCGTCCCGCAGCAGGAGGTGGAGCCAAAACCGGCCGGTGACCCGTTGAAGAGCTTCACGATTGATTTGACGGAGAGGGCGGCGCGCGGGGAAATAGATCCGCTGGTGGGCCGCGGCCGGGAAGTTGAGAGGACAATCCAGGTTTTGTCCAGGAGACGGAAGAATAATGTCATATTCGTCGGCGAACCCGGGGTGGGTAAAACCGCCATTGTCGAAGGACTTGCCTTGAGGATCCATCACCGGCAGGTGCCGGCGGCCCTGGAGGACTCGAAGATATATTCGCTCGATATGGGTGCGGTCCTGGCTGGAACGCGATACCGTGGCGATTTTGAGGCCCGTTTGAAATCGACCATTACGGCACTCGAAAAGGTTCCGGGGGCGATACTCTTTATCGATGAGATCCACACGGTCGTGGGCGCCGGGGCGACGAGCGGCGGATCTATGGATGCCTCTAACATATTGAAGCCGGTTCTGAATTCGGGAAGGCTCCGCTGCATAGGAGCGAGTACCTACGAGGAATACAAGAACTACTTTGAGAAGGACAGGGCGCTTTCGAGGCGTTTCCAGAAGATCGAGATACAGGAGCCGAGCGTCGATGAAACTGTCCGGATATTGAACGGATTGAAGACATATTATGAGAATTTTCACGGCGTCACCTTTACGGTGAACTCCCTGAAGTCCGCGGCCGAGCTCTCGGCGAAATACATTAATGATAAATATCTGCCGGACAAGGCTATTGATGTCATCGACGAAGCCGCTGCGGTCCTGAAACTTTCTTCGAGGTCCAAAAAAATCGTGGGAATCCGGGAGATTGAGAAGGTTGTGGCCGACATGGCGAAGGTACCGTCCCGGACGGTCTCCACGTCGGACGTCGAGAAACTCAGGAACCTGGATGATGAACTCACGAAGACGGTATTCGGGCAGGAAGAAGCGATACACTCTCTGGTCTCGGCTATCAAGAGGGCCCGTTCGGGGCTGGGCTCGTCCGACAGACCGATCGGCTCCTTTCTCTTTACCGGGCCGACGGGAGTGGGCAAGACAGAGGTGTCTAAGCAGATGGCCCATGTACTGGGAGTTAAATTTATCAGGTTCGACATGAGCGAATATATGGAAAAACATACGGTCGCCCGTTTGATAGGCGCCCCGCCTGGCTACGTTGGATTCGATCAGGGAGGATTATTGACCGACGCGATACGAAAACATCCGTACAGCGTTCTTCTTCTGGACGAGATTGAAAAGGCCCATCCTGATATATTCAGCATTCTGCTTCAGGTGATGGATTATGCCACGCTTACCGACAACACGGGGAAAAAAGCTGATTTCAGGAATGTGATATTGATTATGACGTCAAATGCCGGGGCAAAGGATATGGACAGGAGCGTGATAGGATTCGGGGACAGGAGCCTGGACAACAGGGCGAAAGGGGCGGATGCCGTCAACAGGCTTTTCAACCCCGAGTTCAGGAACCGTCTTGACTCCACGATCAGCTTTTCTCCTCTGACTCCCGGCATAATGAAACAGATCGTCGGCAAGTTTGTGGCCGAGCTTACCGGTCAGCTGGCGAAGAAGAAGGTGCGGCTCGTACTTTCCGAGAGCGCGGTGGACTGGCTTTCGTCGAAGGGATATGACCCTATTTACGGTGCGCGTCCTCTGTCCAGGCTTCTTCAGACGGAGATCAAGGACGTGGTTTCGGATGAACTGCTGTTCGGACGGCTGAGGAAGGGCGGGACGGTCAGCATTGGTCTCAAGGCCGGGAAATTGAACTTCAGGTACAAGTGAAAGTCCGGCGCATCTGCGGCGCTTCCCTATGCCCGTATACCGGTTGTCTGACGAAATAGTTTTCCCCTCGCCCGAGCTGGCCCGGGAGGACGGTCTTCTTGCGGTGGGCGGGGACCTCAGCGAAAGAAGGCTTCTTCTGGCCTATTCCCTCGGCATTTTCCCCTGGTATTCTGAAAGAATGCCCATTCTGTGGTGGTCTCCCGACCCGAGACTGGTCCTTTTGCCTTCGGAGATCAGGGTATCGAGAAGCCTGCGGCAGACGCTTAGGAAACAGACGTTCAGGGTGACGTTCGACACGGCATTCAGAGACGTCATGATGAGTTGTGCCGCCGCTCCCAGGCGCGATGAGAGAGGGACCTGGATTACTGATAAAATGCTGGAGGCATACTGCCGCCTGCACGAGGACGGATTCGCCCACTCCGTGGAGAGCTGGCATAATGATGAGTTGGCGGGAGGACTGTATGGCGTTGCGCTGGGCTCAGCCTTTTTCGGGGAATCGATGTTCGTCAGGCGAAGTGATGCCTCGAAGGTCGCTCTTGTCAGGCTTGCAGAGCGGCTTAAATGCAGGGAAGGGGCGTTCATCGACTGCCAGGTTGTAACGGCACATCTTCTCAGCCTTGGTGCGAGGGAGGTCCCCCGGAAAGAGTTTGGACGGATGCTCAGGCTTGCGAGGGAAGTGCCTGCCCCCCCGGGAAAGTGGACAATAGCTGAAGATGCGGGTTAATTCAAAAGTTTTTTCCGAGGAGAAGATGCGATCCGTCCCTTAGGCCTCAAATCATTTCTCTCCCTTCTTTGACGTGTACTCCGTCAACAGCTTCCTCAGCTTTTCCACCTCTGGATGTTCCGTAGTAATCCGGTCGCTGAGAATATTCTGGACATCGCGCCCTTTGCTTCCGTACAATGCGTCGTTGTCTTCTTCATCGATCTGGAGCGCCGCGCCCTCGAGCGCCAGTCCTGCGAAAAGACCTCTGCTTCTGGAATAGGAGTAAATTTCCGACTTTAGCTGCACGTCGGTTGCTGCGGAGGCCTGTCTTCCGACCGGTCCCGCGGCAACGCTGGCGTCGGCGCCAAGTGTGAACTTGCCGTGCACAATCTTATCGATGCTTCTCCTGGACTTGAAGACGAGTACTATATCAATTGACTCCACTCCCACCTGCCAGCCGATGCTCCCGCCTGTCAGCGAGATGAAAGAGGGGTTGCTCCAGCGGCCTTGGTCATCGCGGACGAGCAGCACACCCGTGCCGTAGCGGCCCCCGAGTATGAAACCGGCCTTGATGACCCCCGGGATGATGGCTATGCCGCCCGCATTTCGGAGCAGGGCGGGGGGGATGTTCTTCTCCGGTATGGCTGAGATTTCTCTCAGAACCGCAGTGGCATCTTCGACCTTGGCGATCTCCTTCCTCTCAGCCTTGGCCTTAAGAGGCAGGAAAATAGTGAACAGTGAGACAAGAACCACAGTGATACCAAAGAATTTCCGCATGTCGTTAAACCTCCAGCCAAAACAAGATTCGGACAGAAAATAGCCTACTTTCAACCTATCATATTCCATGAACTTTGTCTATCGAGTGCATTACGGACAAAGGGCCTCTACAAAGTCTCCCAATATTTCGAAGGCATGTCCTTTGCAAGTTTGAGCGCGCCGTCGGAACCAGCAAAGAGAGGCTCTTCCACGGAGGTCACCTTGCAGGGACCGTACTCTTTGAGCGCATCCTGCAGGTAGGCGGCTATGCCTTTAATAAGGCTTCCGCCTCCCGCCAGCACGATGTTGTTCTTTATCTTCACCTGGAACTCCGGATCGAACCTGGCGATCATCTCGGTGGTCGTTTCTACCAGGGCTGGAAGAATGCTCTCGCAGGCGCGCTGGATCTCGTTCCGGATGTCATGCATGACCGGTTTTCCGGCAACCGGGATCTCGACCTGTATCTCGCCGGGAGAGTCGTGCACGAAGCTGTACTTCTCTTTAAACTGGCGGACCATGTTCTTGTTGAATTTGGCGTTGGGATATTTCTCGCTCAGGTAGCTGAAGAGCTGGTCGTCGACGTAATCGCCTGCGGCGAGTATAGTCTTCTGGTCTTCTTCCGCCGGTATTGTGCCGTGCATGATGCAGAAGTCAGTCGTCCCGGCGCCGATATCGATTACCATGGAGTTGTTCAGCAGGTTCATGCCATAAGCCACCGCAAAGGGTTCGGTGACCACCATGAGGGAATGGACAAATTCTGCGACCGCCTTCCTGATAGCAAGCTTGTTGACTTTCAGACTGTCGGAGGGGACCCCCACCACGGCGTATATTTTTTGTCCATCGGAAGGCCCGGCAAGTTCGATGAGATGTCTTATGATCTCCTTTACTGCATCTTCGCTCCTGTCGATCCCTTCCTTTATTATGCCGTGTTCCAGGGGCTTGCAGAGATCGAGCGAGAGCCTGTTTTCGAGGGCGTCTGAGCCGAAGAGCACAGGCTTGCCTACGACCTGCTGAGCTATAAAATCCCTGGGCCAGCCTACGAAGCTCTCGATCCATTCCCGTTTATCATTGCTGGCCGAGATGGAACTCCTCGACGTTCCCAAATCGATCCCTACAAACAGGACGTTTTCATCTTTTTGCGTATTTGGCTTTGTCATAATGAGTGTCTCCTTTATTCAAATAATCGAGTATGCCCGCCTCAAGGTAATGAGCGATATTTTCCCTATGTCGCTCCGTGTTCAATCGTTTTTCTTCAGCCTCGTTGCTCAGACACGATACTTCTGCCAGCACTGCCGGCACATCGGCGCCGAGGAGCACAACAAAGGGAGCCCTCTTAACGCCGTAGTCATATGCAACCCCGTTTTCCTTTTTGATGTTGACGAAAAGCTCCTTCTGGATCGAATCGGCAAGTTCCCTCGATTCCTGAAGCTTCATCGTTTCGCCGAGTTTCGCGATGATCTCCTTGAAATCGCTCATGCCGTAATTCGACCCGGCATTCTCTTTTTCCGCCAGTCTCAGTGCTTTCTCGTCCGTGGAGGGTCCGAAATAGTAGGTTTCGATGAGGTTTATCGGCTTGGAGGGCACATAGTTGAGATGGATCGAGACGAATAGGTCCGCCTTCTCCATATGGGCCATCTTGACGCGCTCGTTGAGGGGCACCGTGATGTCGCGGTCGCGGGTCATAAGTACCTTGTAGCGTCCGTCCTTTTCCAAAAGGGCCTTCAGCCTCTTCGCGATGTCGAGAGTAAGATCTTTTTCCTTGGTGCCGAGCTTGCCCATGGTCC
>JBJKPE010000007.1:0-14165 GCA_046706685.1 Thermodesulfovibrionales bacterium | reverse complement strand
TACCCATCATGAAGCCGTTCTTCAGTTTATTTGTAACGGCTATGGTAGGACACAGACTCAGGGCGAGTCTGAATATGGGGTTTTCCATCAGTATGCCGTTTCTGATAAGACCGCCTAAGCTAGCCTGTTTGCTCATTTTTTCACCTCTGCTGATAATTTGTCCTTCAGCATCTCGATGCCCTTTTTCACGCCGTCTTCCGTAACGGCCCTGCTCGATATGGTAGCCCCTGATACCGCCTGGATATCGACCTCGGTCGGCAGCTTCCTGACTACGAGGTGTTCGAGCGTCTTGCCCGCGAACTGCTTCTGGAAATAGGGCTGCTGGACTTCATCACCAAGCCCCGGCGTCTCCTTCTGGTCAAGGATATTTAATTTTTCGACCGTGAAGGCGTCATTGACGGCTATGAGCATATTGATATAACTTGAGTAGCCTTTTGCATAAGTCTCGATTATGTAGCCTATTGTCTTGCCGTCTTTCTTCGCAGCGTAATATGCCGCCTCTTTGTCATGGGGCTTCCAGACACCCAGCTTCTCGACACTGTTGGCTTCGGGCATCATCTCCTTGAGAGCAGCCTGTTTCTCTTGGTAGGCCTTCATGACTTTGACGGGCTCGGTCTTCGCGTACACCCCCGCCAGTATTAGACCGCCGATGACGTAAATAACGACGAGGTTCAGAGTTATCTTTATAATATCTTTTGGGGTCATTTCGCCGCCTCCTTCCTCAGCCCGAACACTTTCGACTTGACGCCCCGGTCCAAAAGAGGCGCAAAGCAGTTCATCAGCAGAATGGCGAACATGACGCCCTCCGGGAACCCGCCTTTCAGCCTTATGAGCATAGTCAGGCCTCCGCATCCTATTCCGAAGATGATCTGCCCCTTTTTCATGGACGGCGAGGTGACATAGTCAGTCGCCATAAACCATGCCCCGAGCATAAGACCGCCGCTCAGAAGATGTATGACAGGGTCTCCCGTAAAGAGGCCCTCCTTCCCGCCGAAGACCCATGCCAGGACCGCGACCGTGGCCAGAAAAGAGACCGGTATATGCCAGGTGATGTATTTCTTGTATAGCAGAAAGAGCCCGCCGATCAGAAGGGCTATCGCCGAGGTCTCGCCGATCGAGCCCGCGATATTACCGGTCAGGAGGTGCTGGTAGAGGCTGGACTTGTCTCCGAAAACCTTCATCAACTCCGTCATTCCACTTTCCTTCAATATTCCGAGTGGGGTCGCCGTGGTCTTCGCATCCAGCGTAAGGAAAGAAGATGTAGGCTGGAGCCAGATCGTCATCGCCCTCGGCCAGCAAATCAGGACAAAGGCCCTTCCCATCAGGGCGGGATTGAAGATATTAAAGCCGAGTCCGCCGAAGAGCTGCTTCGTTATAACTATGGCAACCAGGGAAGCGAGGATAGGGACGTGAACCGTAAAGGGTGAAAAAGACCAGAGTGAAGCCGGCATATTCATACCCACCAGCAGGCCGGTGAGAAAGGCGCTGCCGTCGCTTACTACGGACTTTTTGTCCACCACTTTCATATAGAGGTGTTCAAAGATTAGACAGCTCAGTATGCAGAGTACCGTGACAAACAAGGCTTTAAGGCCAAAGAAATACAGACCCGAGAGCACTGCCGGCAGCAGGGCCAGGCTGACAGTCCACATAATGCGGCTTGTAGTCTCCTCGCTCTTGACATGAGGGCTGACAGACACTACTAAAGAATGTTCTTTTTTCGTTGCCTCCATTCTCAACTCTCCTTAAGGCTTAACCTGGGATTTCGCTAATCTCACGAGCTGAACAACCGGCCTCTTCGACGGACAGACAAAGGTGCAGGAACCGCACTCGAAACAGTCGAAGAGGTTATACTCCTTGCAGTCCTCATAATGTCCCTTTTCCGCAAGCAGGCTCAACATGGACGGCATGAGTCCCATCGGGCACGCGTCGATGCACCTGCCGCATCTTATGCAGGGGCCGAAATCCTCGGCATGGACGATCCCTTCCTCGGGCAATACAAGGATGCCGGACGTGCCCTTCGTTACCGGAACGTCCAGCGAAGAAAGGGCGAACCCCATCATCGGGCCTCCCGCAATCACCTTCGCGACATCGTCCTTTAAACCGCCGCATTCTTCCACCAGCTCGGATATCTTGGTGCCGACCCTCGCCATCAGGTTCTTCGGCTCCCTGATCCCTTCCCCTGTGACCGTGACGACCCTCTCTACAAGGGGCTTGCCGAATCGCGCGGCTTCATAAATCGAGAGCGCTGTGCCGACGTTCTGGACAACGACACCGACATCCATCGGAAGACCCCTGGAGGGGACCTCCCTTCCGAGCACCGCTTTTATCAGCATCTTCTCGGCGCCCTGCGGATACTTCACCTCCAGCGACAGCACCTGTATGCCGGCCTCGCCCGCCGCCGCCTCCTTCATCTTTGCGACTGCGTCAGGTTTATTGTTCTCGATGCCGACAAGCCCCTTCTGCACGTTGAGGACCTTCATGAGGATCTTGAGACCCTCCACAATCTCCTTCGGCTTTTCGATCATGAGCCTGTAATCGGCCGTCAGATAGGGCTCGCATTCTGCTCCGTTGATAACCACTGCGTCTATCGGCTTTTCTTTCGGGGGGGAAAGCTTGACGGCTGTAGGAAAGGCAGCGCCGCCGAGACCGACGATGCCGGCAGCCTTTATCTTCTCCTTCAGTTCATCGGCAGAAAGGCTCATATAATCCGGAGAATCCTTGAGGGCGGTCCATTCGTCCTTCATGTCGTTTTCTATTACAACAGAATTGACCATCCTGCCCATGGCATTCTGGAACTCCCCTATGGCAATAACCTTCCCCGAAACAGAAGAATGGACAGGGGCCGAAACAAACCCTCCCGGCTCACCGATCATCTCACCTTTCTTGACTTCCTGCCCTATCGAAACCAGTGGCTTGCAGGGGGCCCCGGCGTGCTGACTGAGGGGAATTACGACGATCTTCGGCGGTTTCGCCTCTGTGACAGGGCTGTGCGCCGATAATTCTTTCTTGTCGGACGGATGTATACCGCCTTTAAACGTGGCTGTGCCCATCTTAACGATTTCCTCCTTGGGATCTCGGACGCCCTAAAAAAGGCCGTTATTTAATAACATGCAACCTGACAGTATGTCAAGTGCCGGTTTTACTTTCCCTGAAAATCAGGCCTTCAGGAAAGACCGTTCTTCGACTTCAACTTCGCGCAGCCGGCCCCTTACTCTCGCACCACTGCCGCGCGTTCTGGAACATCCTGAGCCAGGGCGAAGCCCTGAGTTCCCTCTTCCACTCTTCCGGCATCCATGCCCACTGCCACTTGAGGAAGGCCCTCTCCGGATGGGGCATAAGGGCGAGGTGTCTTCCGTCGGGGGAGCACAGAGCCGTAATGCCGGCGGGCGAACCGTTTGGGTTGAAGGGATAATTTTCGGTGGGAAGGCCGTTGTCATCAACATAGCGGACAGGCGCCAGGCCCTTGTCGATGACCTCCTTTCTTATAGAGTCGTCCGGGAAATATGCCAGGCCCTCCCCGTGGGCCACCCAGACGCCCAGAACGGAATCGGCCATTCCCCTGAACATCAAGGCCGGACTTTCAATTATCTTAACCGACACAAAACGCGACTCGAACCGGCCCGACCTGTTATGTACGAACCTCGGCTGATGTGTATCCGGTATACCCTGCCACGGCACCCATCCGAGGAGGGCCATGAGCTGGCATCCGTTGCATACGCCGAGGCTGAAGGTATCGGGACGGTCATAGAACGTCCTGAACTCATCCCGGATTCTCTCATTGAACCTGATGACGCCGGCCCAGCCCTTTGCGGAATCAAGAACATCCGCGTAGCTGAACCCCCCCACAAAGACCATGCCCCTGAAGCTGTCAAGGCCGACCCGGTTATCCAGGAAATCGGTCATCGTTACGTCCCAGGGTTCGAAGCCTGCCTGGAAAAAGGCTGACGCCATCTCCCTGTCGCCGTTGCTCCCCTCTTCCCGCACTATTGCAACCTTCGGCTTGTCCGCCCTTTCGAGGACCTCTTCCGTGGTGGGTTCAGGCGTGAAGGTGAGGTGTAACGCAGGACCCTTCCTGTCATAGATATTCTTCTTCTCCTCCACCACGCACTCAGGGTTTCTCTGCAGCAGGTCCAGCCGACAGCTCGTCTCTTCCCATATACCCCTGAGGACCTTCATGTCTTCATGCAAAACAGTAAGGGGTGAGGCGTTGGGAGTAAGGAGTGAAACCCTTATCTCCTTTTCCCTCAGACTTTTTCCTATCATCTGATACGGAATACCCTGCCTTTGAAGCTCCGAGGTTATCTTGTCCTCATTTTCCGGCAAATATTCAACAACCATTCCGATCTCTTCCGAAAAGAGAACCGGTATGCCTGCGCTACGCTCTTTGCTATTTGCGCCCGGCCGTATTTCGATATCGATTCCGCAGTTTCCGGCGAAGGACATTTCAAGGAGTGTCGTTATAAGCCCGCCGTCGGACCTGTCGTGGCCGGACAGTATCAAATCTTCCGCAACCATTTTTTGTATCGCATTGAAGGTCCTCTTGAGCAATTCCGGGTCTTCGATATCCGGACATTCATCGCCGACCTGCCGGTAGCATTGTGCCAGTGCCGAGCCTCCCAGCCGGTTGTTGCCCTCAGCCAAATCAATGAAGAGAAGCCTGCTCTCCCCCGGCCTCTTGATATCGGGGGTGACCACTTTGGTAATATCCGGGCACGTCACATAGGCTGAAATGACAAGGGTACCGGGTGACTTCACCGTTTCGGTTTTCCCCGCGCTGTCAGTGACCCTGGCCGCCATGGACAGACTGTCCTTCCCTCCATCCACGGCGATACCCAGCCCGATCATGATGTCACGCATGGCTGCCGCCGCGTCGTAAAGGTCGGCCCCTTCGCCGGAAAGTTTGGGCGCCCACATCCAGTTTCCGGAACACTTGATGTCTTCAAGACGGGTCACCTTCGCCCACACGATATTCGTCAACGCCTCGGCCACGCTCATCCTCGCCATCGCCGCCGGATTCAGAAGGGTCTTAACGGGCTGCTCCCCGATAGAAATAGCTGTCCCTGTCAGGCCGAAATGGCTCTGGGCGACCACCGCGACGTCCGACAAGGTTATCTGGAGAGGTCCGACGCACTGCTGCCGAGCAATCAGACCTGTGACCGACCTGTCGACCTTGTTCGTCAGGAACCTCTTGGAGCCGACTGAGACGAGTCTGAGCACACGGTCGAGGGCCTCCCGCACTGAAAGCCGCTCCGGCAGTTCAAGCGGCTTCCTTTCGCGGCGAACTCTGTTGAGTTCGAATGTCTTCCGGGGCATCTCCCCCAGGACCTTGTCGAGATGAAGGTTCACCGGCGTGCTTCCGTCCGTTTCGTCGTAAAGGATGATATAGCCGTCGCCCGTAATCTCGCCGATGAAGGCGCAGGGGACTTTTTCCCTCCTGCAGATCTCCAGAAAAGCCCCGGTCCGGTCCGGAAATATGAGGAGAGCATTCTGCTCCTGGTATTCGGCGCCCCATATTTCGAGCACGGACAAGGTATTGTCGCCAAGCGGAATTTTTCTTATATCTATCTTTGCTCCGGCCGGATAGATGATCTCTTTCACCACGTTGCAATTGCCGCCCGCGCCCTGGTCGTGGATGCTTACGACGGGGTTGGCCTCTCCCAGTTCCACACAGGTGCGGATAACCCTGTTCATCTTCTGCTCCATCTCGGCGTCCCCGCGCTGCACGGCGTTAAAATCGAGTTCCGCGATGTTCTGGCCCTGGATCATGCTGGATGCCGCACCACCTCCCATGCCGATCCGGTAGGCGGGGCCACCGACCTTCGTAACGAGCATTCCTCTGGCAGGTTCCCTCTTTTCTACATGACGGGAGTCTATCTGACCGACGCCCCCGGTAAACATAATCGGCTTGATCCATTCCCGTCTTTCCCCTCCAGGCATTCTGAGCCCGAACGACCTCGTGAACCCCTGGATGACCGGCTCTCCGAACTTGTTGCCGTAATCTGATGCCCCGTTGCTGGCTTCTATCTCTATAGTGAGAGGGCTCGCAAGGTTCGACGGATAGGCAAAGTCCTTATCCTCCCATGGGAGATCATATCCAGGAATATGCAGGTTCCCTACACAGTACGCCGCTGTGCCGGCGATTACCAGCGCCCCCCTGCCTGTCGCCTGGACGTCCCGTATCCTTCCTCCGGTGCCTGTTTCCGCCCCCGGGAAAGGAGCCACCCCGCTCGGGAAATTGTGCGTCTCGGCGGTAAAAATGGCGTGATAGGCAACCGGCTTCTTTATGAACCTCGTAATTCCGCCGGGTCTCTCGGGCAGAATGGTCCGGGCCTCAAAGCCTTTGATCGCACTCGAATTATCATTGAAAGCGATGACACTGTTGTTGGGGTTCCGGTCCAGGGGAGTCCGGACAATCGACATGAGGTTTTCGTCAATCTCCTTACCGTCGATAATCAGCCTGCCCTTGAAAAACCAGTGGCGTGAATGCTCACTGTTAGACTGACTCAGGTCGAAACATTCGACGTTTGTCGGGTTCCTGCCGATGTCTTTCGAAAAAAGGCGATAGTAGTAATCGATGTCCCAGTCGTCCAGGCCGAGCCCCATATCCCTGTTTATCTTTTCGAGGGCATGTCTGCCCTCCTCGATAATCTGGACCGAGTAAACCGGCTCAGGGCTCATGCCGGTATCGAAGCTCTTCAGCCGCTCGGGATAGAGGCACTCAGTCATGCGGTCATAGAGCTCATTTGAGAACCGCCCCAACTCTTCAGCCGTCAGTTCGGATGACGCGTCCACCATGTATCTCCGCGAACGCTCTATCCGCGTCACCTTTGTAAGCCCGCAGGCATGGCATACCGAAACAGCATTCGTGGACCACGCCGTCGTAAAGTTCATGCGGGGCCCGGCTTCAAGGATGTAATGCCGCACCGCACCTTCATCTTTCCGACTCAGGAAGCTCTCCCCGGAATAATTCCCGGGTTCGAAGGTCTCGCTCAGCAGCCATCGGAGCAGTTCCGCCTCGTCGGCAGAAAGGGCGGTCTTTGATTCGATATAAAAACAGAATTCCGTCCGGATGTCCTCTATCGCCGCCGAGACATTGATCCTTGCGACGGACAAAAGGATGTTCCTCTTCGGTTCCGCAAGAGCGGGCCTCTTATATCGATAAGTTAATATCAATGCCGGTTATCCTTAACAACTGCGCAACTGCTGAACAAAGATATACCCACCCATCATTTCGTCACCTTTCCGAATACCCTCTGGTAGATATAATCTATGTTACTGAAATAATGCTTGAGGTCGAATATGTCCCTGATCTCGGCGGCGGTCAGGAACTTTCTGACGCTCCTGTCTTTAAGCAGCATCCCCTTGAATTCCTTCCGCTTCTTCCAGCTCTCCATGGCGTTTTTCTGTACAAGGGCATAGGCGTCTTCCCTGCTCATCCCTTTTTCAGTGAGTTTGAGAAGAACATTCTGGGAATTATAGAGGCCGTAGCTGCATGCCATGTTCTCCTTCATCTTCCCGGGATATACCTGCAGGCCCGACAGGATGCCCGTCATTCTGTGTAGCATGTAATCCACCAGTATCGTGCTGTCGGGTATTATCACCCGTTCTACTGAGGAATGTGAGATGTCCCTCTCATGCCAGAGGGCGACATTTTCGAGCGACGCCAGGGAATTCGCCCTCACCACCCGCGCCAGCCCGGAGAGGTTCTCCGACCCCACGGGGTTCCTCTTGTGGGGCATGGCGGAAGAGCCCTTCTGTCCCCTTGTAAAAGGTTCCTCTGCTTCAAGTACCTCCGTCCGCTGGAGGTGTCTGATCTCGACAGCTATCTTCTCGACGGATGCGGCGACAATTGCAAGGGAAGTGAGGTACTCGGCATGTCTGTCTCTCTGGACGACCTGCGTGGCCACGGATTCGGGCTTCAGGCCGAGTTTTTTGCATACCTTCTCCTCGATCACTGTAGGAATGTTGGAGAAAGTTCCCACGGCTCCGGACAACTTCCCCACACTGACGGACTTTTTCGCCCTCTCCATCCTCTCAATGTTACGTCGGGCCTCTTCATGCCAGAGCGCAAATTTCAGCCCGAACGTCATCGGCTCGGCGTGGACGCCGTGGCTCCTGCCGATGCAGGCCGTGTCCCTGTATTTAAGTGCCTGATCCTTCATCACTTCCGTCAGTTTCCTGAGGTCCCGGATAATGATCGACGCAGCCTCCCTCATCAGGAGAGACAGTGCCGTGTCCACGATATCGGAAGAGGTGAGCCCTTTATGAATGTACCTGGATTCCGGCCCCACCTTCTCCGCGACGGAGGTCAGGAAGGCGATCACGTCGTGCTTGACGACAGCCTCGATCTCATCGATCCTGGCGACATCGAATCCGGCTTTTTCCTCTATCACAGCGAGCGCAGCCTTGGGAATCTTCCCTATTTCCGCCCACGCCTCGCATACCGCAAGCTCCACATCGAGCCACTTCTGAAATTTATTCTGCGGCTCCCAGAGCCTTCCCATCTCTTTTCTTGTATAACGTGCTATCATTGTTCTCCTCGATTGAAAAGATTCTGTGCAGCTTATGAATTCTCAGAAAATACGAAGCGTCTTATTATAGAAGAATTTCTTAACTTTTTCCTTATTGCTTATACTGATTATTCCTTCAAATCCAAACTCTGACCTTACCGGAAATCCCTGAGCAGGGTTATATGACCCAACCCTTTGGCCTTCCTGTAATACGCCTCGTCTGCCGTTACCAGCAGCCCTTTCTGTTTTATTGCGACCGCGTGATACACAGCGTCGTAGAAAGTGACGCCGCACTGTTTCATGATGTCAAATGCCTTGATGCAAAGTGGCTGCGTAATCTCGACCGTCGAAAACCGATAGTCGATGAAGATCTCCATGAGCGCACTTGCCATGTCCGGGACCTTCAGCCCCAGCACGTTAGCAACTTCAAACACCCATAGCCCGGGCAATAAAATGTCGTATTTGCCTGCAACCCACCCCTCAAGAAGGGTCTCCGCCTTCGCGCCATCCTGCTCCCCGGGCATTGGATTGAAAGCCCATTTGAGCATGACCGACGCATCCGGCACAATAACCCCGTATTTCATCTCCTAACGCCTCTCCCTGTCGGCGCGTACGGCCTTCACTATTTCTTCAGCAGGGACGGCGGGCATCTTTTTCCTGAGCCTTCTTAATTTCTCCGTAGCCTTCTGTCTGCGCAGGAAGGCAAGCTCCCTGGCAAGGGCCTCGTTGACGACTTTGCTCCTCATTCCCGCAGGAACAACAGCCTCGAATTCATCGGCCAAGTCGGCCTTTATCATGAAATTCAATCTTCGCGTCGCTGTTGCCATTGCACACTCCTTTCTCCATCATTACATATAAATTATACACACTAAACTTATATACGACAATACCCGCCAGCCTTCAGCTTCCACCCTCAAACACCGGCAGCGTTCCTTCACGCTGGAAGCTGTAGATCTGTTGCCCAGCCACAATGATGTGATCAACGACCTGGATCTGGATTGCGCCGAGGGCCTGGACCAGGCGTTTGGTGATAGCATGATCCTGACTGGACGGACGGACGGTGCCTGCAGGGTGGTTGTGCGCCAGGATAACGGACGCGGCCTTATGCCTGATAGCGGCCTCGACCACATGTCTCGGATGGACGAGAGCGTCCTTTACCGTGCCCTCGCTTATCAAAGCAGGATAAAGGACCCTCAACCGGGAATCGAGGCAGATCAGGTAAAACACTTCCTCCGGACGGCCTGACATGAGGGGAATAAGATACTCCGCCGCAGCCTCCGAAGTGTTGAGTTTCTTCCGCGAATGCCTCACCCTGTCGTGGAAGTATCTCCGTGTTATCTGAGGGACCATAGAAAGAAAAGCGGCGGCATTCGATCCGACGCCCTCGACCGACGCCAGGTCCTTCGGGTCTGCTTCGAGCACCGCCGAAAGACTGCCGAACCGCTGCATTAGCCTGTGAGCAATGGGATTTGTGTCGGACCGTGGAATGGCCTGGAACAAGAGGAGTTCAAGCACCTGATGGTCCTCGAAACCGTCCAGTCCCTCCCTGACAAATCGCGTCCTCAAACGCTCCCTGTGACCCGCGTGAAGCTGTGGTCGTTGCACCCCAGCATCTTCCCCTCCGTCGGGTTTTCTCCCCATATATCCCCCTTACGAGAAATAATCAGGCTACTGTTTTTGCTTATCCTTTGCGATCTTGTCCAGAAGGCCGTTGATGAATGAGGCGGATTCCAGCGAAGAATATTTCTTGGCGATCTCCAGGGCCTCGTTGATGCTAACCGCCGGGGGGATCTCCTTTGCGTAAAGGATCTCATAGGCCGCGAACCTCAATATATTTCTGTCTACGGCTGCCATCCTCTTCATGTCCCAATGTTCAGCCGCCCGCTGAATTACCCCGTCTATTTCTTCAATATGCTCCAGTGTCCCGCGCAGAAGGCGCTCCGCGAATTCCGCGGTTTCACCGGCTTCCTCCGCGCCGGGCCGGAAGCCCTCGGGTGCCGGCCAGTCCTTCCTGTCGCCCGAAAACTCGTGCTGAAAGAGCATCTGAAGCGCATATTCTCTCGCTTTGCGGCGGTTCATACTGACGTGAAAATCGAACAGTGAGAAAAAGGTCCGGGGAAGATCATTGTCAACAGGCGTATCATCTTATAACGAGCAGACCCGGCCCTGTTCCGCTCACAGCTTCTTCACGACCTGGGCCATCTCGATCGCGGTCATCGCGGCATCAAAGCCCTTGTTTCCGCTCTTCGTGCCGGCCCTCTCAACCGCCTGCTCGATCGTGTCGGACGTGATGACACCGAAGGCGATAGGCACACCCGTTTCCAGAGAAGCCGCCGCCACCCCTTTTGATACCTCTGCCGCCACATAATCGAAGTGGGGCGTGGCCCCTCTGATCACCGTACCGAGGCAGATGACCGCGTCGTAAGATTTCTTTGCTGCCAGCTTCTTGGCGACAAGGGGGATCTCGAATGAGCCGGGAACCTTGACCACTTCGATGTCCTCATCCTTCGTTCCGTGCCTGAGAAGCGCATCGACCGCGCCTTCCAGAAGCTTGCCGGTTATGAAATCATTGAACCTGCTTACGACAACTGCGAACTTGAGGCCCTTGGCCTGTAAATCTCCCTGAATGACTTTCATCTTCTCCCTCCGGATGTCATAAGTTTCGTTGAGAGCCGGGGCTGCCTTTTCATCTGCCGCTGACGGACTCTAGACATTGTTCAGCAAATGGCCCAGTTTCTTCTTCTTCGTCTTGAGATAAACGAGATTGCGCTCGTGCGGGTTCATCTCTATAGGGACCCTCTCCAGCACTTTCAGGCCATATCCTTCGAGCCCCACGATCTTCTTGGGGTTGTTCGTCATGAGGCGCATCTTTCTCACTCCCAGGTCCACGAGCATCTGGGCGCCGATCCCGTAATCTCTCAGGTCAGGCTTGAACCCCAGCTGGATATTGGCCTCGACGGTATCAAGCCCCTTGTCCTGCAGTTCATAGGCCTTCAACTTATTCACGAGCCCTATCCCGCGGCCTTCCTGCCTCATGTATAATATGACGCCCTTCCCTTCTTCATCGATCATCCTCATGGCAGCGTGCAGCTGCTCGCCGCAGTCACACCGCTTCGACCCGAAGACGTCGCCGGTAAGGCATTCCGAGTGGACCCGGACAAGGACGTCGTCGTCGCGGCTTATTTCGCCTTTCACCAGTGCGATATGTATGTTGCTGTCCATATCGTTGCCATATGCGATCACCGTAAACTCCCCGCCGAAGTCCGTGGGCAGCTTCGTTGTGGAAACGCGGTGCACGAATCTCTCCGCCCGCATTCTGTATCCTATGAGATCTTTTATCGTCACAACCTTCAGACCGTGCCGCCTGGAAAACTCCAGAAGTTCAGGCAGCCTCGCCATCGTACCGTCGTCGCTCATGACCTCGCATATCACGCCCGCAGGATAAAGACCGGCCAGCCTCGCAAGGTCTACAGATCCCTCCGTCTGGCCCGCCCTCTGGAGGACACCGCCTCGCCTGGCCCTGAGAGGAAATACATGCCCGGGCTTTGCCAGATCCTCCGGTACTGTGTCGGCGTTTATGGCGGTAAGGATCGTCGTGGCCCTGTCGGCGGCCGAGATGCCGGTCGTCACGCCCTTTTTGGCCTCGACCGAGACCGTAAACGCAGTGCCGAAAGAAGAGGTGTTCTCATCCGTCATCATAGGCAGTTTCAGTTCGTTGATTCTTTCAGGCGTCAGCGACAGACATATCAGACCCCTGCCGTATTTCGCCATGAAATTGATCGCGTCGGGGGTAACTTTCTCCGCCGCCATGCAGAGATCACCCTCGTTCTCCCTGTCTTCGTCATCCACGAGGACAACCATCTTACCGGCGGCCATATCCTCGATCGCTTCCTCTATCGTGTTGCATTTATTCTTCAGCATATTCTCCTCCCGGCCGATGCGAATGTATGTTAAGCGAACCCTTCTTCGACGAGGGCCTGCATAAGACCCGAATCCTTCCTCTTTGCGAGAAATCTGGAAACATACTTGCCCAGGATATCGGCCTCAATATTCACGGAATCCCCGGCCTCCTTGTAACCGACGGTCGTCATCCTGGCCGTATGCGGAATAATGACAATCGAGAAGCCCTCCCTGAATACCTCAACAACAGTGAGGCTTATGCCGTCCACGGCAACGGAACCCTTCTCGACCAGGGAAGCGGCGATACGCCCTCCCGAATGAATCACTATCTTATACACGTCTCCTGAAACCGCCTTCGATTTTATGCTCCCCACGCCGTCTGTATGGCCTGTTACGAAGTGTCCTCCCATTCTGGAATCCGCCCTGAGCGAAGGTTCCAGGTTTACCAGGTCCTTTATCCTCAGTCTCCCGAGGTTCGTCGATTTCAGCGTTTCATCCGAAAGGTCAAAGGCCAGTAAATCTCCTGCCTTTTCCACTACGGTAAGACAGACGCCGTTTACCGAAATGCTGTCGCCTATCGCGGCATCCGAAGACAGGACACGTGAATGAATATCAAGCCGGGCAGCTGCCGCTCCTTTTGCCAGGCGGGCAACCTCTCCCAATTCTGCAATCAGTCCCGTAAACAATCAGTATGCCTCACTCATGGTAAAGTCGAGCTTCTTGGTGTAATAGCCCCAGAAGTCGACAACCTCGGACCATTTAGCCTTGACCGTTACAACCTTTGCGTCATTCGCCGCCACCTCAAGATTCTCCGGATCGAGGGGAATCCCGAGTTCGGTTGCGCGTTGCAGCACTTTCTGCCTGATCGTGTCGACACTGCCGACTTCTATCAACAATTCATCGTGTGCGTATGACTTAAGCGTATAATATTGGTAATACGGCCTTCCGAAGGATATGAGTACGAACGCCGCCGCAACCGCCAGCGCAAGACAAAAGATAACCTTTATGGAACCATGCCGGTTCAGGCGGCCTTTCATCGTATCAACTGCCCCATTCTGCCAAACCGGACCCAATGTTTATCACTGTCCCAGGACCAGTAGATGATGATGGCCTTTCCCACTATCTGGTTGTCGTCGACAAATCCCCAGTATCTGCTGTCGTAACTTTCGTCTCGGTTGTCACCCATGACAAATACGTCGCCCTTGGGAACGGTAATAGGCCCGAAGTTGTCCCTGGGGTCGGTCCCGCCGGGTTTTATGCTGCTGTCCACATGCTGCACATAGGGCTCAACGAGCTTGCGGCCGTTCACGTAAATGACCTTGTTCCGCGATTCCACCGTGTCCCCTCCCACGCCGATGACCCTCTTGATAAAATCCCGCGTCGGGTCCTCGGGATACTTAAATACGATGACGTCACCACGCTGAGGATCCCTGAGGCCGGGCATATGGAACAGGTTGATATTGGTAAAAGGCACATCGACGGGGGTCCCAAGGAGAAACTTGTTCACCAGCAGGTGGTCGCCTACGAGCAGTGTGGGTATCATGGACCCCGAAGGGATCTTGAATGCCTGGATTACAAAGGTCCTGATCACCAGGGCGATGATGAACGCAAATACAACAGCCTCGACGGTCTCTCTGAAGGCGGATTTATTCTTTTTCCTTGTCATTTCAGTTTCAGGACGGCGAGAAAGGCCTCCTGGGGGAGTTCGACCCTTCCTACCTGCTTCATCCTTTTCTTGCCCTCCTTCTGTTTTTC
>JBJKPE010000006.1:0-16818 GCA_046706685.1 Thermodesulfovibrionales bacterium | reverse complement strand
AACAGTGAACCCGGTCCCGGCTATGCTGAGCATGCCGTGTCCGCAGGCCTCAACGCACTTGCAGCAGTCCCTGCATTTTTCGGTCAGCACAATGTGTCCGTCACGCTTTTCGATGGCCCCGAACCTGCACAAACCCAGGCATGCGGTACAGTCATCAGGACATCTGCCCGCCCTGACCGCCACCTTCCCGACGGCGATGATGCCGATGTCGCAGTTATGAGGTCTTGAGCATCCGTTCGAGCAGCCGGCAAACGATATCGTCACCTTATTCGGCATATCCATGTCGCCGAAATTCTTGCTCACCATCACGCCGAGTTCCTGCACCGGCCTGATGCTCTTTGAGCACCAGTCCGGACAGGTGAAGATATTTCTGACCGATGTTCCGGCCCCGCCCGGAAAAAGCCCGGCACAGTATAGTTCTTTAAGCGCCTTGTCGACATTCTTCTGCCCGACTTCGGGGATCTCAAGATTATATCGCGGAGTGAGGTGGACCTTCCCTGACCCGTACTTTTCGACAACTGACTTTATGGCCCGCAGCTGGGCCGCGCTGTATACATTCCTGTACGGCCGCGCGGCTGTTCTGAGGCTGACGAACCTGTCGCCCACGACCTCAATATCCTTGGCGAGCACGCCCTTGATGATCCCCACCTTCGGCATATCAAGGGTGAATTTTTCATGAGTCTCTTCCATATCAGACCTCCAGCCCTTTCAGGCCGACCCGGGCGATCACATCGCCTATGCGCTCACCGCTTCCGGCAAACGCGCAGTATTTCTCCAGGATCGAGCCGATTACCTCTATCACCTCTTCTTCGGAAGAGACCGTCGAATGCAGCACCGCCTCGCGCGGCATGACGCCTCCGTTGCCGCCCGTAAAGATGTCAAACTTCTTCGATCGCGCCGCGATAACGCCGGGCCGGCAGACGCCCGAGCAGAAGCCGCATCGGACGCACTTTTCGCGGTCGATTTCCACCCCTTCCTCAGTCAGGGTGATCGCATCAGCCTGGCATCCAAGCGGTTCTTTGATACAGAGGGAGCAGTGTTTGCACTTCTCGTCGGTAATAACGATCTCCGAGCGTGCTATCACGCCGATATCCGATGTCCTCGACCGGACACAGGAGAACTCGCAGCCGGAAAGCGAGATATTGGTTTTTCCGGGAAGCATTTTTTCGTTCAGAAGGGCGTTCAATTTCCGCGCGGCATCGCTCATGGGCGAAGCGTTATACAGACACCACCGCGAACAGGCGGTCACGTTTCGCAGCCTTCTTCCGGAGGAACCGGGGAAAAGCCCATGGAGTGCAAGAAGCGCCGTAATATCCGGCAGCACCGCTCTGTCGATATGCGGGACCTCCACCGTCTGCCGCGGGGTCACATGAGCAACTCCCGAGCCGTACTTCTCCGCGATATCGGCGATGACCCCTATCTGTTCCGCGGTAAATTCGGCAGAGTAGGGTTCCATCGATTTCACCCGGAGGACGACCCTCCCTTTCGCGCGCCCTTCAATAACACCGTTGTCATTCATGTTCTTATCTTATACGAGATCTTCCAGTGGAGATATGATTTAGATCATGTCCGGCGTCGGTAATAAGGGCTGCTTTATCCTGTCGGCTCAGGGGCCTGCGGTGTGGTCCTTCAGGCCTGAGGCGATGCCGGTTTTGATGAGCGGAACCTGCTTCCTCATCACTTCAAGCGAGGAAAGCCATGCAGTCGAGCTCTCGCCGGTGTTGTCCGAATCGTCCATGAAGCTGATGGCAGCCGTTGCGGGCGGCCTCCTTCCGAACGCCTTTTTGAAATCATCAAGCACGTTCACTTCCTCTTCCCGCCATTTTCCGACCTGCCCGCTGCCGGCCTCAAGGACCACATATTTTATCGCTCCAAAGCCGGGACTCGTGATTATTTTTTCCTTGTGGCGCATGTTCGCCCAGATGTAGCAGAGGGCGAAGCGCGGCGGATACCGGCCGTATATCTTTTTTGCCAATAAATACTTCAGCCGCGTAAAAAAGCCCGCCTCTGCCGGATCATATTTGAACATGACATACAGACGAGCAGGAGAATCGTTGTCTTCCTTCTTGCGAACGTCTCCCTTCGCGTAGACATTGCTGACCTTCCACTTCCATCGCATTACAGGATATCGGTAAACATCGAATTCCCTGTTACAGACGATGGCAGAGGACGAATCGCTGCTTTCGGCCTTCAGGCAGGTGATGCCGCCTTCGTCCGCGACGGAATAAACCGTATCTTTCCTGGTCTTGTCGAAACGGAGGGGACTCCAATTATTCAGATCTGAAAAATTCTCCCGAATAACGGCGCTGTCCGAGGCAAAGACCGCCGATACGCTCCAGGACAGAACGGCCAGCACAGCAAGGATGCAGACAGATTTTCGCACTGCTTTATTTTATACCTGATCGCCCCAATGATGTTGCCGGACGAGGGCCGCCGGGTTTCCGGAAGTCGACATGTGTGATAGACTATTTTTATGAGATCAGGTTATCCGATCTTTGATGAGCGGTAAAAAATGACTGGGAACGTTGTTATTGTCGGCGGTGGTTTTGGCGGTTTGGAGACTGCCTTATCACTGAAAGATCTTCTGCCTTCGGCGGCGAAAATAACGCTTGTTGACCGGAGTGAATACCATTCTTTTATTCCATCTATTCATGAAGTTGTCTCGGGGGCCATTCGGGCCGGAGACATACAAATACCGCTTGCACTGATATTGGGCCTTGCAGGTATTGACTTTGTCCATGATGAAGTTCTTTCCCTGGATGTGAAAAGTAAAAAAGTTTTTACTCCCTCCCGGGCTCTGGATTATGACTATCTGGTTTTGAGCAGCGGCGTAGAGAATAATTTCTATGATGTGCAAGGGGCTGGAAACTTTTCCCACCGGTTCAGGAGTCCTGAAGATGCCGAACGCATTCATGCAGATCTCTGCTCCCTCCTGGAAGACAGAGATCAGGTCTGTTCCATTATCATTGCCGGCGGCGGGCCGGAAGGTGTTGAAGTGGCAGGAGAAGTTCTTGATCTGATCAGAGGGCGCGGGTATTGGCACGATCTCAATTCTGGAAGGCTGACCCTTAGGCTTATTGACAGCCGGGACAACCTCCTTTCCGGATTCCCGGTAAAAGCGCGCGAATTTGCCGGCGAATATCTCCTGCAGAAGGGAGTGACAATACTCACAGGGAATCGCATCGTTGAAGTACGGCAAAGCGCGGTGATTCTTGACTCCGGAGCAAAGCATGATATGTCACTCCTCATATGGACCGGAGGAATCCAGCCGACGAAGCTGGTTCAGGAACTGCCTCTCTCAAAGGACCCGAACGGATGGCTGAAGGTTACAGACCGACTCCGTTCCCCTGACGATGAATACGTCTACGGTGTTGGAGATATCGTCAGCATATATGTTGATGATAAGCCGCTTTCCCTCACGCGGCTTGCTTACCATGCACTGGACCAGGCTCTCATTGCAAGCATGAATATCAATAGTCACCTGCACGGACGGGGACAGGCGGGCTATTCTCCGAAGGACAAACCTCAGTTGGTTTCCCTTGGCAGGGAAATGGGAATATATAGGTATAAAGATAGGGTTCTGTCAGGTCAGTGGGTTGTTCTTCTGAAGAAAATAGTGCGGGCAAGACACCTGATGGCATATCTGACAAAGCCGGGGTTATCACCCGTGGTATCAAAAATACCAGGCTCTGAATTTCGTCATCTTTTACGCATACTCTCACCGCTCTGAATCATCCGGGATTTTATCAGAATCAGGAAGCGATCTGATCAAGCTTATAAAAGTGGTAATGCCTGCCGAACATCAGTTATCACCTCTACCCCCTTGACAGATGCCGGTACTTGATCCGGTGCGGCTGGTCCGCGGCAGCGCCGAGTCTGGCCTTTCTGTCCGCCTCGTATTCGGAATAGTTCCCGTCGAACCATACCACCTTGCTGTCTCCTTCGAAGGCGAGGATATGGGTTGCGATGCGGTCGAGGAACCACCTGTCGTGACTGACCACGACTGCACATCCGGCAAAGTTTTCGATCGCCTCCTCAAGGGCGCGCATCGTGTTTACATCGAGGTCATTGGTAGGCTCGTCAAGGAGGAGCACGTTAGCCTCCTCTTTAAGCATCCTTGCGAGATGCACGCGGTTCCTCTCTCCGCCGGAGAGCATCGAGACCTTTTTCTGCTGGTCGCCGCCTGAAAAATTGAACCGGGCGACATAGGCCCTCGAGTTCATCTGTCTCTTTCCGAGCTGGATCGCGTCGTCTCCGCCGGATATGACCTCCCATATCGACTTGGCCGGATCAAGGGCGTCACGACTCTGGTCGACATAGGCGAGTTTGACTGTGTCGCCCATCCTGAAGGAGCCCGAATCGGGCTTTTCCTGCCCGGTGATCATCCGAAAGAGCGTCGTCTTTCCCGCTCCGTTAGGCCCTATGACACCCACAACGCCGCCGGGGGGAAGCGAAAAGGTCATCCCCTCCATAAGGACATTGTCTCCGTATGCCTTCGAAACGTTCTCCGCCTCGATGACCACGCTCCCGAGGCGCGGACCCGGAGGGATATAGATTTCGAGTTCCTTTGCACTCTTCTCGGTGTCCTGGCTGAGGAGCGCCTCGTACGATGTGATACGCGCCTTTGCCTTCGCATGCCGGCCCTTGGGAGACATCCGTATCCATTCGAGCTCACGCTGCAGAGTCTTCTGTCTCTCTGACTCCGACTTCTCCTCCTGCTGCAGACGGGTCTTCTTCTGATCGAGCCAGGAGGAGTAATTGCCCTTCCAGGGAATACCTTCTCCCCGGTCGAGTTCAAGTATCCACCCCGCAACATTGTCAAGGAAATAGCGGTCGTGGGTCACCGCAATGACGGTGCCGGGGTAGGACTGAAGGTGGTGTTCCAGCCATGCAACAGTCTCGGCATCGAGGTGATTGGTCGGCTCGTCGAGCAGCAGGATGTCCGGCTTCCGTAAAAGGAGCCTGCAGAGGGCCACCCGCCTTTTTTCTCCCCCCGAGAGGACCTTAATCGGGGTGTCGCCAGCGGGACAGCGGAGTGCGTCCATTGCCATTTCTAGGCGCGAGTCGATGTCCCAGGCGTCCATCGCGTCGAGCTTCTCCTGCACCTTCCCCTGACGTTCTATAAGCTTATTCATTTCATCGTCGGACATCGGCTCCGCGAATTTCTCGTTGATGGACTCGTACTCCTTCAGCGCATCGACGATCTCCTGCACCCCTTCCTGCACGATCTCCCGGACAGTCTTGTCGTCGTCAAGTTCCGGCTCCTGCTGAAGAAAGCCGACTGTATGCCCCGGAGAGAGAACCGTCTCGCCCGCGAATTCCCTGTCCACGCCAGCGAGGACGCGAAGGAGGGAACTTTTCCCAGACCCGTTGAGGCCGATCACCCCTATCTTTGCCCCGTAAAAATAGGAGAGATAAATGTCTTTCAGGACCGGTTTCTTGTCGTAGAACTTGCTCACTCCGATCATGGAGTAAATCACTTTGTTCGGTTCGTTGCTCATTGTTTCAGATTCCTTTCGTTATATCATCCAGGTGCCGATAGCATTGCATATGCGTGAGAGCGGATATGCGACCCTGAAGTGAAAGATAGTTCAACAGAAGTGCGCCAGTTATCCCAGGGAAGAGACGGTTGATCGCAGATTCGATAAAGCCATCGTATGCCACAACCAGCTCGTTCATTTTACCATGCAGCCCTTGCTAATTTCAGGCAGACGAAAATTGCGACAGATGCACAAAAGCGCAAAGACCCTGAATCGTGAATTTCAGGTAAGAAACCGGAATCCTTGTTACTTAAGATAAGCGTCGAAGGTAAAATCTAATGCCCATTAATTCCCGCCAATATTGTGTTCCTGATCACTGAAGTATATAAACAAAAGACTTACTCTTTGATTAGAGAACCGGCAATCCGCCGACATAACGATGGCATAATGGTTATTATTAACCCGGCAACAGAATACATCAGGGCGTCATCCTCGCTTGCCGGGGATCTTTCTTTGTTTTCGGATAGATTCCGGACAAGCCGGAATGACAAAGTTAAACCATTTTTGCCGGTTTAACAAGAATGATTTGGGGTTTGATATGAAATATAAATGGCGCATCCTTCATCTTGCGGCCACTCGGTATGACTCTGACCTCCTTCTGGTGAGCCTTGCGAGGAAAGGGATTAAATGTAAGCTGGTGCGCGTTGAAAACAAAGAAGACTTTGTTGCCGGCATCGAAAGAGGCGGATTTGACCTCATCCTGGCGGATTATTCACTGCGCTCCTTCGACGATCTTTCTGCGATGAAAATAGCGCGGCGAAAGTGTCCGGAAGTACCTTTTATTTTTTTGTCCGGCGCGATCGGGAAAGGATTTGCGACGGAAACACTCTGTATTGGCCTTTGGAGCGGCAGGAACTGATGGCCTCGATATCTCGATAACGACAGGTTTTCAGGCTTAAGCCTGAAGTTGAGGGAAGCATCCTCCCCATCGTCAAAGGCGCTCAAGGCAATGACGGAAGATTTCGGAATGAGTCTAGGCGCCCGCAGATTCCTCTTCCGGCATGTCCTCTTCGTCGCCGTCGTAATAGGAGCAGTCCCTCGCCTTCAGCCACGCAAAGGTCTCGAAGTCGCCGCCGGGCTGCCGCTGGAACTTGATGTTGGGATGCATGCCCTTGCCCTTCATATCGCACTCCGCCGTCTTTCCCTTGTTGGACGTCCTCATGTGCGAACAGAGTCCGCACGTCTTAATCGTGTCTGCAGGCTGTCTATCATTTGTCTCTTCGTTCATCGCTTAGTTCTCCCTTATAGCTATAACTCTTTACATTATTATACAGTGTCGGGCACAATCCATGAAATCAACGACCTCCAGGGGTTTGCCGGATTTCGAAAACTTCCTGCAGACGGTCCAACTACCTGATGTAAGCTTCGGTGACGTATCTTCTCATCATGCGGTGGCAGTTAAAATAGTAGGCGACCTTTCCTATAGCATTCTGCATCATCCTCACCCACGTGTGCCTGTCGTTATAGTACAGGGGGATGATGATGTTTTCGAGCTTATGGTAAAGGTCCGCCACGTCCTTTATATCGGGATCGGAGCCGGGTGCCAGTTCGTTCGGGGCCGGGCCTATGGACCAGCCGGTAAACCCTTCGATGTGTCCCTCTATCCACCAGCCGTCGAGGACGCTGAAGTTCATGATGCCGTTGTGGGCGGCCTTCATGCCGCTTGTGCCCGACGCCTCCAGCGGCCTGAGAGGAGTGTTCATCCAGACATCCACCCCGGATACTATCCTCAGAGCCGTCTCCATATTGTAGTTCTTCAGATAGACGATGTTTATACTGCCCCTGAGCCTTTCAGCATAGCCCATAATATTCTGAATCAGTTTCTTGCCGGCCTCATCCTTCGGGTGGGCCTTCCCGGCGAACACGAGCTGAATCTTGCCCGACCCTATCCGCTCCAGCCTGTCGAGGTCCCTGAAAAGCAGGTCGGCCCTCTTATAAGCCGTGGCCCTGCGGGCGAAGCCTATGGTGAGAACATCGGGAGAAAATTCAGCACCAGCCACTTCCCTTATGTTATCAATGAGAACCCGCTTGGCTTCACTGTGGGCCTGCCAAAGCCTCTCGTCGGGTATGCGACCAACCCTCACGAACAGCTCAGGCTCGTTGGCCCAGCCGGGGAGGTATTCGTCGTACAGCCGCTTAAAGCTGTCGCAGGTCCACGTGTAGGAATGGACCCCGTTGGTTATGGCGTGTATCTGGTAACCGGGAAACATGCTCTGGGAGACCTGTCCGTGCTTTTTTGCGACCCCGTTGATATAGCGGCTAAGGTTGAGGGCGAGGTTCGTCATGTTCAGGTGCTCTTTTCCAGCCAGTTCCTTTAAAACCGGAAAGGGAATGAATTCCCCCATCACCTCCGCGACAAGGTCATAGGGGAACTTGTCGTGGCCCGCTTCCACCGGCGTATGGGTGGTAAACACGCAAAGGTTCTTCACCCGCGTTAAGTCCCAGACGAGTTTTTCATCCCATACGTCCTCGATCGGTCTTTTGAACCGGTTCAGCAGTTCCAGTGTCAGGAAGCTCGCGTGGCCCTCATTCATGTGGTACTTCTTTATCTCGAACCCCATTTCGTGCAGCAGCCTCACCCCGCCGATTCCAAGGATGATCTCCTGTTTGAGCCTGTAGGGTTTCTCACCGCCGTAGAGCTGAGCGGTAATCTCCCGGTCGGCCGGCGAGTTTTCCACAAGGTCCGTGTCGAGGAAAAATACCGGGATGGACCCGCCGATCAGGCTTTTCACGTTGTACTGCCATGCCTGCACAGTGACTTCCCGCCCTTCTATCAGGACCGTGGCCCTGTGCGGAAGCAGGCCCATGTAGCGCGAAGGGTCCCATTCGGTCGGATACTCCACCTGGCGGCCCGAGGCATCTATGTCCTGCGTAAAGTATCCCTTCCTGCTCAGCAGCGTAACGGCCACCATTGGGAGCTCAAGGTCGGCAGCCGAGCGTATAGTGTCCCCGGCGAGCACGCCCAGACCTCCGCTGTAAGTCGGAATATCGTTATGCACGCCTATCTCCATCGAAAAATAGGCTATCTTGGGTTCTCCCGTCAGAGCGAGGAGTTGACTGAGCAAATCTGCCATAGCATCTATATTGTAAGCAAATTACCTCGTGGAAACAACTTTCAGAAATAAGGCTCCGCGTACGCTGTCGTGCCTCTTCTTGCGGCAGCGGATTCCTCCTCCGAAAAGTATTGCCGAAACGCGGCCGGCCGAGTATACTTACCTTACTGTTACAGCATAAATAACAAATACCTGGGGGCTGGAGTTATGAAAATGGCTTGCCTATACAACTCCGCACCGTATCACTGAAGAATCCGGGAGACACGATGTCATTCTACGGTGAGGTCTTTGCAAGCGAGATAATGAGAAAACCGGTCCTGGACCCGAAGGGCGAGGAGATCGGCCGTGTCAAAGACCTCGTCGTCGTAAAAGGCGAGCAGCTCCCCAAGGTGTCATCACTTGTCGTCGAAAAACGTAAAAAGACCTTTCTCATCTCCTGGAAGGAGCTGAATATCTTCAATAAGAGAATCATCTCTTCCAGAACATTCGTCGCTAACCTGCAGCCGTATGAACCGGGAGAGGAAGACCTCCTCATTGTAAGGGACATCCTCGATAAACAGATTGTGGATGTTAACGGAGCGCGCGTAGTGAGGGTCAACGATGTAAAGCTGGAGGGCCTCAACACCAACGCCGTCCTTGTGGCGGTCGACGTAGGTGTCAGGGGAATAATGAGGCGCCTTGGCGTCGAGAGGGGAGGGGAGGACCTTTTCAGGCTCTTTCAGAAAACGCTGCCATATTCTCTTATCAGCTGGAATTACCTGCAGCCTCTTGAGCCCAGGCTGACCAGAATATCCCTGACCGTCCCGAGGCAGATAATTTCGGAACTCCATCCTGCCGACATTGCCGAGATAATAAGCAGCGTATCCCAGAAGGAGGGGGCGAGTTTCTTCAATAACCTTGAAGTGGAGACCGCCGCCGAGGCGCTTTCCGAACTCGAACCCAATGTGCAGAAAGATATCATCAGCAGGATGGATAACAGGAAGGCATCGAACATCATAGAGATGATGCCGCCCGACGAGGCGGCCGATATACTGAGCGACCTCCCCGCAGAAAAGGCCAAGGAAATCCTCGAAAGGATAGAAAAAGAAGAGGCCGAGGACATCCAGGAACTCCTCGGTCACGAGGAAGATACCGCTGGAGGCCTCATGACAAATGTGTTTATCGCCTGTTCTCCCGAAATGACGGTCCGGGAGGCATCGCAGAGGATCAAGACCCAGGCCAAGGAGGTCGAGACGGTCCATTACATTTATGTTCTTGACGCTGAGGAGAAACTGATCGGCATCGCCTCCCTGAGGGAACTCCTGCTCGCAGAGCCGGACTGCATCCTTGCCGACATTATGGAGACGAATCTCAAGACCGTTTTGCCCGGAGATGACGAGATGGACGTCGCGGCGATCATATCCAAGTATAACCTCCTCGCTATTCCGGTCGTGGACGAAAACGGTTATATGCACGGGATCGTGACCGTGGACGATATCGTCGATATCCTCCTGCCGCCGGCCGCCAAGAGAAAAAGGAGGAAGGTATGAAGAGGTGGAAAAGGCTGCTGCTCTTCCTCTCTATCATGGGGCCCGGCATCATAACCGCCAATATAGACAACGACGCAAGCGGCATTACGACTTACTCGGTCGCCGGGGCAAGGTTCGGCTATGCACTTTTGTGGACGCTTATCCCCACTACAGTCGCTCTCGTCGTCATCCAGGAAATGGTGGCGCGGATGGGGGCCGTGACCGGGAAGGGGCTTTCGGACCTGATACGGGAAAACTACGGCGTGCGGGCGGCGTTCTTCATGATGATAGCCCTCTTTGTGGCCAACCTGGGGACGACGGTGGCTGACTTCGCCGGCTGGGCCGCCAGCATGGAGATCCTCGGTCTCAGCAAATATATAATCGTGCCCCTCGGGGCTGCGGCCATCTGGCTTCTCGTGACAAAAGGCAGTTACCGGACAGTGGAAAGGATACTTCTGGCCGCCTGTCTCCTCTATTTCGGTTATGTGATATCAGGCTTCATGGCACATCCCTCATGGCCCCGGGTACTGAAAGGGACCTTCGTTCCGACGGTAAAATGGAACGCGGAATATACGTATATCACGATAGCAATAATAGGAACGACGATCACTCCCTGGATGCAGTTTTACCTCCAGTCGTCCATAGCCGAAAAGGGAGTCAGGAAAGCCGACTACAAGGCAACGAGGCTCGACGTCATACTGGGATGCAGCATCACGGATATCATAGCCTTTTTCATCATCGTGACCTGCGCGACCACTCTTTTCCCCGCAGGCCTCCGCATTGACAAGGCATCTGAGGCCGCCTATGCCCTCAAGCCTCTCGCCGGTCAGTATGCGTCCCTGATCTTTGCGGTGAGCCTTGCGAATGCGTCCCTCCTCGGAGCAATAATAGTTCCTCTCGCCACGGCCTATTACATCTGCGAGGCGATGGGCTGGGAGCGGGGAGTTAACAAAACCTTCAGGGAAGCGCCGCAGTTCATGTGGATATATACGATCATCATCGTGGCATCGGCGCTGCTCATTCTCCTGCCCGGGGCGCCTCTCGTTCTTCTGATGGTTCTCTCGGCGGTGGTCAACGGTCTGCTCCTGCCGTTTGTACTCGTATACGCCCTGTCTCTCGTAAATAACAGGAAACTGATGGGGGAATACGTTAACCGCACCTGTTATAATTACATTTCGTGGGGGACGGTCGCCGTCATTATCGTCCTCACCGCATTCCTGATAGTGTCCACCCTTGTTCCCATGCGGAGCTGACCCCGGGCCGGCAAAGCCCTGACCCTATGATATGCCGCGTCACGGAGTGGGTCTTGATTCTCCCTTACCTATCCTGCCGGTGCCTGTTTGGTTTATAATAGGTAAAATGCGAGGGGACCAGGAATGGTAAAGACAATCGAATGGGTCGACGGCAAAGTGGTCATGCTCGACCAGTCAAGACTCCCCATCGAGGTTGTCAACATCGAGTGCAGCAGCTACGGACAGGTGGCTGAATGCATAAAAAAGCTCTGCATCAGGGGGGCCCCCGCGATCGGCATCGCGGCAGCCATGGGGGTGGCTCTCGCGGCTCAGGAAATAACGGACGGGAACTTCGAGGGGTTCATGAAAAAGCTTGAGCCGGCTTTCGACACCATCCTTTCTACGAGACCGACAGCCGTGAACATAAAGTGGGCGGTGGACAGACTGCGGGCTTTTCTGGACAGCCGCAGGGACGAAACCGTGGTGAGGCTTCGGGAGTTGTTGATTGAAGAGGCAAAGAAGATGCTTGAGGAGGATATAGAGATAAACAAGGCGATAGGCTCGTGGGGTGCGCAGTTCATTCGCGACGGGGACACAGTACTGACCCACTGTAATGCGGGGTCCCTCGCAACCGGCGGCTATGGCACTGCCACGGCTCCGATGCTCGTCGCAAGGGACCAGGGGAAGAAGTTCAAGGTTGTTGCCGATGAGACAAGGCCTGTCCTTCAGGGAGCCCGGCTTACAGCATGGGAGCTGATGCAGGAAGGCATACCGGTTACCCTGATAACGGACAATACCGCCGGAGCCCTCATGAAAAAAGGTGAGATCGATCTCGCCATAGTGGGAACGGACAGGACGGCGCTTAACGGAGACGTTGCAAACAAGATAGGCACGTATACAGTTGCCGTTCTCTGCAGGGAGCACGGGCTTCCCTTTTATGTAGCCGCTCCGCTGAGCAGCATAGATTTTTCGATCCCTTCGGGCGACCATATACCGATCGAAGAGAGAAGCCCGGAAGAAGTCACCAATGTCTTCGGGACCTGCCGCATCGCACCCGAGGGCGTTGCTGTAAGAAATCTGGCCTTCGATGTGACTCCCGCGAAATACGTCACAGCTATCATCACTGAAAAGGGTGCTTTCAGGCCCGGGGACCTGAAGGAACTGTCGCGGCCGGACGCCGACCTGGACAGGTTCAGGATAAAGAGGGAGCAATGAAAGGACCCCGGTCTTAATGTCGAAATATCTCTTGTCTGATAAGCAGAAGATGCAGCTGCAGGATGTCTTTGACCTCTACGAAGACAGGCTGCAACTGGTGGAAGACAGAATCAGGGAGCTGTTCAGCAACAGGGCCGCAATCATCCCGCTGATCGGCAGCTATATCCTGTCGAGCGGGGGGAAAAGGATGAGACCCCTCTTCCATCTGATAAGTGCGGACCTTTCGGAGTATACCGGGGAAGCACATATCGATATCGCCGGTATCATCGAATCGATCCATACCGCTTCTCTTCTCCATGATGATGTGGTGGATACCGCCGAGGTAAGAAGGGGAAAACCTACCGCCAATTCTATCTGGGGCAACCAGGTCGTGGTACTGGTGGGAGATTTCCTGTATTCCAATGCCCTGAAGAATGCGGTGATGCAGAAAAACCAGAGGATAATGGAAACACTCTCGGACGCCACCACCAGGATGACCGAGGGGGAACTCCTGCAGCTTAACAGGATAAGCGACCCCGATATTACTGAAGATGAATACCGGGAAATCATATCCGCAAAAACGGGTGCTCTTATTTCGGCTGCCTGCCGGATAGGCGCATTGCTGGGCGGGGTCTCCCGTGAAAAGGAAGATGCCCTGGCCGCTTTCGGGATGAAGACGGGCGTTGCATTCCAGATGGCCGACGATATCCTTGACTATATGGCGGAAGAAGGAGAGCTTGGGAAAAAGCTCTGCAAGGACCTCGAAGAAGGAAAGATCACGCTTCCGTTGCTCTTTCTGCTGCGGACGGCGGATGAAGACGAGGTATCAGAGGTAAAGAACGTTATAAGGGACTTTTCTGAAGCCGGCCTGCAACGAATCATGGTCCTGCTAAAGAAGTATAATTCGATCGAGGCTTCTTTCGAAAAAGCCCTGGCCCTGGTGGAAGAGGCAAAACAGGAACTGTCGGTCTTCCCGGACAACCAGGCGAAGAGCGCCCTCTTGACAATTGCCGATTATTCCCTTCGCCGGGAAAAATAATGTATAATTTTTTGAAAACGCCCGGGGTGCGAGGGTATCTCACACTCTGCATTACGGATGCCGGCCGGATGAAAACCCGGCCGCTTCGAACCTGGAGTGCCCGTAACGGGAACGGAGTTGAAAGTGCACGGTCTTGTGGACCTCGCCAAACGGAGTGTTGAAGAATACATACGCAACAAGGGAGTATTGCCCGTGCCGGAATCTCTTTCCCCGGAGATGGCCGGCAAGGCAGGCGTCTTTGTCTGTATCAAGAAAAACGGCAGGCTGAGAGGCTGTATAGGCACTTTTCTTGCCTGCTGCGAAAATGTGGCCGCCGAGACCATACGTAACGCCGTATCGGCCGCGGTCCATGACCCCCGGTTTTCCCCTGTCAAAGAAGATGAACTGCCTGACCTCGATTATTCTGTCGATGTGCTTTCTCCACCGGAAAAGGTGGCTGATACAGCTGCACTGGACCCGAAAAGATATGGCCTGATTGTTGTCAGCGGACAGAAAAAGGGATTGTTGCTGCCCGCCCTCGAGGGTGTTGACTCCGTTGAGGAACAGGTCCGGATCGCCAGGATGAAAGCGGGGATACTCCCTGATGAAGAAATTGAAATATTCCGGTTCACGGTAGAAAGGTATACATGACTTTGAGAAAGGACAGCCTTGACAAGAAAGGGAATGATCGAAGCCGGCGGGGACAGGCGTTCAGGTTCGTTGCCCTCTGTTTCCTCCTGACCCTGGTGGTCTGCGAAACATATTATGTTTTCCTGTTAAGGGAGAGGTTCTCTCTCCGCTCAGAGGAAGTAAAGAATATATCCATGCAGTTACAGTCTCTCAGAAATGAAAGTGCCGCACTGCACGAAGAGCTTTCTTCGATTAAATCTGCGGCGGGGGAGGATGCAGATGGAAATCTCTCTGTCAGGTAACGTCAGGGACACGAGCCTCGCCAGGATACTCGTCAGCCTCAACAGAAACAGAAAAACAGGAACGCTATCTGTCCGAACGCCTGCCTTTGTCAAGAAGATTTATCTGAACACCGGGGACGTCGTCTTCGCCTCTTCCACCTACGAAGACGACAGGCTCGGGGAGATGCTCCTGAAGGCTAACAAAATAACGGTCGAACAGTACGATAAATCCGTAGAGATCCTGAAATCCTCAAGGAAGAGACAAGGGGCGATACTGGTTGAGCTGGGTTTCATAACGCCGAAGGAGCTGTTCTGGGGCGTGAAGTACCAGGTGAAGGAAATAATCTACAGCATGTTTCAGATCGAGGACGGTGAGTATCTGTTCGAAGAAGGCGATATCCCAACCGGGGAAGTTATCACCCTGAAGATGAGTATGGGGAACCTGATCTATGAGGGTATCAAGAGAATCGAAAACTGGACAAGGATCAGGAATGAACTGCCGGATACAGACTCTGTGCTGGCTCTGAGCGATGACCCGCTCAGTCTCTTCCGGAATGTAGAGCTGACCCCCCAGGACAAGAAGATCCTTTCCATGATAGCGGGGCAAAAGACTCTCGGAGATATTGTGGAAAATTCCCTGATGGGGTCTTTCGAGGTCCTGAAGATAACCTACGTCCTCTATTCCCTGGGGATGGTCAAAGAGGCCGGGCCTGAGCAGACCGGCGCCGCGGCCGGCGCGGAAAAAGAAGGCGGTAAAGAGGTCGGCGTGTCGGTCAGCGATGTGCTGCAACCCCCTTCGGGAGAGGAGGAGTCATTTCTCGGACGGGTCAATTCGTTATATGCAAGGCTGGCTGACATGGACGCGTATGAACTGCTGGAAGTCGACCGGGACGCCGGGGGAGAGAAGGTGAGGAAAAATTATTACCGGCTGGCCAAGGAGTTTCACCCCGACAGATATTTCACTATCACTGACGAGTCGGTCAAGTCAAAGCTCGCCGCCGTTTTCGATGCGATCACCAGGGCCTATGAGTCGCTGAGAGGGGATGAGGAAGGGGAAGAAATTTACAGGCCGGCCTCCGCAGCTGCTAAAGATAGTGCCGGTAAAAAAGCCGAAGACCAGTTCGAGAAGGGGGTCGGAGAGTTCAAAAAGGGGAATTTCATGGCCGCCATCGACAGCTTCAACCGGGCCGCCGGACTGATGCCCGGCAACGGCCGCTACTGGAGCTATCTGTCCCTCGCGTGCTCAAGGGTGGCAGGCAGGCTCAGAGAGGCCGAGGAGGCCCTTCTTACCGCGATCAGGCTGGAGCCCACAAACGCGGATTATTATGCCAATCTGGGGCTGCTCTACCTTAAGGCGGCCGAGAAAAGAAAGGCCAGGAGCAGTTTTGAAAAGGCATTGCAGATCGATCCCGGAAATGAAAAGGCGAGGAAGGGGCTTGTTCATAGCGGAGAGTAGACTTCGGAGGTCAGCAGACCGCGTACGTACCGGCGGCGAGTCGTTCACAGAATCCTCCTATATCCGCAAGTTCCCTTTCAAGTATCAGCCTCACCTGCCCTGAGATATCACCAAGCCTGAACCCTCCCTGGAGAAGGACCTGGGCAGTTGCCATCGTCGGCCTGTCGATGGGTGTACCGATCTTGCTGAGGAGCAGGACATAAACCTCTTTGACCCCGTCCACGTTCTTGTATATTTTTTCAGCTGTCTTATGGGCCAGGAAATTGTATATCTTCCCCACATGACTGACAGGGTTCTTCCCCGCTGCCGCCTCCGTGCCCATAGGCCTGTTTACGGAAATAAGGCCGTTGACCCTGTTTCCCCTCCCGACCTGGCCCGAATCTCCACCCTCCGCAGAGGTTCCCAGAAGGGTAAGGTAAATACCTCCGAGACCTCTGCCCCTTTCATCGAGCGTGTTCAGATCAACAGCGACAGACGAGAAGTTCCGGTACCTGCCGAGAAACTTTTCTATCCCTTTCCGGATAAGCTCCTTCCTCATGAAATATTCCGCTTCCTTTTTTACAAAGAGCGATATGAGGGGCATGGCGACGGTGAGGTTGAGTCTTCTTCCGGTCCTCAGCCCCATGACTTTTATATCCTCGCCGGTCTCGGGATATTTTTTTTTGAACCCCTTTGAGTTGAGAAACCGTTCAAGGTCAAGGACTACCTGCTCCGTTGGAGAAAGAGGGTAGTAGCCGATCAGGGCGGAAGTATCGTTCGCGCCTTTTACCATTCCGGGTCTCAAAAATATATCGGTCAGTTCCTCCGATCCCGGGGCGAGAACAGTGCGGTATCTCACATGCCTTTCCGGATCGACAAACCTGAGGTTGTCCCTGATCCATTCCTTTGCGGCCTTTACCGCTATGT
>JBJKPE010000005.1:0-33566 GCA_046706685.1 Thermodesulfovibrionales bacterium | reverse complement strand
AGAACTATGACGTATTTGTCCACTATTCCGCCATCCAGGGCAACGGATTCAAGTCCCTTGCCGAGGGTGACGCAGTCAGCTTTGATGTCGAAAAAGGCCCCAAGGGTCCGAAAGCGATAAACGTCGTGAAGGTGTAAGATTGAGGGACCCCCTTGCCTGGCAAGGGGGTCCCTGTCAGAGAGATCTCCCCATGTATGGCAAGTCCGCCTGAAGAAAGCCCCAAGCTGTTGATTTAATGGAATAATGTTGACTTTCTCAGGGGTTTTATACTATAAAAAAATATCCATCTGGTGAGCGGTTACAATTTTTGTTCGAGGTGAAAACATGACTGCAGAGACATACGAGTTCAAGACAGAGGTGAAGGAACTTCTGGATCTCATGATCCACTCCCTCTATTCTCATAAGGAGATATTCCTGCGGGAGCTGATATCCAACGCCTCCGATGCTATCGACAAGGCACGCTATGAATCTCTTACGAACGGAACGATCCTGGAGGGCGCGGGTGAATGGAAGATCAGGATTACTCCCGACAGAACGGCAAAGACCATTACGGTGGGCGATAACGGCATCGGCATGACAAGGGAGGAGGTCATAGCTTCCCTCGGCACCATCGCTCATTCGGGCACGAAAGAGTTCCTGAAGGTGCTTCAGAGCAGGGAATTAAAGGAGAAGCCCGAGCTCATCGGTCAGTTCGGCGTCGGTTTTTATTCCTCTTTTATGGTGGCTGACAAGGTCACGGTCATATCAAAAAAGGCCGGGTCTGTTGATGCTAAGGCGGTCAAGTGGGAGTCGACTGTCGACGGCACGTTCAGCATCGAAGAAACAGACAGAGAAAAGGCCGGCACCGATGTGATCCTCCATCTGAAGGAGGAGGAGATGAAATACCTCGAAGAATGGGAAATCAGAAGCATCGTCAGACGGTATTCGGATTACATCGAGCATCCCGTTGTCATGGAAGTAGAAAAGGAATCCGAACTGGAATCCGAAAAAGGAAAGAAGATCAAAGTGAAGCAGGATGAGGTCCTCAATTCACGGAAGGCCATCTGGCTGAAGGACCGGGCCGAGGTGACTGACGATGAGTACAAAGAATTCTACAGGCACGTCTCACACGACTTCGGGGACGCTGCGGAGGTGATTCATTACAGGTCCGAAGGCACCTCCGAATTCGTCGCTCTTCTGTTTATCCCTTCCAGGGCTCCTCTGGGGATCCTGTTCAAGGACTACAAGATCGGCCCCGCTCTCTACGTAAAGAGAGTCCAGATAATGGACCACTGCGAGGAACTGGTGCCGCCCTATATCAGGTTCATCAAGGGCGTCGTCGATTCGTCCGACCTCCCTCTGAATGTTTCGAGAGAGATATTACAGTCGAACCGCCAGATAGAAACGATAAAAAAGAGCCTCACAAAAAAGGTCCTCGATACGCTCGGTGACATGAAGAAGAACGATTATGAAAAATACCTCGACTTCTATAAAGAGTTCGGGAGGATACTGAAGGAAGGGATACACTACGATCTATCAAGGAAGGAACAGATCGCGGACCTTCTGCTCTTCTCGTCCACAAAGACTGAAAAGGGGAAATATACCACACTGCAGCAGTACGTCGATGAGATGAAGCCCGGTCAGGAAGATATCTATTACATAACCGCCGAGAGTATGGAAGACGCAGTGAAATCGCCATATCTGGAGGCCTTCGGGGACAAGGACTACGAGGTGCTTGTCATGCTCGATGAAGTTGATGACATAATCATGGGAAGTCTTTTTGAGTACAAGGGGAAGAAGTTGAAATCCGTCATCAAGGGGGACATATCCCTCGACGGACCGGCCGGAAAGGAAAAGAAAGAGGCGGCTCAAAAGTATGAAAAACTGATCGCGGCCATGAAGGAGCGGCTAAAAGGCGATGTCAAGGACGTGAGGTTGTCCGGAAGGCTGAGGGATTCAGCATGCTGTCTTGTGACGGAAGAGGGGGCACTTGACCCGAACGTGGAACGTCTTATGAAGGCGATGGGCCAGGAAGTTCCGGCCAGCCAGCGCATACTTGAGATCAACCCCGACCATCCTGTTATGGAGACTATGAATGCCATAATCGAAAAGGAGGAGGGAAAAGACCTCCTGGATGAATACATAGAGCTTCTTTATGATCAGGCCCTGCTTCTTGAGGGCTCCAAACTTAAGGACCCGGCGGCCTTCGCCAGGTCAGTCGCCAGGCTTATGGTGGAAAGCGGCAGGAAGCAGCCTTAACGGGGCATAAGGCAAGGCTGGGTATCCCAAGATAGCAAAGCCTGGACCAAAATATTTCCACCGCAGAGACGCAGAGTTCGCAGAGATACAATTAATTGTGTTTTCCGGTGAGAGGCCGGAAAACACAAAAAGCTCATTATGGCAGTTTATATATTTCTGCCCTCTCAGCAGAAATATATAATTAACACTCTCCGTGCCCTCTGCGTCTCTGCGGTTAAGTCATGGTCTTTTTTGCGGCATTTGAAGGCGGAGGAAAGTATGAGAAGCCTGTGGCTTCTACTCATTTGAAAGGTCTGCTGATCCCCTGTCATAATAACTGATGGTCAACGTCAGCAATCTGAGCAAGGCTTACGGCCTGCAGGTCATCTTCGACGATGTAAGTTTTACGATGAATTCGGGCGAGAGAGTGGGCCTTGTGGGCAGGAACGGCCACGGGAAGACTACCCTCTTCAGGATGCTCCTTGGGGAGGAGCATCCCGATTCCGGCATCATCAGCCTCCCGAAGGATTACAGGATCGGGCATCTGTCGCAGCACATCCGGTTTACCGAAGATACGGTGCTGAAAGAGGCATGTCTTGGGCTCCGGAACCCTGTGGAAGGCGGGGACGAGACCTTCAGGGCCGAGGCCATTCTTTTCGGTCTCGGTTTTTCCGGCGACGATGTGATCCGCGCTCCCATGGACCTCTCCGGAGGATACCAGGTCCGCCTCAACCTGGCGAGGGTACTGGTGTCCGATCCCGATCTGCTTCTGCTGGACGAGCCCACCAACTACCTCGACATCCTCTCGATACGCTGGCTGACTCAATTCCTGAGAAACTGGGGGAAGGAAATGATTCTCATCACCCATGACAGAGACTTTATGGACGCCGTGACGACCCATACAATGGGTATCCACCGCTCTAAGATCAGGAAGATGCCGGGTACAACGGGGAAACTTTATCAGCAGCTGCTCGAGGAAGAGGAGGTCTACGAGAAGACGAGGATTAACGATGAAAAAAAGAGGCAGGAAACCGAGAGGTTTATAAACCGGTTCAGGGCGCAGGCAAACAAGGCAAAGGCCGTCCAGTCCAGGATCAAGGCCCTTCGGAAGAAGGAAAGACTCGATAAACTCACAGGGATAAAGAACCTGGAATTCGAATTCACCGCGGCTCCGTTTACCGGCAAGAGGCTGCTTGAGGCCGAAGACCTCGTCTTTGCCTTCGATCAGGGGACTCCGCCTCTTATCGACCGACTGAATCTGTCCATCGGAAAGGGGGACAGGATAGCCGTCATAGGAAAAAACGGGAAGGGGAAGACAACGCTTCTGGGTCTTCTGGCGGGAGAGCTTGCCCCTGTGCGCGGGGCCATAGCCCGGCATCCGGATCTCCGGATTGCTTACTTCGGGCAGACGAACATCGAGCGTCTCGACCCCTCGAAGAGCATCGAGGAGGAGATCATGGATGTGCATCCCGACGGAAGCCGGGGCGCGTCCCGGACGATATGCGGGGCAATGATGTTTGAGGGCGACAGCGCACTGAAGAAAATCGGCGTTCTTTCCGGGGGAGAGAAGAGCCGGGTGCTGCTCGGCAAACTTCTAGTGAAGCCCGCGAATCTGCTTCTTCTCGACGAACCGACAAACCACCTCGACATGGAATCCATTGACTCTTTGATCGAGGCTATCCAGGCGTTCGAAGGGGCGGTAGTGATCGTGACACATAACGAGATGGTCCTTCATGCGGTTGCCGAGCGTCTGGTTGTATTCGACGCCGGCGTTGTACGTGTTTTCGATGGGACGTACAGGGACTTTCTGGACAGGGGGGGATGGAAGGATGATGTGGAATACAGGCCGGCCGGCGGTCCCGGCACTAACGGACAGGGTACGGCCTCCTGCAGGAAGGATATCCGGCGGGCAAAGGCGGAGATCATCGACCAGAGATCCCGGACGATCGGGCCGCTTCAAAAAAGAATCGCAGAGGTAGAAAAGGCGATTATGGGTCTGGAGCGGCAGATCGACAAAGAAACGGAGGTCCTTCTGGAGGCGTCGACGGCGTCGGACGCCGAGTCCATCAGAAGCTCGTCCCGGAGCATCCATCAGGCGAAGGAGGAGATAGAAGTCCTCTTCGTGGAGCTGGAAGGACTGACCGGTGAGCATGATACGAAATCGAAGATGTTTGAGGAGAGGCTGCGCGAGATTCAGGGAACCGCTTAATGCTAAAAACGCATGACGCATAGGGCATAGGGCAAGTGCTTCAAAGACCTTGAAACGCTAAACCTGAAGTACCACTCACCCTGATCCTTTCTTCCAAAAGACAAGGTTATCTCTTGCTCTTTGCTTGTTGTTGTCGGTTTGTCGGCCTGCCTCGCTATGCTCCATGCGCTTTGCACTATGCGTCTCCGGAGGCTTGTCATAATATTCTGATTCCGAACTTCTTCAGGGTTTGAGCGAGGGCTCCGAGGGGAAGACCCATGACGTTGAAATAGTCGCCTTCTATCTTTTCGACAAGAAGGGCCCCCAGCCCCTGTATTCCATAGGAGCCTGCCTTGTCGATAGGCTCGCCCGATTTGACATATGAGGAAATCTCTTTCGACGTCAGCCGCCTGAAATAGACCTTCGTCTCAACCGAGTCCGACAGCGATTTCTTCTTCGCCGTATCGAGGACCGTAAACCCTGTGATAACTGAGTGGGAATGGCCGTTGAGTCTGGCGAGCATACGTGCGGCATCCCTTTCGTCGTGTGGTTTGCCGAGGAGGCCACCCTCGAAAAGCAGGAAGGTGTCGGCCGCGATAATAAGGGCGTTTCTGTATTTCAGGGCGACTGCATCGGCTTTTTTCCGGGAGAGAAAGCGCGCCAAGTCGTGGGGCTCCATGGGAAGGTCCATCGTTTCCTCATAGTCTCCTGCGTCTACCCGGAATTCCAGGCCCGTCAGAGCGAGGATCTCCCTTCTCCGGGGTGATGCGGACGCCAGGACGATCTCCCTATTTTTATACGAATTGTCCGGCCGCATATCCCGAAGACCACGCCCATTGAAGGTTGAATCCGCCCAGTTGTCCCGTTACATCCATGACTTCACCGGCAAAGTACAGGCCCGTCACTTTCCTCGCCTCCATTGTTTTCGATGAGAATTCCTGTGTGTCAACTCCTCCAATGGTCACTTCGGCTCTGGAAAAACCTGCGGTCCCGGCGGGCACTATTTTCCAGCGATGGAGCGCCTCGGCGATTTTTCCGAGTTCCCTGTCGGAGTATTGGTTCATGGGCTTCGAAAGAAAGAATATGTCACTCCATGTATGAATGAAGCGTTTCGGGAGATAGCGCGACAGGAAGTTGCGCATTTCAATTTTGCCGTTTCTCTCCTTAGTAAGTAATTCATAAGCGTCTCGTTCAGGCATGAGATCGATCAGAACTTCGTTTCCCTTCTCCCAGTAAAGGGAAGCCTGCAGTATGGCCGGACCACTCAGCCCCTCGTGGGTCAGAAGGACGCTGTCGCGGAAGGTCTTTTTTTTGCAGCTGACAGCTGCATCGAGAGAAATCCCGGACAAAATGCCGAAGAGTCCGTGGTCTTTCCGGTTCCACAGAAGAGGCACAAGGGCCGGCCTCAGGGGCGTGACGTTCAGGCCGAAGCGGCCGGCTATGCGGTGGCCGAAGTCGGTTGCCCCGAGTTGCCGGAAAGAAATGCCGCCTGTTGCTACGACGAGGGAACTGGACCGAAAGGGACCAAGGTTCGTGGTGACTGTGAAAAAGTCCTGTTTCGTGATTCCGGAGACGTGGCAGTTAAGCCGTATTTCGACCGCTGAGGTATCGCATTCTTTCTCCAGCATGTGTACGATTTCGATGGCGCCATTGTCACAGAACAACCGGCCGTCTTCTTCATGATAACGGATCCCATGCTTTTCAAGAAGTCGTATAAATTCCTGCGGCCCGAATCGGGCGAGCGCCGATGTGCAGAATCTGGGGTTCCCTGAAAGGTAATTTTCAGGAGATGTATTCAGGTTGCCGAAGTTGCACCTTCCGCCTCCCGAAATCCGTATCTTGTTACCTGTCAGCGGCGCATGGTCTATCACCAGGACAGATCGTCTGCGCCTTCCCGCCTCCCGGGCGCACATAAGCCCGGCGGCGCCGGCGCCGATTATGATCACGTCTCTGTAGTCTTTAGACGAAGTATTTTTCGATTGACGCGGGGTTGCCACGGTATCACCCCTTCCTGCTTTGTGACATGTTGAGATGACTATAATGGCATGATTGCACGGGAATTTCAATTTTGGAGTTGCCGGCCTGCTGCGATGAAAGATCGGCCAGGAAACCGATAAAATCGCTCTACCGCCCCCCTCCTAAGGCGGCAAGGGCAGAGTCGCCCCTCCGCCTAATCCGGTCATGACGCCCTCTCTTTCGCGTTTTTCCGACGGCAAAACGTCATCTATTTGCACACATAGCGGAAGACGGCGTCATCAGGCAAGATATACCCGAGCCTTTCGGAGGAATCCTTTTTACTTTTCCCGTCCATGAAATGCGCTTCGGACCAGAGGATCTTGTATGTCTCTTCGTTTCTGCAATCATATTCATTGTAAACTACAAGCTCCTCAATGTACCCGGAATCAAACGGTTCCGGAGTCGAATACCTGTATCTGATCCTAAGTCGGGCCACAGTGTCCGACAGATGCTTTAAGCTCCTCTCGTCGACAAATACCTTTACTCCGTTCCCCCGACCTTTTTGAAGGGGCGTCCACTGTCCTTCACTCGCATTCTGAAAATGTTGAGTGGCAGCACAGGCGGATAAGAAAACAAGGGCGCCTATAATTATGCTGGCCAGCATGCTTTTTTGATATCTCATCTGTCTTTGAACTCTCCTTTCCTCCCCGCTTAACCGACTTTGTCAATCACATGGATATCCGCAACAGATCGGCTATCGGGCGTCCGGGAATCACAGAGGGCGGGGTTCCGGGCGATATGTGGCGTCTTGGCGAGATCCCCGGATTGAATGCTCTGCGAAAATCGAGCGCGTCGCCGAAGGCTTTCTTTTCTTATAACGCTTCAGTCTGCAGTGAGCCTCTCTTTCCCGTTCGCCGATATGCTGAGCGATAGCCCTTGCCTGAACGTTCAAGCCGGGAAGGGTTCTTTCTTCCAGCACCTTGACCTTTCTCGTTGTCTTTAGGATCTCATCCCCAAGTCTCTTCAATTTACCCTCGAAGGCGGCCATGTTGATCATGGACTCAACGATCTTTTCGAACTGCTGCGCGCAATCCTCTAGATGGGGGGTTGTAGAGAAGCAGTCGTATCCCCTCTCGTCAGGGCTGCGCACCGGCGTATCGCAGGCTGCGATCTCATTATACTTCAGTCCCCATATAGCTTTTTCGGTTATATCGATCCTGAAATCTCTGGCTGCGGCCAGTGCCATGGACTCTATGACCTCTTTCCCTTCATGCCCCAGACTCAGGTCAAGGCCGATAAGCGCCTTCCCGTATCGCGACCTTATCTCTTCCCTGGACCTGAGAAAGGGCCTCGTTGTGTCGATAAATTTTCTTGTAAGGGCCTGTTTCCGCGCCTTCAGTATCCTTATACTGTTAACAACGGAAACTGCCCTCTCCCTGATCAGGAGGAGATTTGTTCTCGTCGGGTGTGTCACGTGATCTCCAGTTCGAACCGTCTCATAAGGCCGGTTCCGGCATCGAGGGTCTCACAAATCGTCCTTCTGACTGAGCCCTGGCCAATGAACTCCTTTTCGAACGAGCTGGTGAAATCGAGCATCTTTCTGTCCTTCTCCGTCATGCCTTCCCTGCCGACAATCGCCTCGAGCCTTCTCAAATCCCTTCCCCTGGCGTAGTATCTGTAGAGGTTGTTAGCTATCTTCCTATGGTCTTCCCTTGTGAGGCCCTTGCCTATCCCTTTTTGCATGAGTCTCGAAAGGCTCGGGAGCACGTCGACAGGGGGAAAAATATTGAGACGGTGAAGTTCCCTGCTGAGGACAATCTGACCTTCTGTAATATAGCCGGTGAGATCGGGGATCGGGTGAGTAATGTCATCTTCGGGCATAGTGACGACCGGCAACAATGTCACCGAACCTCTCATCCCTCTCACCCGTCCCGCCCTCTCGTACAGAGACGCAAGGTCCGAGTACATATAGCCGGGATAACCCCTTCTGCCGGGCAGTTCCTCTCTGGCCGTTGATATCTCTCTCAGCGCGTCGCAATAGTTCGTCATGTCGGTAACTACCACCAGGGCGTCCATCCCCTTCTCGAACGCGAGATATTCCGCGACCGTCAGTGCAAATCTGGGCGCAAGAAGCCTCTCCATTACCGGCTCGTCAGCGCTGTTTATGAACGCGACAAAAGCGGTCTGCATGTCCTCGAGCACCTTCATGTAATAAGAATATTCATGAAAGGTCAGGCCTAGGGCAGCAAAGACAACGACAAAAGTTCCTCCCTTTGCCGAGAGTCCGGAATTCTTCAGTATGCCGGCGACAAGCTCCTTTGACGGAAGGCCCGCACAGGAAAATACGGGGAGTTTCTGTCCCTTCACCAGGGTATTCAGGCCGTCTATGACAGAAAAGCCGGTTTCGATGAACTCTTCCGGTCTTGCACGGGCCGCCGGATTCATTGGAGCGCCGATGATGGATGTCCACTTCTCGGGGATGAACATCGGCATGCCGTCTACCGGGCTGAAAGAGCCGTTGAATATCCTGCCTACGATATCCCCGGACAGAGGGACCTTTCTGACAGAGTCCATAAAAGCGACAGTTGTCTTACCGATGTCAAGACCCCTTGTCTCTCCAAAGACCTCTATCATTACGGTATTTCCCTCTATCTCAAGGACCTCGGCATCCATCAGTGTGCCGTCCGGCGAAACAACCTTCACCACTTCCCCTATCCGGGCACTGGCCACCCTCTGCACAAATAGCAGCGGCCCTGATATCGCCGAGATCGTACGGTATACATGTTCCGAGAGTCTCATGCCTTATCTTCCGTCTTCAATACTTCTTCGAGGGGGATGCCCTGCAGTATTTTTTCACGCGCATCGTCATAAAACGTCAGTATTCGGCTGATAAGGGCGAGTGTGTTTTCAGGTGGACAGAACGCATCCTCACTGTATGCGTTCTGGGAAAGGAATTCCATCCTTATCCTTTCCGCAACGAGCATGAGAAGCCTGTCGGTCTCCTGAAGCCCCTCGACACCGACGATCTCGGACACCTCCCTGAGTGCTTCCTCCTTCTGGAGCACCACCGTACAACGACGCTGCAGTTCCTCCCATTCAGCGGAGATTTTTCCCCTGAAATGTTCAGCCAGTTCCGCCGAGTATAGCGAGTAACTCTGGAACCAGTTTATGGCCGGGAAATGTCTCCTGTGGGCAAGGGCTGTATCGAGCATCAGAAAAGCCCCTGTCGTCCTGAGGCAGGCCTGAGTCACCGGCTCGGTAAAGTCGCCGCCCGGTGGCGATACAGAGAGAATCAGAGTGAGCGACCCGATTCTGCCTCCCAGAGTCTCGACAATACCTGCCCTTTCAATGAAACCGGATAGCCTTGACGCCAGATATGTCGGATATCCCTCTTCTCCCGGCATCTCCTCAAGAGAAGAAGATATCTCCCGCAGCGCCTCGGCCCACCTCGAAAGGCTGTCTGCCAGGAAGAGCACATGGTATCCCATGTCGCGGTAATATTCCGCCATTGTGATCGCAGTATATATAGAGGCCTCCCTCGCGGCGACCGACATATTTGAAGTGTTGACCACGAGTACCGTCCTCTCCATGAGCGGCCTTCCTGTCCAGGGATCCTTAAGATTACGGAATTCCTCAATCATCTCGGCCATCTCGTTGCCGCGTTCTCCGCACCCTACATAAACGACTACATCCACATCGGCGAATTTCGCGATCGACTGCTCAAGAATAGTCTTTCCCGTGCCGAACCCTCCGGGGAATATCGCCGTCCCTCCCTTTGCGATGGGGAAAAGGAAGTCGATACTCCTCTGGCCGGTGACAATGGGTTCCACCGGAGGGATTTTTTTCCTGTATGGCCTCGGAATCCGCACCGGCCATTCATGCCACCCGTAAAGCATTCTGCCGTCGTCGTATTCGCCAAAAGGCTCATTGAGACTGAGTTCCCCGCCTGTTATCCGCGAGATGCGGCCTCCGCCGCCAGGTCCGCAGGCAAAATGGTGCGTGAATGTGCCCTCTGCGAAGGTGCCGAGAGTCTGACCGGGAGTGACCTCATCCCCGTCCCTGATCGCAGGAGAAAAATCCCATCTCTTTTGATAGTCCAGACCGTAAATCTCCCTGACCGCCTTCATGAAGGGGCCTGTCTCCTCTCTCAACGTTTCAAGCGGTCTCTGCAGGCCGTCGAACATTCCAGAGAGCAGGCCGGGGCCGAGTCTCACTGCAAGAGGAAGGCCCACCCCCTTCACCGGCTCGCCGATCGCCAGGCCGCGGGTATCTTCGTAGACCTGGATAACGGCCCTGTTTCGTTCCAGCCGTACGACCTCGCCCGTTAGCATGGAGTGGCCGACATAGACCCGCTCATAGAGTTTGAGCCCTGGGATGTCGACACTTACGGTGGGCCCTGATATGCCGAGTATCCTGCCGGTCACATCTTCAGCCTCACGTGGTAGCCGATGGCTTTTCTTATAAGCCGCACGGCATAATCCTCGATTTCGGCGGCCGGCTTCACAGGCGAGGGAAGCACAAGCATAATCCCGTGCCACCGATCCTCCATCTCCCTTATCTTCTCTTCGTCTATCGCCTTGATAATCCTCTCATCGATGATAATCAGTCCCGTATCGGATTCCTCCATTATTTCCCTCAGCTTCTCTTCCGCCTCCTCCTGCCCGGCAATATATTGGGGCATACCCGCAAGGCCGAACCCGAATCGGGCATCGCCCGGGGTTATAAACGCAATCTTCTTCAAAGGACCAACTCCAGTCTGATCGTTTCGGTCTCCATATCCCGACCATAGAATAGAATGCTCAGGTTCATCACTTCTATAGAGGCTCTCCAGAGATAATCCAGGATCGGGCCCGCTCCAAGGGGGTCCCTGCCCGCCTTTCTTGCGAAGAGCGATATATTTTTATAGAGCGAGTTCTCGACATTTGATCCGTCCGGCGCCCCTGCCAGTCGGCAAATGTCAAGGATATCCTTTTTTTTAATGATTTCAGCAAACATGGATTCACCGATGCCGCCGCACGGAATAAAGGCCGGCGCTGTCTTCAGTTCAAATGTGACAAATTTATAAAGAGAAAGGATATTCCGCGCATCTATAATGCAACCCCAAAATTCCTTCATGAGCGGATCCGTTCTCTTCCTGACGGCCATCACCAGGTACCTTGCGGTCAGCTCCCGCTCAATGCCGCTTAGCCCCTCCCGTTCGCAGATATCCGATATCCCACCGAACGTCTCCGACAGATTCAAAAAAAACTTCTCCACAACTCTTGCCGCTGTTGTGATGTCGCTGCTTTCTCCAAGAGCCTTTTTCATGCCTTCCGAGAGGAGGCTGAGGGAAAGGACTCCACTTGTATCCGATCTCTTCCCGGCTTTGATATGCCGCAGACAGATGAAGACAGTCCTGAGTTCGCAGTAGAGAAAGAAAGGCCTGAAGATCTGAATGAGCGCCTTGTTCATGCTGAAATAGACCCTGCGGTATTCTTTCATGAGATCCCTCCAGAGGCCCTCAGGTGACCCTTCGGTCACAAAGCCCCTGTAAGTCGATGAGGCGAGATACTCGAAAGGGGAGCCACCGAACATAAGCATGGTCCAGTCGGATATAAGTCTGGCCCGCTTTCCCTTTATCCTGGAAAGGAGGTAGTCTGTCGGATAGCCCCTGTCTTCAACCCTCAGAAGGGCTTCCATTATCCATGACCTCTCTGCTTATGTCTCCCAGCAAAGCCGGCAGCATCTCCGTCCATGACCTTTCGAGCCTCTTTTCAAAGGTGTTGACGATTTTTACCCCGCCTTCCTCCGCCTCTGCTTCCATACCCCCCATTATACTCTTGCTGGTCACGATCTCAGCACCGGGGAAGGACTTTCTTGCGAGAGCCGAGTCATCCGTGCTTACCGTAACTCTTTGCCATCCGAAAGAAGGAAGTTCGAGGACAAGCCTTTTAAATGTTTCCTCGTAGCCTTCTTCTCTAAGAAGATGGAGAGAAGAGGCGGCAAGCGCATAAAGTCGGACGGAGAGTCTGTCGAAGACGGTGAGCCTGATTACCCTCGCCGCGGTCTCTGCCTCCAGAAGCATCCTGGAAACTTCATCGGAAGGCGGCTCCGCCGCACTGTCCCGCCGCAGATTCTCGATCCTGGGGAAAAGGGCGGCCCTTATCTTTCCGGCCTCTTCTTCTGCCTTCTCCCAGATCTCGCGGGTTTTTTCTTCCTCCTCTGCCCGCAGTGCCCGGATCAGTTCATCGCAGCCCATCTCACTTCCCGATGAAGAGTATCATCGTCGCGACGACGAACCCGAGAATCACCATGGTTTCCGGTATGGCGAGAAGTATGACTATCGTGCCGCTCAGTTCGGGCTTTTCAGCGAGTGTTCCCGAACCTGCGGCCCCGATTCTTGACTGGGCCCATGCCGTTGCTATCGCGGTCAGACCTATCGCCAATGCCGCTGCAAATGCGATCAATACCTTTTCCATTTCCATCTCTCCCTCCTTCGACTGTCTATTTTTTTAAGGGTTCGAATCTTCTGCCGCCGTGTTCGACAAATTTGCTGAAGAATTCAACATAGTGGAGCCTGAGTGAATGTATGGTCGGGGAAAAGACCCCGAGGACGATGTTCAGAAGATGGAGTAGCCCTGCAACGGCAACTCCGGTCACGACGTCTCCTGTTAAACCGCCCAGGCGGTTGGCAACAAAGGCGAGAAGGACCGACGTGAGACCTATCGCCATGATCCTCACGTAGGAGATAATATTGCCGATGCTTTTCAGCAGTTCAAGGGGGGCAAGAAGTCCGCCTGAGAATAACAGGAGAGGCGCCAGGAAGAGTATCGCGATGATGACGGGGCGGACCAGCACGGAGGGGAAAAGTCCGGAGAATGACGCGACGACGGCAGCTATGCAAAGAATGACGACAATAGTGACAAGCCGGTAGAGCGCTTCCCTCTTTTCCTTTTTCCTGAATGCGGTAACGGCTCCGAGAACCAGACCGAGAAACACATGTACAGCGCCTATGGTGACGGCGAAACAGAGCATGGGTATGATGGCCGTGCGCCGCTCGATGCAGAGGGGTGCAATCCCCAGTAATCTCTGCGGAAGATCGCCGAAGAACTCTCCGTAAAGAAGGCCGAAGAATATTGTGTACAGGGAGGAGACCGAGATTATCCTGGCCGCGTCGCTCAGAGCCCGCCTTTTTCTGTAACGCTTCATCAGTACAATGGATATGGCGCCGAGGACCAGACCGTATCCCGCGTCGCCGACTATCATCCCGAAAAACACCGGGAAGAATATCCCGATAAAAGGCGTCGGGTCGTATGACGTATACACAGGCAATGGCAGGAGGCTCGTGAAAAGTTCGAAAGGCCTGAAGTAAAGCGGATTCCTCAGTATGATCGGTACCCGGGCGAGGTCCTCTTCCTTCATCTCCTTTTCATCAATAAGCACGCTGCTGCCGAAGGCCTCATCCAGCCTCTTCCGGAGCCCTTCCAGATCCCTGGAAGGCATCCAGCCGTTTACGAAAAAACACATTCTCGTCTCATACGCGCAGGCAGTTGTCGTAATGAGCGACAAACGGTCCTGTATCCATTCTCTTACCCTGAGGTAGATCGGCATCCATTGCGCGGCGAGCAACTTCATGTCGGAATGTATCTGAAGGATCCCGGAAGAGACTTCCTCCATCCTTTGCTTCACAAAGGAAACCTTTTCGGAAAAGGTAAGCCCGCTGAAGGACGCGGGAAAGCTCAGTTCGGGGACATGTTCGTCGATGAGGGACTTTTTCACTTTTTCGGAGATACCCTTTTCGACCGTTAACAGGCCGATCAGTGTCCCGTCTTCGGTGGTCTTGGTTGTCAGTTCGAACTTCCAGTCCGTTATGCTGGAAATGACATCCCTCAGGCGCTTCGCGATGCCCGGTTCGCGGATTGTAAGGCCGATAAAATCCAGATCGGGCGTCTCCTTCGTGCTGCCGATAAGGGGGGCGAGGGAATCAAGGAAGGTCATAAGACGGCCGAGTTCGGCCTGCTCCTTCTGCAGGGCATCCAGCCTGCCGTGCAAAGCCCGTGACTGCGAAAGATGCCGTTCTATCGCTCTCGCGACGGCATCGATGACTGAACGTGGCTCGATATAGCTGTTTCTCACCTCGCCCTTCGGAAGAAGAGAGATGAGCTCGTCTATCTTAAGAAGGCAGTCCTGGAGAAAAAGACGTTCGATCGCCGTTTTTTCATCAGGGCAAAAGGTTCTTATGTTCTCTTCCAGACCTTTCTCTATAGAACCTGCTACCGCAGGCTCGACCTGGAATATACCGAGATCCCGCATAAGCCCGACAACGTCCTGCAGAAGTGCCTTCGGTCCCACAATCTCGACCTTTGACATTCTGACTATCATGTCTTCATTCCGGAAGGATCGTGCGGAGCCTTCGCATTATTATGTCCCTGAGGGTTCCATCGCTCAGATTCAGAAGCCTCTCCGCCCTCTCTCCCTCCTCCCTGATAATAATCTCAGCCCTTCTCATAGCCTCATTTCTGGCCCGCTCCTCAGTCTTTCTTGTTGCCTCTTTGAAGCGGTTTGACTCCCCTATGAATTCAGCCTCGCTTTCTTTCCTTACCTCTTCGATCCATTCCCCGGCCTTGGTTCTCTCGGCTTCGAGACGGGCCTGTATCTCCTTCTCAGTAGAGATCACCCTTGCCAATACATCGTCTTCCACAAGACCATTCTATCAAATATGTCGGCGCATTATAACAGGCGGAGGTCTTAACGCTGACCATACATGGCATAGTGGATGATGACCCGGACAAAACGATTATCATCTGGGCAAAAGGTTGCTATACTTATATTAAATACTCGGCTTGAGTCTATCCTGCAGGATTTATTTGGAGGCGATCGGCTGAAGAGTATTAACCGGGGGCGGCAGTTCCCGTTTGTCGGATATCCTTCCGGGGAAAGACTCCGGACATGCGGGAGTGACAAACAGGACAAGCACATATGGGTTCTTTCCGGAAATCGAAGTCGGTAAAGCGGCACGCCCGTTTGTCGTCTTCAAACAAGTACGTGACGGGAAAGGAGAGGATTCGGCAATGATGCCGATAGGAGTATATACACGCACAGCAAAGCGTTTCTTGGCCATATGCGGCGTCGTGACGGGACAATTTTTCCATTATCTGCCTCACAGAATTCGTTTAGTCCCGGCGACAAAAGAGCAGAGGGAGGTAATAAAATACCTCAAGACCAAGCAGCCGAAAATCTCTTCGCCGGCCATCGTAAAAGAGACCATCGAGAAGCTCGGACCAACCTTCGTCAAATTTGGCCAGTTCCTGAGCGTAAGGCCGGACCTTGTCCCTCCGGAATACTGCGAGGCATTCAGAAGACTTCAGGATAAGGTGCCTCCGTTCTCTTTTGAATTTGCGAAGGTGGAAATAGAAAGGGAATTGGGACAAAAATATACCGAACTGTTCGCAGAGTTTGATGAAACGCCTGTTGCCGCTGCCTCTGTTTCCCAGGTGCACAGGGCGAGACTCAAAACAGGCGAAGAAGTGGCCGTGAAAGTACAACGCCCGGGGGCCAGGGAGGAGATGGAGACCGACATCCTTCTCATGTTGTTCTTCGCGTCTCTGATGGAATTCTTCCTCCCTTCGATCAGGAAAAACCGACCGAAGATGCTTGTGAAAGAGTTTTCGAGATGGACCGACCGGGAACTGGATTTCATCAGGGAAGGAAAAAACGCACTTGAATTCTTCTATTATTTCAGGGGCTATCCGAAGGTAAAATTCCCTGCGGTGTTTCTCGAACATACAACGGAAAAGGTCCTCGTGTTAGAGTTCATACGGGGGATTAATATCATGGACGTTCCTGAAGAATTGATTGATAAGAAAACTGTCGCCGCTCTCATAGCGGACTCCATGCTGAAACAGATTTTTGTAGACGGATTTTTCCACGGTGACCCCCACCTTGGGAACATTTTTTTTGTTGAGGGCGACGCCATCGCCTATCTCGATTTCGGGATCGTAGGGTACCTGACAAAGGAGTTGAGGGAATGGTCCTTTGACCTTCTCTATGGTATATCGGAAGGAGACGTCACAAGGATCATCGATACGTTTCTGGAACTCTGCAACGTGGACCCGGAAGATGTTGACATCCCGTCTTATTACAGGGAAATCAATGAAGTTCTTTCCGAATTGCATGTGTGTGAAATCGCGGGGGTCCCTTTTACCTGCATGCTCGACAGGTTTCTGAATACCAGCCTTGCCTTCGGCATAGATGTGCCCCGCGATTTTGTCATCATGTCAAAAGCCATTGCAACACTTGAGGGGACATGCATGACCATAGCTCCCGATATAAGGATTGTAGAGTACCTGAAACCTTTCTTTGAAAAATATGTAGTCGTGGTTCCGGACTTCGATGAAATGCTGAAAAGGTTGAAGGCAGGCCCCTTCGAGATGAGAAGTTTTAAGAGACTGGCTTCTAAACATCTCAAAAAAGCCCTGCTTTTTCTGGAGAGTCCGAGCTTCCGGATTGAGAGCGAGGAATTCAGGAATATGGTCTCGGAAATGGACAAGGCCAGCGCCAACATCTCCTACGGAGTGATTATCGCCGCACTGATAGTGTTCGCTTCAACTCGCAGCCATGGCAGCAACTTCGACATATGGCTGAAAAGTGTCCTGCATCTGCCTTTCTCTTACATTATGCCGATTCTTCCGTTAAGCAGCCTTTTAGTAGCGGGATTACTAGGGCTGAGACTTTGGCTGAGGAATCGCCCCAAAAAGACCTGACGTAGTGCCTCATGGATGACTAGAACCGCATATATTGCAGGGTGTCCTGGCCAATTCTACTTACAGTTGACATCCTTTGCTCCCGGGCATACATTGTGAACAGATGAGGACGTTATGATGAACAAGGTTGACGCCATCTGCGGAATGGACCGCGCAATGATGTACGAATTCAGCAGGCAAAGCGTGGAGCGCCTCAGAAGCGGCCTCAGGTTCAGGTTGATTATGCCGCTTTTTTTCGACCTCATGAACGCCAACGTGGACAAAGAGGTGGAGAAGGACATGCTTATCATAAAAAGCGCTGCACGGGCTTTCAGCGACGGCGTCGACGGGGAGAGCATGAACATCACCGAGCTCTTCAAAGAAACTACCGAGGTTGACAGGAGATTCATGGAAAAACTATTAAGACTGCCTCCCCTAAGTATATGTTATGGGTGCATAGAGGATATAAGAAAGAAAAGGATACAGCTCCTGGTTTCGACGGTGTATGAGATTCTGTCCCGCTGGCTTGATTCCATCCCCTTCCGGGAGGCTGTCGGGAGAGCTTACTCACAGCGGGATTTTGAAGGCCTGCTCAAAAAGATGCTTCATTTATACAGCCTTGAAACGAGGGAGCTGAGCAATTCTTTCAAGGTGCCGCTTGCGAAGGAACTATTCACGAACGCCGTGTTCGACACCATGGAAGGCGTTGCCGACAGGGTTGCTGCTTCATTCGGCCGGAAGATTTTCGAGGGAGGTGAAGACCCTTGCCAGGACCCGACCTGATTCTTATTCACCCACCTTCTGTTTTCAGCTTCAGGGAGTCGCCCGTTTTCTTCGGCCCTATTAGTGATGTGGTTCCCTCGTCTTCGATATTCGAGATATACCCGATAGGTTTTCTTACCATATCGGAATATCTGCACAGATACGGTATTGAAACAAGGATCGTAAATCTTGCCCAAAAAATGTTGCGGAGCAGGTCATTCGAGCCCCGGGAGTTCTTGAAAAAGCTTAAACCTGCCGCATTTGGCATTGACCTGCACTGGCTCCCGCACGCGGATGGCAGCCTGAGCCTGGCCGAACTTATAAAGGAACTCCATCCCGGCATACCTGTCATCCTTGGCGGCCTCTCGGCAACTTATTTCCGGGAAGAGATTATGAGGGACTATCCGTTTGTGAATTTCATCGTCTGCGGGGACTCGACCGAAGAACCTGTAAGAAGGCTCATGGAAGCGATAAGGCAGAAAAGCGGATATGAATCGGTCCCCAACCTGGCCTGGAGGGACGAAAGCGGAGCTGTCAGGTTCAACAGTATGTCATGGAGACCGGAGAGTCTGGATTATGTGAAGTTCGATTACGGACACCTGCTAAGGATGTCGGTGAAGTACGCGGACCCCTCGGGTTACATACCCTTTAAGTACTGGCTGAAGTATCCGGTGACGGCCGTTTTTTCATGCAGGGGATGCAACCACAATTGCGGCTCCTGCGGCGGATCGAGTTCAGCCTTCATGAAGGTCTGCTCAAGGAATGCCCCGTGTTTCCGCTCTCCGGAGGTGCTTGCCGAAGATATCGGGAATATAGCGGCCCTGACGAGCGCGCCTGTTATGGTCATTGGGGACCTTATGCAGGCGGGATTGCCGTACGCCGAAAGGTTCCTGGATGCGATGAAGGGATATCCTGTAAAGAACGAAATCGCTCTTGAGTTCTTCAACCCGCCCCCCAGGGAACTTATCGAAAAAATTACAGGGTCCATCAAGCACTTTAACGTGGAAATTTCACCGGAATCGCACGATCCTGCAATACGGGCGGCCTTCGGCAAGCTTTATGGAAACCGTGAGATGGAAGGCTCCATAGAGGCTCTTCTGGCCGCCGGCTGCGGGAGGGTCGACCTGTTCTTCATGGTGGGGCTTCCGTATCAGGACCGTGCTTCCGTCATGAAGAGCATCGACTATTGCGAAGAGCTTGTTCAACGCTTCGGCAAAAGACTTCTTCCCATGATATCTCCCCTGGCGCCTTTCATAGACCCGGGCAGCAGGATTTTCCAGGAGCCGGAGCGATTCGGTTACACGCTTTTCTACAAAACCCTGAAGGAACACAGAGAGGCAATGCTGAAACCAAGCTGGAGGCATGCCCTCAACTATGAAACAAAATGGATGAGCCGCGATGAAATAGCGATGACGACTTATGAGGCGGCGCTGAGGCTCCTTCAAATAAAGGAGCGGTTCGGGATCTTCGAAAGCGGGCGTGCGCAAGACCTGAGACGAAACGTCGATATGTCCATCGGGCTGTTGAAAGAAATCGACGGCAAAACCGCCATGGACGGAACCCTGAGGGCCGACATACTAAGAATGAACAGCGCAAATTCCCTTTGCGGCAAGCATGAGCTGGACTGGCCGGTCAAGCGCGGCGTCATAAGGCTGCGCGGTGTTTTAAAACTGCTTTCAAAGAAGTCCTGAATAAACCTGAGGAACGCTTTTTGGCGCGGGAATAAATTAAAACACTCAAAATACAGCCCAACATCTTCGACAAGTTGCAACCTGTGACCACAGGTGTACAATATTATTGGAGGTGGAAATATGGACATCCTTGTTCTCACTACGGGGCCTGTTCTGGAGATTGACGGAGTAAAGTACTATCATCATCCTAACGGCGGGGGCATGGTGGCTGAAACTGCGCAAGTAGCTGAAACGGCCTTCATAGGACCTTTCGCCAAGGTGTGCGGCCATGCCAGGATAAGCGGTGAGGCCCTTGTTTTCGGCAGTGCCTGGATTTTCGACAGTGCCGAGATATCGGGTCGGGCCGAGGTCTTCGGCAACGCCAGGGTCTTCGGCAACGCCAGGGTTACAGGAGACGCCAAGGTTTATGAATCCGCCAGCGTATGTGATGCTGCCGAAATAAGCGGCTTCGCAGAAGTATGCGGCAAGGCGATAGTCCGCGGCAATGCCATCTTGAACGGCACAAAGAGGGTGGATAGCGAAATCGACCTTGCCGGAAATCTGCTATCCAAGGTGGAAGTTAATAAATGAGAAAGTGAAGACTTATGGGATTGTCGTTGCCGCGTCCCTCTTAAGATTTGAGTCCTGGCCCTGAACTGCCCCAAGGCTGTGGATTCGGAAGAAGGACTCGATGTTATATTTGTTTTATCCGGAAAGCCTGAGTATTCTGCGTCTTGACTGGCATCGCCCCATTGCTTAAACAAATACCGGGTGCAGATCCGTAACTTGATCCATGAGATGCTTCATTTAAAAAAATATGATGAAAAGGTCTGAATTTAGTGCGAGAATAACATTAGCAGTATTTAAAGGATCACTACAATCGAAAAGGGTGAGTCAATGGCGGTCGACAATAAGTCTTTAGATCGGAGGAGCACCGGCGGGTGTTGGAATACTGAGACCTCGAAGGACGGGGGCACCGAAAGCAACTTAGGGTACCTGAAACCCACCGCACAACGTGACCGTGATACTTTCATCCAGGAGATATTTGCTGCAGTAGCATCGGACATTGACTTCCTCAGCTCATTTTTCAGTTTCCGTCTTGACCAGGGATGGAGGAGCAGGCTTGTCTCCCTCCTGGACCTGAAAGGAGGCGAACATGTTCTGGACCTATGTACCGGAACCGGGAAGTTGGCGTTCCTGCTTGCAAAAAAGGTGGGGGAGAGGGGCTCGGTCTGCGGTCTCGACTTTTGCAGGGAGATGCTTGTGGAAGCGGAGAGGAAGCTGAGCCCGCGGGCATCTAACGTCAGCTTTGTCTTCTCGGACGCAAAAGAGAGCAACTTCACGGAGAATACCTTTGATGCGGTGACCGTATCTTTTGGTATGCGGAACATACCCGATACGGCGTCTGCCCTGAGACAGGCTTTAAGGGTTCTTAAGCCGGGGGGGAAATTCTGCTGCCTTGAACTCACTCCGCCAACGGCTCAGTGGATCAAACCTCTTTATAGACTGTATTGTTTCAAGATCATGCCTTTTATAGCGATGAAGGTCCTCAAGACGGCGGTGCCTTACAATTATCTGCCCAGATCAATTGATGCATTTCCTTCTACCGATGAATTCATACATACGCTGGAGGCCTGCGGCTTCAGCGATGTAACCGCTTACTCGATGACCTTCGGTATAGCCACGATTTTCGAGGCCCGAAAAGTTGTGTGAGGAAGACAATGAAAAGGCCTTATTCCCCGGGCACTTATCTTGCCACCCTGATTCCGCTGCGTCCTGATTGATCTGATGTCGAGAGTCCATTACAGAAGAAGATTCCTGAAGGGGCTGTTCATAGCCCTGAGGGTGCTGATCTCATACAGGCTTGTCCCGGTCATCGGGATATTCCTCTCTTCCGAGATAAAAGCGGCCCGCCTTAGCAGGCTACACAGGAGGAACGCCGCCCTGATAAGGGAAAAGGCCCTCGAAATGAAAGGGGTGATGATCAAGGTCGGCCAGTTCCTGAGTTCCAGGAAAGACTTTCTCCCTGACGAATTTATCGAAGAACTCTCTGAGCTGCAGGACCAGGTCCCGCCCCATGATTTCGTGGAGATAAGGCAGCGCATCGTAGATGAACTCGGCTCGGCGCCGGAAGATCTCTTCTCGGAGTTTGACAGGGAACCGATTGCCGCCGCATCGCTCGGGCAGGTGCACAGGGCTGTCCTGAAGGATGGGCGGGAGGTGGCCGTCAAGGTCCAGTACCCGGGGATAGAGAAAATTATCGAGACGGATATAAAGATGTTCGAGTTTCTGATAAACCTTATGCACGGCAGGATGGGCTGGATCGACCTGAGGGTGCTGCACGGGGAGTTCTCCAAGATTGTGCGTGCGGAGCTGGATTATGTCGCGGAGGGAAGAAATGCAGAAAGGTTCAGACAGAATTTCAGCTCGGACGAACGTGTTGTCATCCCCCGGGTGTATTGGAAATTTTCGAGCGCGAAGGTCCTCACGCTTGAGTTTGTCGGGGGAATCAAGATAACCGAGTGTGCGTTGATCAAAGCCTCGGGCGTGGACTGCAGGAAGCTTGTCGGCCTCCTTTCGGAGACCTACGCGAAGATGATCTTTGTTCACGGCTTTTTTCACTGCGACCCTCATCCGGGGAACATATTCGTGCGGGAAGGCCCGACAGTTGTCTTCGTCGACTTCGGCATGGTGCAGGCAATCTCGGATTCTTCAAGGAGGAATCTGAGACGGTACGCAGGCGCCATCGTCGAAAACGATGCGACCGCCATTGTCGAGGCGCTCGAAAAGATGGGGTTCCTCATTGAAGGGGCGGACTACGGGGCGATAATAGACGTTACCCAGGAGCTGATTGACAAATACCGCTATAGCACCCCGGAAGAACTGAAGTCTCTCACGGTGGATGAAATAGGCGAGGAGATCAATAACATCCGGAGTGTTATCAATAACTTTCAGGTACCCAACTATTTCATATTGCTTTTAAGAACGATCGGTATGCTCAACGGTATGGCGTACCGCCTCAGTCCCGAGGTGAACATCATAGAGATCGCCAAGCCCTACATAAAGGAATTCTTCCGGGGTACGAGAGAAGAAGGCATGAACCAGGTCTTTGCCTCCCTGAAGAAAACGTTGTCGGAACTTGTCGATCTGCCCGCCCAGACCCATTCATTTCTCAAGAAGGCCAACAGGGGAGAACTTTCTTTTAAAATCGGGAAGCGCGACATGCAGGGCATAACCGGCCGAATCACATCACTCTCGGACGTGATGCTTCTCGTAATCCTGACGGTAAACTCATCTTCGGCGGCACTTTTCTTTGCCCTTCTCGGCAACAGGACGCCGTCGCTCATAGCTGCGGGCTCGGCCGTATTGCTCAGTATTCTCTCGGTGTACAGGCTGCTTAAAAATTAGTTGCGTCAGCGAAGCAGCCCTCGGGTCACACATGGTACGGATCGCCCACTTTTTTGCGATGCCGGAGGTGTTGCCGTTTTATAGACTTATTGACCTCCCTTTTGGCAAAGACTACAATATCTCATAAGGTGAAGCCTTCGGAAAAATTGAAAAGATGATCAACGGCCCGCATCCTTTATCTTAACACCATGGACCTTTCCGGCCTCTTCGACTCCTATCCCGGCATGTATATAGTGCAGTCTTTTCTCCATTTGACCATAAGCGCGGTCATAGTCAACGCCGCCATCAAGGTCTGGGACATAAGCAATCCATTGATCACTCAGCGATATCGTTTTCTGGCTATCATCTTCCCGATTTTCTCCTTCCCTCTGTACCAGCTGATAAATCCGGAAAGAGGGTCGATCTTTTTCAGGGAGAGGGCGCTCTTCGACAGCGGCAGATGGCTGAACCTGGCGATTTTTGACAAAATGCCATTAGGACTTCTGTTCATTTTACTGTTATCGGTTACCACAATGGTTTTTCTCCTGCAGGAGCTCATTCCAGTGGCCCGTCACAGTCTTGAAACCAGGGATGGGGAAGCAAGTGACGTAGAGTTCGGGGACAACGCCGGCGTAAACGAGTTGTTGGCCGGCCTACCGGGAGAAAAGCCGGAGGTGTTGGTCATCGAGGACGATGATTGCGTGGTGTTTTCAACCACGGGCAGGAAAGCAGCTGTCTACCTCTCATCGGGACTGTTGAGGGCCCTTGGTCCTGAAGAGGTCCAGGCTGCAGTGGCCCATGAAATCGCGCATATTGAACGGAGCAAGGTGCCGGTGCTCTTTATCGTATTTCTTTTGAGGGTTATTTTGTTTTTCAACCCCGTGGTCCTCTTTGAATTCAGGAGGGCCACCCAGGAAGAGGAGAAGATCTGTGATGACATGGCGGTAGCTTTAACCAATAAGCCGCATGCGCTGGCCGAAACCCTGAAAAAACTTTACAGGAGGGCCGAAGACGGCGTGCCGGGGATAGAAAAACTTTCAAACCTCAAGGCTTCTCTCGAAGAGTTCAGCCACGTGATGCACATAGAAAGCAGGATAGAAAGGCTGGAACATGGAAACACCAATAAAACTGACGCAGAATGGCTCAGATTTTCGATGATTTTTATGGCCATTGTTGCCTTTAACTACTATATAGTATGAACATGCGGAGGAGACGATGGGCAGAAAAATAATCGGTTTTCTTTCATTCGGCCTGGTGCTTGTCGCCCTGGCAGGGGCTTTGAAGGTCATGAACTGGCTGCCGTCTGCGGTCCAGGAAGGGTTCATAAGAGAGTATAGGAACATCGAAGACGTGAGAGAGCAGTTAAAGATCAGGGACATCTACATACCGTCGTATTTCCCCCAGCCTGTCAAGTGGCCGCCGTCGGCAATATGGGCCCAGACGAGGCCTTTTACCGCGATTGTGATGGAATTCAGCAATGTTGAAAATGGCCACATTGAATTGACCACATCGCAGGTTTCGGCCGGGGCCCGCTTCATCCAGGACGATAAAATTAAAATAGAGCAGGTCAGGGAAAAGGTGGGTTACTCCCTGAAGGGAAGAAAGGCCCTGCTCGAAGTGGGCGCCTGCGGGAATGAGGAGCGCTGCAGCACCATTTCCTGGACCGAGGGCAAATACCGGATCACCGTGGCGATGAAATCTCCTCCCTTCGAACTGATAAAGATATCGGAGAGCATGCTCAAGTAGCGGACCTGCCTTTTCTCACTCCCCGGCCAGTTTGAAATTCCCTGGACCGTCCGAAAACTTTTTTTACCTCCGGCTAACCCATATTATTCATGAAATGTGGTGGACATAGTGTTTTCCCTCATTTTCGCTCCGCTCCGGGGAACTTGCCCTCCTTATTAGCAAAGACAGACTGTATGAGTATCGGGCAACTAAAGCCGTTCAAACACCATGCCCTTCCGGCATTCAGGAAGATTTGTGAATGCAGCTAGGAAGTATTTTCCCGAAAAGTAGGTATTTCTTCCAATTAAATAACGGAAAGGGCTTTGTTATAGTGGAGTCAGGAAGAGCGGAAGAGACAAAAAAACGGGAGGAGGTGAGAAAGATGGTGGCATATAACGAAGACGACGGCCTGGGTAAAAAGGCGGTATTACTGTTAGTAGCTCCCTTCATGGGTCTTGCCTATGTGATCGCGCTGCCGTTTGTCCTGATAGCGACGGTTGCGGCGCTGGTAGGGAGGAAAGCAGTGGGAGCCATTTTCAACCTTATGGGAAACCTCGTATCCTTCAGCTGGAGACCTGATGAGGCGTACCTGGGGGGAAAGAAGAAGAAAGAGGACAGGAAGAAAGAGAATTTCCCCAATGACTCTTAACGATGTCGCACAACTGAACAGCAGCAGGCGGGGAGTCCGGAAATGGACCGGAAAGGAGAAGAAAATGCATACACTCTTTGATTTCATAACTCATGTGAAGGGAGTCGAGTATATCTTGTCGCTCACGTTTATCGCCGGCTATATCCTGTACTGGGAGTTGCTGAAACCCAGACCCTTCAAGACCGTCGTGAGCACCAGCAGGGAAGACCTTACCTTTATCGGGGAAACAGGCAGGGAGAATATGTACAGGACCATAGGCCGGATCGCGACCGCCCCGTTTGTCGGTCTGGCGTATATAGTAGCTCTGCCTTTTGTTTTCGCATATGCGGTTTTCTCGGCGGTGGTGGGTGGCGTACTCGGCATGATAGGCAGGGAAGCCGCCTTCGGATGGAGGCCTGCGGAGTCATATCTCGCCGGCAGGAAGAAGGAAAAAAAAGAGGATGAGAAGAAATAATCTTCTAAGGAACCGACCTGATCACGAACCGGCAATTTCCGGTGAAAGGCCAAAATCTCAGGCACCTTCATCGGAAATTGCGGCGGAGGAGGCACCATAAATGAAAAATACACTGCTGATAATCTTTATCGCGGGCGTCTGTATGGTCTTCGCGGGATCGGTCCATGCAGGAAATGCCGCGAAAGCTCCGACAGTCGCAAACCTGGACAGCCTGTCCGACAAATACGAGCCGGTGATATTCGACCATGCGAAACACGTCACCCTTGCGGCGAATTGCGGGACGTGCCATCACCAGCACAGTAATTTCAGCACGCTGCCCTGCAAGGAATGCCATTCTCTGGACGCTGCCGCGTTCAGGAACTCGGTCGTAAACAATTTCATGGCATGCAGGAACTGCCACGGCTCGTATGACCGTTCCAATCCGAAGATGCCCGGACTCAAGACGGCATACCACCAGCAGTGTTTCCAGTGTCACAGGGGAATGGGAGATGTAGGAGTGAGCCCCGCGGGCTGTACCATCATGTGCCATGGAAAAAAAAGGACGATTGCGCAGAAAGGCTGATTGAAAGGAGGAAATATGGCTCACGAACCGAAACATAACGACCCTGAGGATCCAGATAGAGTGGAAGAAGTCGTTGGAGGAGTAGACAGGAGAAAGAAACCATCCGGTATCTCAAGAAGGCAATTCCTGGGGGCTGTAACGGCTATTGGGGGCACCGCCCTCCTTGGCAGTTATGCGACAAAGGCCTCCGCCAGGGAATTCGAAGGGTGGCCGAACAGTTACGGCTGTCTCACCGACCTGACAAAGTGCGTCGGTTGCCGAAGCTGTGAAGAGGCCTGCAATAAGGCAAACAAGCTTCCGGAGCCGAAGGTCCCTTTTGGCGACAAGTCCGTTTTCGACGAAAGTAGAAGGACTACCCCGCAGGCTTATACAGTCGTCAACAGGTATGAAAATCCCAAAGACAAAGACAAGCCCCTATACCGGAAAATACAGTGCAACCACTGTAAAGAGCCGGCCTGCGCAACCGCATGCCCGATCCACGCCTACTCAAAAACGCCTGAGGGAGCGGTCCTCTATAACCCCGACCTCTGTTTCGGCTGCCGTTACTGCATGACCGCATGTCCTTTCTATATTCCGGCTTACGATTACAGCAGCGCACTGGAGCCGAAGATCTCCAAATGCATATTATGCTACGACAGGATAAAGGCCGGCGGCATTCCTGCCTGTGCAGAGGCCTGTCCCACGGGCACGATCACCTTCGGGAAAAGAGACGCCCTGATCGGGATGGCCAGAGAGAGGATCGAGAAAAATCCTGACAAGTATATTGACCATATCTATGGAGAAAACGAGGTCGGGGGTACGAACTGGATGTATATCTCAGGGGTGCCCTTCGAAAAACTCGGTTTTCCGACAGGTCTTCCGAACACGCCGCTTGTGGAGCAGACAAAGGGGTTCCTCTCCACGGTTCCTCTCGTCCTTACGGTCTGGCCCGCCCTCTTCGGCATGTGCTACGCTGCGACGCGCCACCGGGACCAGAGCGAGGAGGAGTCCAAATCTGAAACGAGAAAGGAGGAAAAGTAATGGCCAACGGATATGCAGTAAAAACAAACCAAGATTTCCGGGCCTGGTTTATGGACAAGCTGCTGATGGGACTTACCTGGCCCGAATATACGCGAAAATTACTGACCCCGTTCAACGTCATAGCCGCCGGCATACTCAGCGTCGGCCTGCCTCTTATCGCGCTCAGATTCATCATCGGGCTTTCGTTCGTAACGCATAGTTCGCAGGAATATCCCTGGGGCCTCTACCTGGGATGGGGCCTCTTCGGAGGCGTTCCCCTGTCGGCTACCGGATTTGTGATGGCGACTGCCTATTACATTTTCGGGTTCAGAAAGTACCATTCCCTGGTGAGGCTCGGTGTCCTCACAGGTTTTTTGGGATACCTGTTTGCGGTCATTTACCTTCTGACCGACCTGGGACGTCCATGGCGCATATATTACCCGATGATCATGGGTTTCGGAACCGCATCGGTACTTTTCCTTGTGGCCTGGCATGTCGCCACTTACCTGACGGTGCAGCTCCTCGAATTCAGCCCGGCTATACTGGAATGGCTGAAATCAAGGAGGGTCCGCAGATGGGCCACGATGGCAACCGTAGGCCTGACGATTGCAGGCATCATTCTTTCCACGCTCCACCAGTCGGCTCTCGGCGCGATGTACCTGCTCGTGCCCGGAAAACTCCACCCCCTTTGGTATTCTCCCTATTTGCCGGTGTTTTTCCTCTCGTCGAGCATATATGCAGCACTTTCCATGGTAATCATGGTCAGCACACTCGCGGTAACATTCCTGAACGACAAAACCGACAATGGTTTCACCCGGAACCTGGACAAACAGACCCTGGGACTCGGGAAAGGGGCATGTGTAGGGATGTATGTGTATCTGGTGCTCAAGATAATCGGCATCGCCCATGACGACAACTGGTCGCTGCTCGCTACGCCTTACGGCTATTGGTTTCTCGTCGAGCTCATCGGTTTTGTGCTTCTGCCGGTCCTCGCATACACATACGGCGTCAAGACGAACAGCGTCGGCGTGGTGAGGCTTGCAGCATTCTGGTCCGTAGCCGGAATCATCGTTAACAGGATCAACGTTTCAATAATCGCCCTCAGCTGGAATCTGCCCGACCATCTCCACCATATCATTCCGCCCTGGAGAGAGGCCTGGGTTGTTCTGACCATCTTTACCATTCACATTCTGGTATTCAGATGGATACTGAACAGACTCCCGGTCCTCAGGTCGGAACCGGGATATGAGGAGTCCCATTAACATGTGGGAGAATTGTGCTATAGTGAGGGTATCCTTTGTGCGAGGGCTGAAGAGACTTGACGGCCGGCATGTGACACGATGTTTTGGACATGCCCCGCTGCCCGAGTCCAAGAGATACCCTTTAACTATAGGCTCAGCGCCCTTTATAGGGGGGGTGAGATGAGAAAAATTGTTGTCGCAATTCTGCTCGTGCTGCCTCTCGCAATGTCCTGTTTCAGTCCTGTCGGCGCGGAGGAAGGGGGTCTTTCGGTTGAGGCGCGGAAGTGTCTTGAATGTCACGGCGACAGGGGCATAGTAAAGAAATTCCAGAACGGCGAATTCGTGGCCGCGTATGTAAATCCTGAAGGGTTTTCGACATCCGCCCACGGCTATCTGCCCTGTTCGACCTGCCATAAGGACTTTTCTGGTGACAAACATCCCACAAGAATCTTCAGGAGCAAGAAGCAATATAGAATCAGGGCCACGATCGTATGCAGACAATGTCACTCAAATGATCAGTTGAAGACGAAGCCGGTACATGACAGCCTCCTCAAGGAATACAACGAAGGAGTATCGCCTGTGTGCACCGACTGCCATGATTCCCATTCCACGCTGCCTGTGAAGGGAGGAAAGATGCTCTCAAGTGAAAGGGAGTACTGTCTCAACTGTCATTCCGGGCCGGCGAAGATGGTCTTTAGAGACGGCGAGGAGTTGATGCTTGCGGTTGAACCGGCGTTGCTTCAGACGTCTGTGCATCGTGAACTCAGCTGCTCTGACTGTCATTTCGGATTTTCTTCCAAAGAACATCCCAGGAGGAACTTCAGGACAAAAAGGGACTTTGTTATCGCCAACTCCGAGAGTTGCAGGAGATGCCACTTCGACAAATATACCCAGACTATGGAGAGCATCCATTACGTACTTCTCAGCCAGGGAAATCTCGCCGCTCCCGTCTGCACCGACTGTCACGGCGGCCATTCCGTTGGGGAGGGAAGGGTGGAGAAGGTCGCAAGCGGGAAGAGATGCAAGAAGTGTCACGAGGATATTTACGACATCTATGCGCAGAGTGTTCACGGCAGGGCCCTGATCGATGAGCACAACCAGGATGTCCCTATTTGCGTTGACTGCCATAAGGCGCATGACATCGGAAACCCCCGGACCACCGAGTACCGGGAGAGGATTCCCGAGATGTGCGGAGACTGCCATTCCAACAAGGAGATAGTGGGAAAATACGGTCTCTCAACGGATGTTCTGAAGACATATCTCTCCGATTTTCATGGGATCACCCTTGGGTTCTACAGGAAACAAAAGGAAGCATACGAACCCGGGAAACCGATAGCTGTATGCACCGACTGCCACGGCATCCATAATATCACGAAGACAATAGGACCGGATGCGACGATCATAAAGGCGAACCTCGTGAGGAGATGCCAGAGGTGTCATAAGAACGCGAATGAGAATTTCCCCAACACATGGCTTCCCCACTACGAAGCGAGCATGAACAAGGCCCCTCTGGTCTTCATAATAAACCTGATATACAAAATTCTTATGCCTGTCATGATAATCGGGTTACTCCTGCAGATTCTCTTGCACATCTGGCGTTATGCGATAAACAGATGAAAGGAGGGGATATGAATAATAATACGGCAGGACGGGTCTATGTGAAGAGATTTTCTCTGTACAGGATAATTGAGCACTGGCTTGCGGCAGCGGCATTTGTGGCGCTGGCTGCGACCGGACTCTCTCAGATGTTCTATACCCTTGAGCTCTCCCAGTGGTTTGTCATTACCCTCGGCGGAATAGACACTGTAAGGATCATCCATCGCGTCGGCGCGGTGGTCTTTACATGTCTGATAGCGGAGCATGTTATCGTTGCGTCTTTTGGCGTCCTTTTTAGAAAATGGGAGCCGTCGATACTGATTAACAGGAAAGATTTTTATGACGCGGCGGAGAACCTGAAATACTACTTTGGTCTTACAAACCGCCCGGCCCGCTGCGGCAGATACGATTATAAACAGAAATTCGAATACTGGGGTATCCTTGCCGGGGGGCTTGTGATGATTGTGACCGGCCTTACCCTCTGGTTTCCCGTCTTTGTCGCAAGTTTCCTGCCCGGCGCTGTCATTCCGGCGGCCAAGGCCCTTCACACAAATGTGGCAATGATGATCTTCTTTATCATCGCCGTGTGGCACATCTATAATTCAATATTCAGCCCGGAGGTCTTTCCACTGGATACGTCTATCTTTAATGGTAAGATCTCGAAAGAGCGAATGATGAAGGAGCATCCCCTGGAATATGAGAAGATGTTCGGCGCGCCCGCTGAGTTACCCGACCGCGAGGTCGTCCAGAAGGAAACGAGGCGGGAAAGTGGTTGACAGACCGGCCTTAATGAGGTAACGTCAAGAAAAGCGCCGACGAATGCAAAAGAAGATAATTGTCACTATAATCCTCTTTGTCATCTTCATATCGACAACACTGGGCGTAACAAGCTACCTCACCGTTCAAGAGAGCATAAATCGTTCGCTCAAAAACAGGCTGATGCTGGCCGGCTTGATCTCCGACTATATAGAATTCTCACTGCAGAACAACCTCAACCGCCTTTACGATATCTCCCTCTCCGGGAAAGTGGACCTTAATGATAATAACTGGGAGCCGGAAAGCAGGGCCCTGGAAACAGCTTATAAATACTCTCTCTTCACAGACGGTGTCTTTCTTCTAGACAAGAGCGGCAACCAGCTTCTCACGTATCCCCCCCGCGACGAATATTTTCAGAACCTCAGCTATATTAATTATGTGAACCAGGTCCTTCTCGACAAAAAACCCGTTATTTCAGGTGTATATACCCTCGAACCCATTAAAAAACAGGTGATATTCATGATGGTCCCGTTGAGGGACAAAGAGGGCAATGTCGTGGGAGTGGCGGGAGGTGTGCTGAACCCCACTTATCCCTTTATTAATCAGGTATTGCACAGTGTCAGAGTCGGAAAGAACGGCTATATAGAAGTCGTAGACTCAAATGAAATCGTCATAGCTTCCTACGACCCCTCCAGCGTACTTACACATCATGACCATGAAGGGGCCCTGGGCAGAATGATAGCCGACCGTCATCCCGGGATAAGGGAATACGGCCAGGATCTTTTCCGATCACAGCCTGGAGAGAAGGGAAAGGATATACTGGCCGTCGTCCCCCTTAAAATTGCGCCATGGGGCGTTATTGTCGGCGAGTCGGAGAAGGAGATATTTGCTCCTGCAAGGGATCTGCAGAAGAAATTCCTGATCCTCGTGCTTATCTTCATAGCAACCTCTATAGTGTTTGCCATGGGCATGAGCAAAAGTATCGTAAAACCCATCAAGTCCCTCATTTCAGCGACAAACCGCGTGGCGCTGGGTGAACTTGCAAACCCTGTGGGAGACCTGGGCAGCGACGAGATACTCCTGCTCAGCAGAAGTTTCGACGATATGAGGAGAAAGCTCGCCGAATCTCTCGAAAACATTCAGAGGTACAATGCTGAACTGGAAAACAGGGTCGCGGTGAGAACGGAACAGATACGGAGGAGCCAGAAGAAGGTGGAGAACCTGCTCAAGATGGTAATCTCCTCGCAGGAAGAGGAAAGAAGGAGAATCGCACGCGGTCTTCATGACGAAATACTTCAGGATCTGTCCGCCTTTTTGATAAAACTCGATATATGCAGGCTTTACCCTGAGCAGAGATCCGATGAGAAGATCGATGAAATGAAATCTATAATGCTGAAAACTCTGGACGACATACATAACGTCATACAGGGTATGAGGCCCTTGATCCTCGACGACCTGGGGCTCGATGCGGCGGTCGTTTGGCTACTGGATAAGCATCTGGGGCCAAAGGGAATAGATTATCATCTCGGGAGCGGCAACTTCACCGGAAAAAGATTCGCGGCGAGGATCGAGATCACTTTATTCAGGATAATACAGGAGGCGGTAGTGAACATCGCGAGGCACTCGGAGGCAAAAAATGTATTGCTTACGATCACTGCAAACGATCGTTCCGTGGGCGTCTGCATCGAAGATGACGGGCGCGGGTTCGATGTCCGAGAAACCTTGAAAAACATATCTGACGTCGGAAGGGGATTGGGAATAATGGGGATGATGGAGCGGGCTTCCCTGCTGGACGGAAAATTTGCGATACACTCGAAGCCGGGCGAGGGAACAAGGATGTCGGTGAGGATCCCCTTAATCAAGGAGGCAGAGGATGTCTAAAATAAAGGTGATGATAGTTGACGACCACGCCCTTGTGAGGGAAGGTATCACAGCTCTTCTCAAGTTCTATGAAGATGTGGAAGTCGTGGGCGAGGCATCCGACGGGATCGATGCGATCGACAAGCTGGGCAAACTCAAGCCGGATGTTGTCCTCATGGACATCGCAATGCCCGGTCTCGGCGGGCTTGAAGCCACGGTTGAGATCAAGAAGAGAAGCCCTGAAGTCAAGGTAATAGTGTTGAGTCAATATGACGACATGGAATATGTAAACAGGTTTCTCAAGGCAAACGTATCCGGGTACCTCCTCAAAAGGGCGGTGGGCAGCGAGCTCATCGCCGCCATAAGGGCGGTGGCGGGGGGAGAGTCCTATCTGCACTCTTCAATCGCCTCGAAGGTTATTGAAGGTTTTGTCGGCAAAAAGTCAGGGGCGGGCGACCCTTATGATATGCTGACCGACAGGGAAAAGCAGGTCCTCAAACTGCTCGCAGAGGGTAATACCCATAAAGAGATCGCGGTCATCCTGGGTATCAGCGTTAAGACCGCTGTTGCACACAATACAAACATCTGCGAGAAACTCGGCCTGCACTCCAGGGCCGACCTGATCAAATTCTCCTTTCAGAAAGGGATAATACGACTTGAGTCCTGAAGTCCGTATAATGAGTGATTAGCCAGGATCATTAGTGTCCGGTTAAGAAGTGAATAGATTCAACTGGTTTTGGATTTCCATAATATTTGATCGTTCTCCCATAGCCTGAAGAGCTTGCTGTAGAGGCATTTTCTCGAAAAGGGTGATCGATAAAAT
>JBJKPE010000004.1:0-5604 GCA_046706685.1 Thermodesulfovibrionales bacterium | reverse complement strand
GTCCTCGCTGAAAATGCCGCAAGAGTGGCCGTCATGTATGCAGGAAGGATTATGGAAATCGCAGACACCGGTGAGCTCTTTCACAACCCGAAACACCCTTACACCATGGGCCTCCTGGCGTCGATACCACAGGCAAAGGGAAAGCCCCTCAACCCGATTTCGGGCGCAGTGCCCAGGCCTGAAGATTTGCCCGGGGGATGCGTATATTCCGGAAGATGCGCTTATGCCGAGGGGGCCTGCAAGGAACAGGAGCCGGAGCTCGTAGAGGTATCCGCCGGCCATTTTGTCAGATGCCGGAGGACCCGGGAGATAAAATGGAACTTCTGACGGTCGGCTCATTGCGGAAATATTTCAGAGTGAAGAGCAGGACCGGAGGCTCCAGGGGGGTGCTGAAGGCGGTAGACGGGCTCGATTTCTCAATCCATAGCGACAGCGTCATGGCCCTTGTCGGTGAAAGCGGCTGCGGCAAGTCGACCGTGGCAAAGCTTGTTGTCAGGCTGATGGAGCCGACATCGGGCACAGTGCTCTTCAAGGGCAGGGATGTCTTCGACATGGACAGGCATGCCATGAAGGGCTTCCGAAAGTCCGTACAGATAATATTCCAGGACCCCTTCGCGTCGCTCAATCCCCGGAGAACGGTCTACGAAACCATCTCTGAACCGCTGACGATCCACAAGATCGCTCCCCGCCGCGAACTGAAGGATATGGTTGTGGATATTATCGGCAGGGTCGGACTGGGGCCTGCGGTCATAAACCGCTACCCTCATGAGTTCAGCGGCGGCCAGAGGCAGCGGATATGTATCGCCAGGGCGCTCGCCGTATCACCGGAAATCATCATTGCGGATGAGCCTCTTTCGGCGCTGGATGTCTCGATACAGGCGCAGATCATCAACCTCCTCATAGACCTGAAAAAGGAGTCCGGCATCTCCTTCCTCTTTATAAGTCACGATCTCAGGGTGGTCAATTACTTCAGCGACAATGTGGGAGTGATGTATCTGGGTAAAATCGTGGAGTACTCAAAAACCGGCGACCTGTTCGAAAAACCACTTCATCCTTATACAGGGGTCCTTCTCGCCGCTGCGCCGAAGCTTGAAGCCGCAGGCAGGAAAAGGGTGCACACCGCGCCCCTCAAAGGTGAAGTCCCGAGTCCCATCGATATCCCCCCCGGCTGTCCCTTCCATCCGCGGTGTCCTAAAAGATTCGAACCCTGTGACAAGGTTGTACCCTCTCTGATGGAAACCGGCGGCAGGCTCGTTTCCTGCCATCTCTGGAACCCGTATTAAGGCGAATTCCCCGATCTCAGCGGCTCTAACCTGCTGAACTGCGTCAGGAATCCCCTTACATATAAGCTCTCAAAAGGGATCTGTTCTTCGTCATTCCCGGGGTAGCAGCCGGGAATCCAAGTGATACGTGCAATGGATGTCCGACTAAGAACTTCGGGCATGACGACAAACGGCATTTATAAACCTAAAAAAAGCAGTTGAGCCACAAAAAGCACATAGAACACAAAAAAATCAAAAACTTATGTTAGTGAAATACTACACCCATTTGGTAATCATTTTCCCCCTTTCAACCTCTTGTTTTTTCTATATTATTTTTGTGCCTTCTGTGACCATTTGCCGTTTTTAGGATAAACAGACTGTAATTAGAAGCAATCTCAAAACCAACTTTCGGAACAATCTGTCACCCGGGGGGTCCACTTTAGGCCCTGGAAAAATGGATTCCCGTCTGCACGGGAATGACGCAAACAAAGCCGATAATGGCAAAAAATCAATTTTGAGATAGGTCATAGGTGCATTTCTTAACGATCTTTGCGTCTTTGCGTAAATAATAGCCGTTTTCAGGCTAACAGCGTTGCTTTTTTGACAAGAGCAATACTGAAGACTTGACACTGGCTGTAACTCTGGTATGATTTTATATAAAAAACCATGGGGGAAATAATGTGAGCCTGATGTCACAAATTTTTTGGGGATGGGTGAAATCCAAGGTAAATGCAAGACAGGAGAAAGCTATGAGAAACAGTATTCATTTATTATTCTTATGCGGTATCTTATGTTTGCTTGTTTCGGGCTGCGGCCACACCAGTGAGAGTTCCAGCACCACACCAGGCGCCACCGGATCAGGGATTATCAATGGTACGGTCTGGAAGGACTTCAATAAGGACAAAACGATAAATACGGGCGAACCCGGCATCCCTAACGTTACAGTGTACCTCTTCATGGATTCAAATGGAAACGGCACCCCTGACAACACGGACGAACAGGTGGCAACCACAAAGACCGACTCAAACGGAAACTACAGCTTTACCGTTACGACTGCGGGAAGATACTTTGTCAGTGTTGATGAAACACCCCTTAGCGGCCTCACCCTGACAACCAATAACGATTACCCGGCCTTCGAAATCCCATCTACCATTGTTCCTACCGCTACGCTGCGGGTCGACGTGACCGATCCCAACGGCAGCATCCAGAACCTTAACTTCGGGTTTTTCAGCCCCGTTAAATGGGGCTTCGATATTTCGCCGAACGGGCCGGGATCTCCATTTGCTTCGCCCTTTGTGTCATCCACTGCAATTGCTCCGGACGGCACAATCTATGCCGGTTCGGGCGATGACTCCCTGTATGCCATAAACCCGGACGGTACGCTTAAATGGGTATATGAGACAGGACAGGCAGTGTCAGCCTCTCCCGTCATAGGAAGCGATGGAACAATCTATGCCGCCTCTTACGACAGACAGCTTTATGCGCTCACGCCCGACGGGGCCTTGAAATGGGTTTTCCCCACCAAGACCGTCCTGTCCTCGTCTCCCGCGATAGGCAGTGACGGGACAATTTATGCAGGCGGAACTAATCTAGACAAGATTGTATACAGTTGCCCGTCGGGAAGCGTCACGGTAACGATCGGCCGCCTCTATGCGATAAACCCCGACGGATCCAAAAAGTGGGACTTCACCCTGTCAGGCGTGGTCAATTCGTCGCCTGCAATAGGAAGCGACGGGACAATTTATATTGCGTCGGAAGGTGATATCCTGAATGACAGGTCGAATATCTGCGACCCCACTTCGGACTTCCCGCCGAGTGACGCCGATCGCGGATTCCCGGTGCCGGTAAACGGTCATCTCTATGCCATAAACCCCGACGGCACCCCGAAATGGGAGTTCCGGGCATTGGGGCCCATCGACACTTCACCTTCAATAGGCGCGGACGGTACGGTTTATCTGGGCTCTGACGGCACCATCTACGGCTACGGAGCCACTATGCATGAATACGGGACGGTCAATCCGAAAACTGAAGGATTCTTTTATGCCATAGACCCGAGCGGCCAGTTAAAGTGGTTCACCGACCTGTTCGGGAATGTAAAGTCATCTGCGGCGATAGGCAATGATGGCACGATCTATGTCGGTTCGGACAAGGAAGACTTTTTTGCCCTGAACCCCGACGGATCGATAAAGTGGCAGTACCCGACCAGGGGACCTGTGAGGTCATCCGCTGCGCTGGCTGCTGACGGAACGATCTACGTCGGATCAAACGACGGCAGTCTCTATGCTCTCAATCCGGATGGCACATTGAAGTCGCGCATTACTGTCACACACACCGGAACTGTAAACTCGTCACCTAACATCGCCCCCGACGGCACCATCTATTTTGCTACAGGCGGTGGAGATGATAAGGTCTACTCGGTCATCGGCAACAGTCCTCTTGCCAATACGCCATGGCCAAAATTCCGGCACGACATGATAAATACAGGTAAACAGTAGAGGACAAAGGCAGGGTATAATTTCTGACGCAAAGAGGGGCGGCCGGGAGGCCGCCCCTGTCATTCTAAAACACCTTCTCTATCTTTTCCTTCGTCTCCCGCCCGGTCCAGTCGTACTCTCCGAAGAATTTCTCGACGATAATCCCCTCTTTGTTTATAAGAAAGCTGGTCGGCAGGGAAAAAACGTGGTACTGGCGTGTCACCTCACGGTCTTCGTCCATCACTATGGGGAAAGCAAGTCCATGCGTATCCCGGAAATCCTTGACCCCGCTCGCCGATCTGTCGGTTGAAACGGCTATGACCTCAAAACCCCGGGATTTCATCTCCTTATAAAGCTTGTTCAGAGAAGGCATCTCCGAGATGCAGCTGGGGCACCAGGTGGCCCAGAAATTCAGAAGAACGACCTTACCCTTCAAAGACGAGAGGGAAACCGTCCTGCCCTCGAGATCTTTAAGGGAGAAGTCGGCTGCCTTCTGCTTCGCTGTCCCCGCGGAAGCAGCGCGGGAAAAAGAGAAAGCCATCGCCGCCAGGAATACAAATGCCATAACTACCAGAATTTTTTGTTTCGTCTTCATAAAGCGCCTCCTCTTGTCATTCTATGCCCACCGCCCTGAATACCCTGGGCGGCAATCGCAGTCCGTCATAACGGCGTTTTTCGTGATTCCGGGAATATTTTCCCCGGGTTCAGGATTCCCCTGGGATCGAATACGTCTTTGATCTTCTTCATCACTTCGAGTTCGGCCGGCTGAATCTCCATGCCTATGTAGTCTGATTTCGTCAAACCCACGCCGTGTTCTCCGGAAATAGTGCCGCCCATCTCAAGAGCGAGCCTGAATATTTCTCTCACCAGTTCCCGCGCCCGTGCGTATTCGTCCTGGTCAGCCTTGTTAACCATCAGGTTGACGTGGATATTGCCGTCCCCTGCATGTCCGAAATTGACGATCTTTATGCCGCTTTCCGCAGACAGCCGCTTCAGTGTCGTGAGCATGGACGTGATCCTGTTCACAGGCACGACAATATCCTCATTTATCTTGGACGGCGCGATATGGTATAAAGCCGGGGAGACGGCGCGTCTGGCCTCCCAGATCCTTTCTCTTGCAAGATCGTTTTCGGCCATTATCACATCCCCTCCCAGGTTCACACAGATATCCGACACCTTCCCGGCTTCTTTCTGGATTGCAGCGGCAGACCCGTCCATTTCGATGAGCAGCAGCGCCTCCACATCCTTCGGGAGTCCGACTGGCCTGTAGTTTTCGACGGCCCTCACCGCCTCCCCATCAAGGAATTCGAGGGTTCTGGGAATAACCCCGGCCGAGAGTATCTGTCTGACCGCTTCTCCAGACTTTTCGAGTGCACTGAAAAGCACGAGGAGTGTCACCACGTCTTCGGGAACAGGGATGACCTTCAACCTGATCTTCGTTATGACCGCAAGCGTCCCCTCGGACCCGACCAGAAGTCTCGTAAGGTCGTATCCTACGACCCCTTTCGGCGTGCGCACGCCGGTATGGATCACCCTGCCGTCCGGGAGGACGGCTTCGAGTGCCATCACATAATCCCTGGTAACACCATACTTCAAGGCCCTGGGGCCGCCCGCATTTTCAGCGACATTTCCCCCTATGGTGCAGAAATTCATGCTGGCCGGATCGGGCGGATAGAAGAGCCGGCGGGGTGCGAGTTCCCTCTGCAGCCTGCCGTTGATAACGCCGGGCTCGACAAGGACGTTGAGGTTTTCACTGTCCACCTCTATTATTCTGTTCATCCTCTCCATGCTGATCACAACAGCCCCCCTGGAGGGGATCGCGCCGCCTGTCATGCCGGTGCCTGCGCCGCGCGGGATGACCGGGATAT
>JBJKPE010000003.1:0-6550 GCA_046706685.1 Thermodesulfovibrionales bacterium | reverse complement strand
CAGATCAATAAAACTCTCTTCCTTGGCATTTCTTTTGCTATCCTCCTGACTATCTTCTTTTATTTGCCAGCCACTGCGTTGGATCGAGGGGTTTGCCTTTGTAGCGTATTTCGAAATAAAGGCCCGGGGCATTCAGTATGCCCGATGTCCCGACTTTTCCTATCACCTGGTCACTTTTTATTATATCTCCTGCATGGGAAAAAATCTGCGAGAGGTTGCCGTAGAGAGAATTATACCCCCCTCCGTGGTTTATGATAATCAGCTGTCCGTACCCCTTGAACCAGTCGGAGAATATGACTTTACCCCCGAATACTGCCCTGGCATCCACGTCAGGCGCTGTTTTGATATGTATTCCGTTTCTGAATAAAGGGGTGTCGAACCGGGGGTCTTTCTGCGGACCGTAAGGTATCGCGACCCTGCCGTCAACGGGCCAGTGCAGTCTCCCCTTCAGGTGTGAAAATCCCTTGCCGGCGTAAGTGTAGGTGTCATTTTTGTAAGATTCGCGGATGATGTCAAGAAGTTTCCGTGAGGACTGCTGAAGCTCCATAAGCATTTTCTTGTGCGCTTCCGTTTCATTCCTGGTGGAGGCAAGCAGAGCCTCCTTGGAACCCATTTGCTCCGCCAGTTCCTTTTCTTTGACAGCCACCAGGCCCGCGTTCCGCTGGAGTTCCGACTGGAGCGACCGCAGCCGGTCTTTTTCGGAATTAAGCTCATTGAGGTTCTGGCGGTAGTCGCCGAGGACCTTGTTGTCGTATCCGGTGATCGCCTCCATGTCCCTCCATACCCGTATCATCTGTGATACGTCCCGCGAACTGAGCAGTACCATGAGCAGATCTCCCGAGTACCCGAATCGCTGCATTACCCTGAGCTTCCTTTTTATCCAGTTCTTCCTGGTCGCAAGGCGGCTCTCGGTTTGAACGATCTTGTCGTTCATGGCCCGCACCTCGGCCTCGGTTTTCCGCAGCACACTCCGCTGTCTTTTCAGCTCGGTCCCGGTCAGGACGAGCTTTCTGTTCAGCCCCTCGATCTCGCTCAGGATGGAAGATTCGCGGCCCTTTGACTCATCGATCTTTTTTTTCTGTTCGACCATTTTCTCCTGGATTCTTTTGTACTGGTTCTGGAGGTCTGCACCATGAGAAACGGAGGGGACGATCAGGGCAACAAGCAGTAAGAAAGCAACCGCCATCAGTACCTGAGCCTTCCGAGTGCGATCGCTGCTCCTGTAAGTCCGAGGAAAAGACCGATCACGGGAAGAGGCAGGAACAAGCCGGACGGGAAGAGGACCGCACTGAAGACCGGGGAGGTAAGACTTAGCTTCAGAATGCCTAAATAATAAAAGGAAAAGATGCCGATCAGGCTGAGCAGCCCCCCTGTAAACCCGATCGCAGCACCCTCCAGAAGGAAGGGGAACCTGATGAACCACCTGGTCGCGCCGAGAAGCTTGAAGGTCTCGATTTCCTCGCTTCTCCTGTAAAAAAGTATTTTCACCGTGCTGTAGCAGACGAATATGACTCCTGTGGCCATGATGGCGACAAGTATCAACCCCAGTGATTTTACGCCCCTCCGCAGAGAATAGAGCGATGAGAGGAATTTTTCTCCGTATTCGACCTCCCTTACACCCTTCAGGCTGCCCGCTTCCGCCGCCAGTTTTTTTACCGCTTCAGGACCGACTGAATCTTTTTTGAGCTTCACCTCAAGTGAATCCTGAAGGGGATTTTCATCAAGTCCTTCGAAGAGATCGTCTGCGTTTCTGACCGTGGCCTTCAATTCTTTCATCGCGTCTTCTTTGGAGATATAGCTGACGGAGGAAACTGCGGCGTCTTTTTTCAGGGAGAGAATGGTCTGGTTTACTTGTGCCATGGTATGGCCGTCGTCAAGGTAGAGGACCATCGAAAACTTCTCGGGCAGTCTTCCCGTGGCAGACTCGATATTGTAAGCCACCAGGACGGCGACGCTGATCACGAGGAGCCCCGAGCCTATAGTGAGCACTGAAAGGAGGTTTATCCACTTCTCGCGGAAGAGGCTCTGGGCTGCCAGCCTGAGTGCGTAGGGAGAAGACATCAATGAGTTCCCTCTCCGACAAGGTTTCCGGCCTCAAGCCGGAAAACTCTTCTGCCGGAGTTCCTGAAAAGCTCCCTGTTATGCGTGGCGATAAGTATTGTCGTCCCTTTTGTATTGATATTCCTGAAGATTCTCATAACGCCCTCGGCTGTATCAGGGTCCAGATTGCCGGTGGGTTCATCCGCAAGGATCACCGGTGGCTCGGCCACCGTCGCCCTTGCAAGGACCACCCGCTGCTGCTCTCCTCCCGAGAGGTTCGGAGGGAAAGCGTCCGACTTGTGCCGCAGGTTTACTGCTTTAAGCGTATCGTAGACCCTCGATTTTGTCTCTTTTTCGCCCATCCCCCGTATCCTGAGGGCCATCGCAACGTTTTCGAACACGTTCTTCCTTGCCAGGAGCCTGAAGTCCTGAAATACCACCCCTATATTGCGCCTGAGGAATGGAATTCCCGATTCTCTCAACTGCGTGGTTTCCCATCCTGCCACTGTAATGGTTCCTTCGTCAGGTTTCTCTGCGAGGTAAATAAGCTTCAGGACCGTTGTCTTGCCGGAACCGCTGTGTCCGGTAAGAAAGGCCATTTCCCCTTTTTCCACCGAAAACGTCAAGTCCCTCACCGCCGTCTGGCTGTCGTAATGCTTTGTCACGTTATTAAATTGGATCATCGGGCCATGCTCAGGCTAGTCTTTTCTTTTTATTATATAGTCGAGGAGGATGTCGTCAAGGCTTTTCGATATCTGTCCCTTGGTGAGCGGCACTTCTTTTTCTTCCGAGGAAACCGCACTCTCCGCGGAAGGAGCCGCCTTTTCCTCCGGCCTTTCTTCTTCTGTGTGCTTGCCCCTGATCAATTCCTTTATCATGTCCTTATGCTGGTCTTTCATGAGCTCTCTCACTTTTTCGGTGTGAGCCGGGGTACTTGCAATATGCGCGTAACTTATCTTCTTCGAAGCCAGGATAGTCCCTTTAAAATAGAGAAGAGTGATGATGACGGGATTTTTCAGCCCGTTGTCCTCCGTCTGGACGTGGTAGAGTCTGCCCTTATAGGGTACGTTGGTGTTATAACCGACGAGCATTGGTATCTTTAGTGCTGATAAAACACGTTTGGTTATTATAATGCGAGGGGGGGAAAAAGTGAAGCGTGCATACTTCTGGTTGCGGGAGTCGATTCAAGGAATCAGGTTCAGCTGTGGGAAACTAGTTCGATAAGCTCCGACCTCTCCCGCATTTCTTCGGTCAGGACCTCGCGCATCAGGGCGCAGGCGTGTATGACTTTGTCGTTGGAGATGTGGTAATAAATATTTACACCTTTCCGCCGGGATTTCAGGATGCCCTTATGCCTCATGACCGCCAGGTGCTGCGAAACGTTCGCCTTTGGTACACCGAGGATGTCGACGAGTTCTCCCACCGTCTTTTCGCCGTCCTTGAGGGCATTTATTATTTCGAGCCGCTTCGGACTCGCCAGGGTTTTACAGACCTCCGCCTGAAGTTCGAACAATGTCTTGCTGTGTTTCACGCCTTTATTCTATTTTCATTAAACGCTAACTGTCAAGTAAAAGTTTCGCAATCTCGCGGTTCCTTTACTCGCTCTGCTGCTTTGTGATAAAATCCAAGTTCACATGAGCGAGAAGTTAGAGACGTACGTGGACGCAGGAGAAGATGAAAGAGCCTGACCATACAACCTGTTTCTTGCAGTTCAGTATTTTTCCTTTCATTGAAATTGAATATGTCAGAGAAATATGCGATAGGCGTTGACTTCGGCGGCACCAACCTCAGGGTTGCACTCGTGTCGGAGGGCGGGAAAATCGTCAGGAAGGTCAAGAGACCTTCTTCCGAGGATATCCTGGATGCCCTTGCGGAGTCCATCGCGGAGATTATACATCCCGACCCGATTTGCGGCATAGGGCTCGGCGTGGCAGGCCTGATCGACCGCAAAAACGGCAGGGTCTTTACGTCACCGAACCTCCGTGCCATAGAAGGACTGGACGTGGTCGGGGAATTAAAGAGAAGGTTTAATACCCCGGTGTTTCTCGAAAATGACGCCAATGCGGCGGCGCTGGGCGAGAGAATGGCGGGGGCGGGCAGGGACTTCGAAAATTTCGTGCTTCTCACTCTCGGCACGGGAATCGGCGGAGGCATCATCTATCAGGGCAGAGTGCTTGAAGTGCCGGCCGAACTGGGACATATGAGTATCAATCCTGAAGCCGAGAAGTGCCCCTGCGGCAATACCGGATGTCTTGAAAACTATGCCTCGGCACGCGCAATGATAGCCAGGGCGGTCTCGGTGCTCGAAAAAGGGACGGAAAGCCTGCTGAAGGAATGCTGTAAAGGCAGTTTTTACAAGTTGACGCCGGAGGATCTCTACGGGGCGGCTCTCGACGGCGACACCCTGGCAAGAGAGATTTTAAAGGATGCCGGCAGGTATCTCGGCGTCGGTCTTGCAAATATTATCAATGTCCTGGGTCCCGAGGCGATCATACTCGCCGGGGGCCTCACCGGTGCCTGGAATATTTATGTACAGGAAGCCATTAAAGAAGCGTCGAGAAGGGCCTTCAAGAACCTCTTCGATTCCGTGAAAATAATCCCCTCCTCTCTCGAAGACAACGCGGGAATAATAGGCTCCGCGTGCCTTGTCTTCAGCAATCTTCCGGGCCCCGTTTCCTCAGGGAATTGATGTCCAAAAACATACGCAATTTTTCGATCATAGCACATATAGACCATGGAAAGTCGACGCTGGCGGACAGACTTCTGGAATATACTGGCGCACTCAGCGAGCGCGAAATGATGGAGCAGGTGCTGGATTCGATGGACCTCGAAAGAGAGAGGGGCATCACGATAAAGGCCCATGCGGTCAGGCTCTCCTATAAAGCAGACGACGGCAAGGATTATACGCTGAACCTTATCGATACGCCCGGTCACGTCGATTTTTCCTACGAGGTGTCGAGGAGTCTCGCCTCCTGCGAAGGGGCTCTGCTCGTTGTCGACGCTACCCAGGGGGTCGAGGCACAGACGCTCGCCAACGCCTACCTCGCCGTGGAGCACGATCTGGAGATAATCCCGGTAATAAACAAGATCGACCTGCCGAGCGCCGATCCTGAAAAGACGAGGGAACAGATCGAAGACGCTGTCGGCATAGACTGTTCCGGTGCGATTCTCGCCAGTGCGAAAGAGGGACGCGGGACGAAGGAGATCCTGGAGGCGATAGTGAACAGGATCCCGCCTCCGTCGGGGGACGACAGCAGGCCGCTGAAGGCCCTGATATTCGATTCATGGTTCGACAGCTATCAGGGCGTAGTCGTTCTCGTCAGGGTGTTTGACGGAAGGGTGAGGCAGGGAATGAGGATCAGGCTCATGGCTACCGGCGGCACCTTCGAAGTGAACGAGGTAGGGGTGTTCAAGCCCAAGATTACTCCCGTCGATGAACTCACCTCCGGCGAGGCTGGCTATATCATCGCAGGCATAAAGAACGTCGCCGACACGAAAATAGGCGATACGATAACCGACGCCCTTCGGCCTGTTGCAGAGCCGTGTCCCGGGTACAAGGACATAAACCCGCTCGTTTTCTGCGGTTTCTACCCCACGACCCCTCACCAGTACGAGAACCTTCGGGACGCGCTCAATAAGCTGCGACTGAACGATTCCTCTTTCAATTATGAACCTGAAACCTCGCTTGCACTGGGGTTTGGTTTCAGGTGCGGGTTTCTGGGTCTGCTGCATATGGACATCATTCAGGAGAGGCTCGAAAGGGAATTCAATCTGTCTCTCCTCAGTACGGCGCCCACGGTTGTATACAGGATAACAACGACGAAGGGAGAGGTCCTGTATGTAGACAACCCCGCGGCGCTGCCGGAGAAGTATGAAAAAATAGAGGAGCCTTTTGTGGTCGCCACGATTTTTGTCCCTTCAGATTTCATCGGCTATATCCTTGACCTCTGCCAGGAAAAAAGGGGTGTCCAGAAGAGCTTCCTGTTTGTTGGAAGCGACAGGGTGAAAGTTGAATATGAACTCCCTCTGAATGAAATCCTCTGGGATTTTTATGACCGGCTGAAGTCTTTGTCGAAGGGCTATGCTTCCATGGACTACGAGTTTCTCGGGTACAGGGAGGCGGACCTTACCCGGCTAAACATACTCATCAACGGTGAACCGGTTGATGCGCTCTCCTTGATAGTTCATAAAGACAAGGCGTATTATAAAGGGCGGCAGCTGACGGAGAAGCTGAGAGAGATTATCCCAAGGCAGATGTACGAGGTGGCCATCCAGGCTGCGATCGGCGGCAAGGTAATAGCCAGGGAAAGCGTCAAGGCGCTCAGAAAGGACGTTATCGCCAAGTGTTACGGCGGCGATATCAGCCGTAAGCGGAAACTGCTTGAAAAACAGAAGGAGGGCAAGAAAAGGATGAAGCAGGTAGGAAGGGTCGAACTCCCCCAGGAGGCCTTTCTCGCCGTCCTGAAACTGAAATGACAAGGAAAAAGAATAAATCCGCCTTCAGAGAGAC
>JBJKPE010000002.1:0-3003 GCA_046706685.1 Thermodesulfovibrionales bacterium | reverse complement strand
ATCCACTGCCGTCATTCCCGAGGTAGTAATCCGGAATCCATGTTCTCCCTGCCGTCATTCCCGGTCTCTTTTTAGCTGTTTGCGGCCACGTCTTCGTCCTTTCCGGCCTCTTCTGCAATCCCACCTCTGGAAACCGGCAGGGAGATAATGAAGGTCGTACCCTTCCCCTCCTCGCTTTCCACCTCTATGTCTCCGCCAAGGCCTTTCACGACGCCGTAGCTTATCGACAGGCCGAGACCTGTCCCTTCCTTCTTGTTCGTATAAAACGGCTCGAATATCCTGTTTATGTCACTTTTGGGGATCCCGCTTCCCGTGTCCGATATCTTCACATACACCTTCTTAGCTTCACTTGCGAAAGACGTTGCAATCTCCAGTTGGCCACCTCCGGGCATGGCCTGGATCGCGTTGATTATGAGATTCAGGAAGACCTGTTTAAGCTGGCCCGGAACGGCCGGGATCAATGGGAGGGAGGGATCGAGGCTTTCACTCACCGATATCTTGCGCGACCTTGTCTGATGTTTTGTAAGCTGGATGATCTCGCGCAGCATGACGTTGACGTCCATAATTATCCTTTCCTTTTCAGGCGGCCTGACAAAAGACAGCATCCCCGTCAGTATGTCCCTGCACCTCATAAGTTCCTTCTCGATAATGCCCATCTCCTCGGCTATTCCGTCCCCGCCCTCTTTCGACTTCTTTATCATCCCGACATAACTCAAAAGCGAGCCCATGGGGGTCGCAAGCTCGTGGGCGACTCCTGAAGCCAGGGTGCCCACCGCCGAGAGAGTTTCTGCACGGCGCATTTGTTCATGGGTCATGTTCAGTTCCTCCGCAGCTTCGCGGACCCTCTCATCCAGACTATTGTTCAGTTGTCGCAATTCTTCCATCAGAGCATCCTTCTGGCGGGTCACCTCGTCCAGGTTGGCCGTCATCCCATTGAATTTATTCGCCAGGAATCCTATCTCGTCATCCGATGAGACGTCGACCTTCGAGCCGTACTCGCCCGAGGAGACCTTTTCTATTCCGCCGATAAGTTTATTTAACCCCTCGCCTATTGACCGCATGAGGAGCAAAATCACGGTCAGAGATGAGAGAGCGCTCAAGATTATTGCAATGAAGATCGAATATGCCGACTGCTCAAGGGAGGCCAATTGCAGCTTATCGATGTGTCTGGTCATTGCGGCAGTCGCCTCCGACGCGCCTCCGACTATGTTCAGCAGCCTGTTTCCCTCTTCCGTCGCCTCATTTTCCCAGGATGTCGCCAATTTTATATCCCTTGTGGTGGCGATGATACTTATTTTCTGTTCGTAGTTCCGAAGATGGTCCGATGCATAGTCGAGGCGCATCAGGAGGGCAGCGACCTTGGGTCCTACAGGATGACAGCTGTTGCATGACGCGGCTTCAAGACTCGCATAGCTCGTTCTGATGGCAGACAATGCATCCTCTACCCTGAGTATGTTTTCAGCAAGACTGTCGATGTCCTGGCTGTACCCGGCCTCATGCCTGTATAAGTCGGCCTGCGCGCTTCTCAGATGAATCATCATCTCGCCATATTTGTCCATCACCTTCTCCTGGCTATCCCTGATCTCCTCGCTGGAGGTTACGAGGCGAAGTTTAGTGAAGATAAAGACTCCGGTGACGACAAAGATGATGGTAATGATTCCAACACCCGTGATCAGCTTCTTTTTCATGGCCTTCCCGATTGCCCGTCGCTGACATTACGGCCGATCCCGCCGAGTTCGAAGAAATCCGGTCCAAGCCCAAGGTCTGCCATCATATCAGCGATATGGTCATAATCGGATTTACGCGTCTCGATGAAGCGGGCGGCCCTCATTGATGAAAGGACGGCCCTCCCCTCGTCCGTCTTGTCCATTCCAAGCAAGGTTTCTTTCAGCAGTTTCTCGATGTGTGTGTCAAGACTGCCTTTTTTTACCCCGAGAGTACCCGAAGGAAACGGCCCAGATATGGCAAGTATCAGCAGGCTGCCCCTTGCTGCCGGGTTCTTGATCAGGTACTTATCGAAAAGCCGGTCGGTCGAGCATCCAATGTCGACTTTGTTGTCCATTACTGCATCGATGGCGGCATCAAGACTTCCGACATAGAAGATCCGGCTGAAATAACCACTGAACTCTTTCACCCCTCTATTGTGGAGATACCATCTCGGGAATAAATAACCCGAGGTGGTCGACTTGCTGGCAAGAGCTATCCTTTTCCCCCTCCATGTGGAGATGTTCCCCGTTATTCCTCTGTCCCTGCGTGCGAATATGACGCCACGATAGCTTGATCTTCCGTCCCTGTAAACGGGCCGGGCGATAGGATCTATGTCGATCTTCGAGTCCATCACCACGTAACTCAGCCCGCCAAAGAAAGCGGCATCGACTTTTCCCGTCGACATCTCGTTATAGACAGAGTCGTAACTGTCGAGGAGCCTTGTCTTCACATTTACACCAAGGTTCCTGGACAGGTAGTCCGCCAGCAGGTCATAGCGCCTCTTCTGGTAAAAGATATTCTCCCTTGGAAGAAGTGCGATCACGAAGGTATGACCCGGACCTGCCTTTTCTTCGATCCTCTGCTTGCCTGAAACCTCTCTCCTGCCCGGACAGCCGGCAAGAAGGAGCAGGATCAGAACGACCACCGAAAGGAAAAACGCTCTGGAATGCTGGAACCTCATGATTTTGTGTATTTTAACCCATTTGGCCGATCATTGTCTCAGATCGAATATACCAACACAGGTGATAGGCGATAGGCAAACGTGGGTAAGGGCGTATTGAGCAATCACGAGTAAAGAGATTTAAGCCGCACTACTCTAGCAGGCAGGAGCCTGCCTATTCACCACGGAGACACTGAGCCGCGGAGAGGAGATTACAGGAAATCACTCGTTTGAACATAAAAAAAAGGCAGTCCCGAAATTTCCGGGACTGCCTTTGTACATCAGAACTTCTACTGCTTAGTTACAGCCTGTCGCACTTACGGTAGTGGTAAGAGCGTTGGTCACAGTGGCCGACT
>JBJKPE010000001.1:0-6754 GCA_046706685.1 Thermodesulfovibrionales bacterium | reverse complement strand
GCTTGTCCGGAATCTTTCTTCGTGTTCCCCGGGTCTGCGACAGATTTATAGGCAAGGCAACAAAGCGTCCTGAATATTCCCCCTTCATCCCCTATGCCGAAGGGGGAATATCCAGGAATATCATCTTTCGGAAGATCTCCCCAGTCTCCTCTGTTTCAAAAAGGAGGTTTTCAGGGAGCCAACTTTTTTCGGAGACCACCGGGCTCCCCGGTTTTCTTTACAAAGTGTAAGGTTTGAAGTATTATATAGTGTTTTGGGAGAGGTGGCCGAGTCGGTCGAAGGCAGCCGCCTGCTAAGCGGTTGTGGAGGTAAAACTTCACCCAGGGTTCGAATCCCTGCCTCTCCGCCATTTCAGAGACTGGAATAATTAGGAATATTAAGGACGAAGGCTAAGATCACTGAATTTTAGCTCAAAGGAGGATTCCCGGATGAAAAAGAAATTTCTTGCTGTTGTATGCAGTCTTTCCCTGCTGGCAGCGGTCGGTGCATGTCAGAAGAAACAGGAGCAGCCCGCTCCGCAGCCAGGCATGCCTGGACAGCAGATGCCCCAGGCCGGTCCCCAGGCCGGCATGCCCGGACAGATGCCGCCAGGTCAGGTGGTAGTGCCGAAGGGTGAGACGAACGTGGTTGTTCCGGACTCGGTCAAGGGAAAATGGAAGGCCGTTGTGATCGCAGTGGAGGACAAGACGACCAAGAAGATTACCGAGTACACGGTGGGTTTACACAGCGAGTTCAAGATCCCGAGCTCCGACCTTACGGTTTTTGTGGGCGATTTCCTGCCTGACTTCCAGATGCAGGGACTAACTTTGACCTCGAAGTCCGGCGAGCCGAACAATCCCGCGGCAGGAATAAGGGTCGACGAAGGGAAGAACCAGATATTTCCTCCGGCGGGCAAGAAGTGGGGCTGGATCTATGCCAGACCCGAACTTCATAATATTCATCCTTTCGAGCACGCGAAGTACGGCATAGTGCTGGTGAAAGGCTTGAAGAACGGTTAGTTAATATGTGCGCCCTTAGCTCAGCTGGATAGAGCGTCGGACTACGAATCCGCAGGTCGGGGGTTCGACTCCCTCAGGGCGCGCCACTTTAAGCATTGGATTTAAAATAAAAAAGGGCTCACTGAAGAAAAGTGAGTCCCTTTTTTTGTGGCCTCGGTGTCCTCATTGTGTCCACATTCAGCATCGATCATCGACGCTTTCTCAGGGCACGCTGCCGTACTCAAAATCATCAAGGAACGCTTCGCTGCTCATACCCACGCAAAGACCGGCTTGTAAGCCTTCACGCATCTATTCGTATCAAAAAAGCGTTTCATGGTTGGGCAGAACGTGAAAATATTTTCTTATGACGCTTCAGTCTTTAGATGAGAAAAGACATGGAGGGTGGATGGGGAGACACCTAATGGGATGGATTAAGTGTGATATACTTTCCAGGGGGAATGTTCAAGCGTGAAATATCGGTATCATAAAGCGCAGAATGCAACATATAAAATAGTAATTCTGAGCATCCTTTTATTGTTGATTGCGGCTTCGGCATTTCCAGAAGACAGAGTTTATACGAATAAAGATCTAAGAGCGGAGCCGCCTATCCAGGCCGGACGAACTTCCGGCCTTGAACCTCTCATCAAGAGTGTAGAGTTCAACTGGTCTTTCGATGACCTCCACAAATACATTGAACGCAAACTCGCCGAAGTCAGGATTCCAGAATATGAAATATACCTCCGCCCGCTTGCCCCTGGTATGAGCCAAGAGGAGGTTAAACAGCGGTGGGCTGGGGGAAGAATAACGGGCGGCTACGGTGAACACGGACAAAGCTTCGTCAAACCGGAGACTTACGATGTACAGACAATAAATTATGAAATAGGCGTTTCACTCTATTTCGAAAATAATAGATTGAAAGGCTGGAAGACATACAAGCCGCGTCCCATCATTGTGTCAAATAGTGAAAAGGTGATTGATAAGAAGGAAAGGCGCCCATTACCTGAAGATGAAGAGGTGAAGATCAGCGTAAAGGGCTGCCAGACGATGCAGGAAGCTATGGACGGAAAGCCTGGTCATACCGACGCAGTATTTACTGTTCTTCGGCACGGACGAACAATAGAAGAAATCTGTGATACGGCAGGGCAAGGCTGTAAATATTGCGGCGAAGCCCCGCACTGATTTTTGTGCCGTTATCCGGTTGTGCTACTTACTTCATTGGCAATAGAAGATTCCTTTCAGAATTATATCCCTGACTCTGCCGGAAAAGCATGGGTTTCTTTATACAGGCAGCAAGAATGCCCAATACCTGAGCATAGGCTTTTTCATCCTCTACTCGATACCAGCCTATCCTGGCGCTTCCGACTGCCCCCCTTATATTCCACCATGAGTTATCTCGGTCCGATCCCGAAAGACCCGAAAGACAGTAAACTTCAAGGACTCACCGTCACGTACTGAGTCCCAGAGGAACAGTCAGCACTCGTTGTTTGCGATGAGGAGCGGCAGACCCTCACGTAGATGGTATCGGTGACCGTGCCGGGGTTCATACTGACCGTCATCTGACTGGATCTGTTTATGCTGGGCAAGTTGCCGTCGTTCCACACTCCGTTATTTGGCGGAACTCCCCACTTGAACTGCACGATATTGCCGCTTTGGAATCTGCTTCCGTAGATCGTCAGTGTGTGGCTCGCACCATCAGCCGTCATGCTGGTCGGCGATATGCTGCTTACAGAGGGAACGGGTGTCGAGGCCGGCTCTCATAACATCGGGAGAGGATAAGTTGCCAAAATGGCAACGTGCCAAATTTCTCTCATTAGATAATTCCAGCCAATTCCTTCATTTTTCTACAAAAATATTGGAAGCTTGGTGACTGGTTAGTATCAGCGCGAATGTGGGGCGAGATTTCCTCAGCCCATCTTGATTTTTCCGTCCCTATCGCTTGCCAACCCTTGGCCGACAAGGCCGATGTACCGCCCTGGTAAACTGCATCAGCCAGCTTCTCCCATGTTCCACAAATGCTATCACTCTTATAGGATGCAAGCACTTCATCTTTCGCTTTGGGATATGCTGCCTTCACAGCATCTAAATCACCTAAGAACCATGCTTCACCTTCTTCTATTGCTATACAAAAGCGAGTTTCGGGAGCGGGGTTGCATGCGTCGAGAATTGAAAACAGGTCTCTCCGAAATGCTTTCAGACATTTATTGTCCAGATCACAAACAAGAATTACGGCTGCTTTGTAGTCCTGGCCTCTAGTGAAAGTCTTTCCATATCCCTTTAATAATTTGGGTAAGTTATCCAGTAATATACGCTTGCTTGCATCGTCTGCGTCTCGCATATTCTTAGGGATTCTGCCGATGCCTTTATATGAGTGGACGCGAAAAGTGTGAGTATCGCCAATAATCTTTGGGATAAGTATAGCAAGAGCCTTCTTGCCAGATTGATCTTCGACTAAAATCTCGAAATGCACGATGTCATCTCATATCCAGATAGTCGCTATACCACAGTCCTCCCAAAGGGAGGCCTTCACTAACCATGTTTTTCACAATTTCGTCGTCGCTGGTTCTCTTTATGATGGAAAAGCCATCCTCTCCTTTATCCAAAATCCAAACTTCTTCCGGAGATAACGCATCTACAAAATAAGGCAGATGAGTGGTTACGAATATTTGGGAACTGCCTTTTTGTCCGGTAGCATGGTTGCGGAGTTCCATCGCGAGGGATTCCAACAATCTATGATAGAGACCGTTTTCGGGTTCCTCAATGCAGAGGAACGGAGGCGGCGCCGGGTCTTCTAATAACAAGAAATAAGCAAAGATTTTAAGAGTACCATCTGACATTTGTTGAGCATAAAAGGGATCTTTGAATCCTTTGTCGTTGAAGCGAAGTAATAGACGACCATCGGCCGTTCTGTCAGTATCGATCTTCCCGATGCCGGGGATCTTGCTGGCTATTCGGTCAAGAATAGCTTGGAATCTTTTCGGGTGTTCGCGCTCCATAAACTGAACGACGTTTCCAAGGTTGTCGCCATGAATATTTAAATGCTTCTGCGGGCCAGCTAGAGGCAGACTGCGAGCAGCATCGGGCGTGAAATAGCTCAGATACCACCCTTCAATGAAACGACGAAATGCGGATATCCGAGGGTGCTGCTTTAGCGAGCCAAGCGTAGCAATGCCAAGTTTGCGGGAATCCTCCAATTCGACTATTTCTGTTTCGCGACTTTCTTCTTGTTGTGTCTCCTCAACAGACTTGATCAACTCCAAAATGTCAACATGGCTCTTGTCTTCGTCGATTTTACGTCCCTCTTGTTCTCCCTTCCAGGCAACTCCTTTCCCATCATTTAAAACAAGGAATGAAAATGGCCAGCCACTCTTTTGGCCCTTCCTCCGTTGTCTCAACCTTTCTCTCTGCACAAAAGGACGACCAGTTGAATCTTCATTGACAGCCAGTTCGTAAGTAATTGGCCTGGCATTACCCTCTTCCCTGTAGTAGACTTCAAATTCGATAGGACCTTGAACTCCTTGCGATCTGACGCGCTGGAAACCACCTCGTCCACGCAGATCACACGCTTCTTCCACGCCTGATTTTAGGCAGTCGGCTAAAAAGCCAAAGGCATCAAACAAGGAACTTTTCCCGACTCCATTCTTGCCTATAACAGCCGTCATCGGAGTTAAAGGTTCAGCCATTTGCAAATTCCAAAGTTTTCCCAGCGTAATGTCACGTAAGACGCGGAAATTTTTGATTCGAATTCCTTCTATACGTGCCATGCTAACCTCCAATCGGTTGATACACTCTGGCTTCAGTGAAAAAGGAGAGTGGCTCTATTTGTCGCATTTCGATAGTTTCTTTCTCATGAGTCAGTGCGTATATTTTACTATATGACTGGCAAAAAACGACCTACCTATTTGTCGGAGATCTCATTTGATCAGAGATAGTCGTCTGTTTTTCATTTCAATCGCTTAAGTGGGTCGAGGCGTAAGACTCCGGTAGAGCGCCAGAAGTAGACTCCGGGCGGTCGTATGAATATCATTTCAGGGGGGCTTCACATGGCGAAGGAAGCGGACATTTCAAAAGCGGCGGCGGGGAAGGCGTTGCATTCATTCATTGACGGGGTAAAGAAGACGGTGAAGAAGGGCGATAAAGTCGCGCTGGCCGACTTCGGGACGTTCTCGATTTCCAAGCGGGCGGCCAGGAACGGCAGAAACCCGGGGGCCGGAGAGGCTGTCAGGATTAAGGCTGCGAAGGTTCCGAAGTTTACGGCTGGGAAGGGATAACAGATTTATATTTCATGATCTGGCCAAAGATGAAATTATTTTTTTGGGGGGGAAGGGAATGAGTTTGTCCCGATGCCAGCAATTCAATCTGGAGAAAAATCCGATATTCTTGAGATCAATAAAGGAAATATTCCAAGTAACAATAAAACGCCGTTACTGATTTCACCCATTACTAACAATTTTGCGTGCACACTGCAAGGGGTAATATCTCCGTATCCCACTGTAGTTATTGTCACCAAACTGAAGTACAGGGCATCTGTGGGACACGAAATGTTCGTGGAAAAATTTCTATCTCCTCCGAACGATAGAAAGAGGCCGGCAAACGAAGAAACGATGGTCAATATCATGAACAAGACAACAAAAATTCCTGCAGACGCGCTGGGGAGTATACAGTCTATAAGATTTTTTCCATATTTATGAGAATAAGTCTTGTGCTTTACGTCCGCACGAATGGCGGCCAGCATCAATACGACAAATAGATAAATGTCGGTAACTGTTATGGAAAGCCATGGTAAACGGGGCATTCTCGCGAAAACTGACGCGAACCCACATAGAGTCAGGATCATCGCCAGTGCCAATATCAAAGTATCAGTACAGCATGTAGCGCAGTTGCGACAACCGGGCTCATCGCCCTTCTCTTTCATCTCTCGCATACTCTAAAGAAGCAAGAATAGGGACATGAAGCTGAAAAGAGTGCATGACTTGCTCGCTTATGAATTCGACTTCTGTACACTGAGAATGGCGGAAAACTGTGTAACATTTATATTCATTATATACGGTTTATGGGAAATACATATCAAAACAAATTTGGTCGCGTGTCGGGTTGCCATCCCCCCTGTTCACAATCCTCAAAACCTGGGTCGGGACAGAGACCATTCAATCTGAGAGGCAATTCGGAAAAGCCAGTCAGCATTATGCAACGGCGGAACTTCCCAATTGCGGAGACTTTCCTCCTCTTTCCGGGGCGCATGGAGAGATGAAGGGACCTACAGATTTTCCTTCCCCCCATTATCGAAATATTTAGGGTACAGTTTTTTTGCACAGTCAGGACAGAGGCCGTGACTGAACTCTGCTTCCGAATCACTAGTGTCCGGTTAAGAACTGAATAAATTCAACTGGTTTTTGTTTTCGAGCATAAATGAGCGTTCTCCGATAGTCTGAAATGCTTGTTGCAAGGGCATTTTCTCGAATAAGGTGATCGAGAGTATCTGTAACAATGTATAAAGGGAAGCATCGAGATTGAGCTTTTTCTTGATGATAGCGATGAGCACATACACGGAAACGGCGATCCAGATTTGGGTCTTCACTGCGTTTTCCGATGTGCCATAAAACCGGTTGATGCGAAGGTGCTGCTTGATCCATTTGAAGAACAGCTCGATCTACCAGCGGCTTTTGTAAAGGGCAGCGATTGTGAGTGACGGGAGGGTTGTGTTGTTGGTAAGAAAGATCAGCGTCTTGCCTCTCTCGGTATCTTTGAAACGAATACGACGTAGATGTTCGGGGTAATGA